>DASUBU010000022.1:0-11746 GCA_035763125.1 Ktedonobacterales bacterium
GTCATTACCTCGGCATGATAGCCCGGCGAACCTTTCTCCACGACGAAGCCGCTCACCTGGCCGTTCGCCGTGTCGCGCGCCCAGATGATGACGAGATCGGCGAACGAGGCGTTGCCGATCCAGCGCTTGGCGCCGTTGAGCACGTAGAACTCGCCATTGCGGGTGGCGCTGGTCTCCAGTGCCACGGCATCCGAGCCGTGTGTGGGCTCGGTCAGGCCGAAGGCGCCGATCAGCTCCATGCGCGCCATCGCCGGCAGCCAGCGCTGCTTCTGCTCTTCGGAGCCGAGCATGGCGATTGAGGACATCGCCAGGCCGGAGTGGACGCCGAAGAACGTGGCGATGCTGGCGTCGCCGCGGGCCAGCTCCTGCATGATGAGGCCCGTGGCCAGGGGACTGAGGCCGGGGCAGCCGTAGCCCTGGATGCTGGCGCCGGTCAGGCCGAGCGCGGCGAGCTTGGGCACCAGCTCGAAGGGAAATTCGGCGCGCTCCCAGTAGTCGTTGATGACGGGGATCACCTCGGCATCGCAGAAGGCGCGCACCGCGTCGCGCACCTCCCGCTCGCGCGGACTGAGCAGCTCGTCGGTGAGGTAGAAGTCGGTGCCCTGCGATTGGGCGATGCCCTCAGGGGCGGGCGCGGTATCGGTAGCCATCTGCGGTTTCCTCCTGGGATGCGGGACGTATCCTCACGCCCCGGTGTTGTCTCGGCTGCGCTCAAGGCACGAGAGGCAAAGCGCATGCCAGGCAAGGCGGCAAATTGAGACATGATGATTGTAGCGTGCGCAGGAGGAGGACCGCTGGAGGCAAGCGGCTGTCAGCTCGAAGGAGCAGCGCATGGCATGAGGCGGCACGTGGGCGGTGGAATCCGCACTGGACCGAAAATCGAGAGACCGCCTGCCGTGTGCGGGGATCTCGCCACGGGATGCCACATACCCGCGACGTCCGTATACGACAGGCGGCCGAGCTACCGAGAACCTCTCCACCGACCTAAAGGCTGGCGGCGCGTAGATTCTGGCGGGCGCCCTCATGCCCCGAGCCGACGTGCCGCGGCAGCGACCGCGGCGAGCAGCGCGTCAAGGCTGAACGGCTTGGCTACCACTGGAACGTTCAGCTCCCCCACCAGCACCGCCAGCCGCGGCGAGAGGTGGTCTGCGGCTCCCGTCATCAACACGTAGGCATGGCGGCGCAGCTCCTCGCCGCCGGCAGCGACTCGTTCGAGCACACCCTCGCCGTCCAGCAGCGGCATCAGATGATCCAGCAGCACAACCAGCGGCGCAGGCGCGGCGCAGAGCAGAGCGAGGCCGCGCTGCCCATCTGGCGCCTCCGCTACGGCGTGACCGGCATCTTCCAGCGCAGCCCGCAGCGTCTGGCGCATCATGGCGTCATCCTCGACGACCAGAATCGCAGCCATGCAGGGCCTCTGCTTTGGCGAGGCGCCACGCTGGCCCCCTATTCGTCAGTCTGTGGCAACCTTGCCCTGACATAAGAGCATCGGGGCAAATTGCGTGCCAGCCCACCGCCCGTATTCCAGGCTCGCCGCGTCCACACACGCCGAGGCTCTACAACGACCCAGCCGCAAATGGTTTGTGAGATTTACTCCACTGCCTTACCATCGAGCTTGCGGCGGATGTAGGCACGTGTCTGCGCCAGCTTCCGGCGGTTCCGGTCGGGCGCGTTGAGCTGGCGGTGATGCTCGCCGACCGCGGTATGTCGTCCGCCGACATCCGCAACCGCGCCGCGCACCGCGTGGTCGTCCGTGATCACGCACAGGCTGCGGCCAGCGGCGCGCTCCCGGGCCGCCATGCGAGCGATCGCCGCGTCGGCGGACTCGTCATGGCGCGTATAGACGATGCGGCAGGGCGAGCGGCGCGGCGTTTCGGTCGTCTCAACATCGCCGTCGCCGTCGAAGACCACGATCACGCGATACGGCGTACCGCGATAGCGCGCGTTGAGCTGGGCGAGCAGCGCCTCGCGAGCGGCCTGGGGTCCACGGCGCTCCAGGGCGGCTTTCAGTCCCGGCGTACAGTGGATCGCGTTGTAGCCGTCCACCAGCAGCACTTCGGCGTTACCGGCGCTCATGAGGGCGTCGGCGTCAGGTCGCGGCGTGTGGACCAATCGGGCGCGGCGAGCCAGAAGCGGTGCTCGGCGTCGAACTCCGCGACAGCCTCGACCTCCATCTCCTCGTCGTAGAGCAGCACGCGCTCTCCGGAAATCAGCGGTGGCAGCCAATCGCCGTTGGGCGTGCCGAACTGGCCCAAGGTAACGCGTTCGTCTGGATCGGCCATCATGGTATTGAAGTCTACTGAGATTCTTTGCATTTCGGCCTCCCTTCATGCCCATCTATAGTGTCAGGGAAACGATATGGATTGATCCGCTGGCGAAATGCCCGTTCGAGTGCATCCGCGGCATCACGCGGAAGTGAGCGGAGCATGGCACCAGAGGCATCATACAGCACAGTGAGTGTGTTGTGAAAGCCGAAGCCGGGGCTTTTCACAAGCCGCATGGTATAACGTAGGGGCTGGAGTGCCAACTGAAGATCGTCATCCGAAGCGCAGCTGATTTGCCCATTGCGGATGCGACCTGCCTAGGCAAGATCCTCGATAGTCTTTCCCGGTTCGTACTGCACGGAAAAGCCGTACAGGCCTGGCACGCCGATGTGTGCACCGTAGCCCTGAATCAGCCGATCAGCAGTCGCGATTCCGCCCCGCACCACCCATTCCAACTGTCACGCCATCCTCTCGCGCTAGGCCTCGGGCGCCGGATGGTCGAAGCCGCGCTGGCGCCAGATCTCGTAGAGCGCGAGCGAACCGGCAATGGCGGCGTTGAGCGAGCCAACGTGGCCGCGCATGGGGATGGTGACCAGCACATCGCAGTGCTCGCGCGCCAGCCGGCTGATGCCCTTCGCCTCGTTGCCAACCACGAGCGCGATGGGGCCGGTCAGGTTGGCCTTGTCATAGCGCGTCTCGGCCTCGCCGGCCAGCCCGATCACCCATAGCCCGCGCTTCTTCAGGTCGTCCAGCGTGCGCGTCAGATTCGTGACCTGCGCGACCGGCAGGAACTCGACGGCCCCCGCTGAGGTCTTGTCCACCGTGGCCGTCAGGCCGGCGGCGCGGCGCTCGGGAATGATGATGCCGTGCGCGCCGACCGCTTCGGCGGTGCGGATCAGCGAGCCAAGATTTTGCACATCCTGGATCGCATCCAGCACCAGCACCAGCGGCGGCTCGCCGCGCTGCTCGGCACGCTCCAGAATCTCGTCCACGTCGGCATATGTCCGCGGCGCAGTGACGGCAATCACGCCCTGATGGTTGCCGAGCTTGCTCAGGTCGTCCAGGTGCCGGCGAGAGGACGTCTCGACTGGCACCCCTGCGCGTCGCGCGGCGTCGAGCACCTGCGTCAGTGCCGCGTCGCGCGGCCCCTGGGCCACCATCACCCGATGGACACGGCGCGTCTTCGAGCGCAGGGCCTCCAGCACGGGATAGCGGCCCCAGATGTAGTCTGCCATCGGCTCACCTTACTCCTTCAGCGTCCAGGTGGTGCCCTGAGGGGTGTCCTTCAGGACGACGTTGTACTTCTGCTCCAGCTCGGCGCGCACGCGGTCGGCCCCAGCGAAGTCGCGGGCCTTGCGCGCGGCGGCGCGCTGGGCGATCAGCGCCTCGACGGTGGCGACGAATTCGGCGTCCAGCGCGGCTGCTGCCTCCGCCTCCACCAGCGCGATGCCCAGCACGCCTGCCAGCTCATCCAGCACGGCCTGCGCCTCGCGCAGCGCGGCCAGCACGGCCGGTGTCGGCTCGCGGCTTCCCAGGCCGTTCGCGTAGTCGTTGATACGATGCACGAGGTCGTCCAGCGCCGCCAAAGCGGGCGACGTGTTGAAATCATCGTCCATCGCTGCAACGAACGCCTCACGCGCCTCCTGGATCTGTTCGGCGAGCGCGCGCTCGGCGGCGCCTGGCTTCCCGCGAGCCGCGGCCGAAACGCGCTCCTCGGCCCAGGCGATCAGTCGCTGAAGGTTGGCGTAGGTGTCGGCCCAGCGGCGCCAGCGCGTCTCCGAGGCGCGGATCTGCTTCATGGAGAAGGCGAGCGGCGAACGGTAGTGCTGGCCGAGCAGATAGAGCCGCAGCGCCGGCGCCGGGATGCCCTCGCCGAGCACCGAGTTGATCGTTACAAAGCGGCCCGAGTGCGCCATCTTCTCGCCGGAGGGCAGCGTCAGCATGCCCGTATGCACCCAGTGATGGACGAATGGGCGCTTACCAGTCAGGCTCTCGCTCTGCGTGATCTCGTTCTCGTGGTGCGGGAAGATCAGGTCGGTGCCGCCGCCGTGGATGTCAATCTCCTCGCCGAGCGTATCCATCGCCATCGTCGAGCACTCGATGTGCCACCCCGGCCGCCCTGGACCCCAGGGGCTTTCCCAGAACGGCTCGCCGGGCTTGGCAGACTTCCACAGCGCGAAGTCGCGCGCGTCACGCTTGCGCTCGTCGGGCTCGATGCGTGCGCCGGCGGCCATCGCCTCCTCGTTGCGGCCAGAGAGGCGGCCGTAGTCGGGAAAGCTGGGCACCGAGAAGTACACGTCGCCGTCCAGCACGTAGGCGTGGCCCAGCTCGATCAGCCGCTCGACGAACGTGATGATCTTGGGGATGTACTCGGTGACGTAGGTGAAGATATCGGCCTTGCGCACGCCGAGACGATCCATATCGCGGAAGTAGGCGGTGGTGTAGCGCTTGGCGGCCTCGGCGGCGGGGATGCCCTCGCGGTGGCCGGCGGCGATGATCTTGTCGTCTATATCCGTGAAGTTCTGGACGTAGGTGACCGGATAGCCGCGATATTCAAGATAGCGGCGCACGGTGTCATTGACGACGAAGAGCCGGGCGTGGCCGAGGTGCGGCTCGTTCTTGGGCGTCATGCCGCAAACGTACATCTTGACGGGCAGCTCACGCGGCTGGAAGTCCTCTTTGCGTCCGATCTCGGTGTTGTAGATCTGCATCGCGTATCACTCCATGGTCCGGGCGTACGGGGCGGCCCTGCGAGGGCACGCGCATCTCGCGTACCGCGGCACCCTGCGGTGGGTAGGATGGTGTGGGGTTAGCGGAGTGGGGCATGCGCCCGCGGCCAGGCAAGTCAGAGAGGCAGGCGGCGACATACGAGGCCTAGCGGCGGGCGCCGATACACGAGCAGCCGAAGCCGGCGGCGCTGGCGGGCACGGCGAGACGGCCGGCCTCAGCGCCGAATGCTAACGGAGAGTGGTCCTGCGCAAGAGCGTGTCGCATACATCCTCAGTGCTATCGTCGGGCGCGGCGACGCACGGCACGCGCCCGCACACATTATCGCGCACCGACCGGCCGCGCGTCAACGCGCTCACCAGGGCCTGTTTGCCTGTTTAGTACTGCGGCGACACTTCGTGTGGTCACGCGGCTGCCGATCGCCCAAACAGAATCGTCCAGACAATGAGTCCCGCATAAATGACGTAACTCAGCGGAGACCACACCAGGCCAAAGGTGGCGGTAGGGAGGGTCAGCGCCAAGAGCACCCGCAGCAGCGCTTCCAGCAGCAGCCCGCTTCCCCATACGCCCGAGACGATGCGGTTGGCACGGCGAAAGTTTCGGTACTTCCACAGCCCGTCCCACCGCTGCATCATCTCAGGCTTGCCACCAGTCATCACCTGGCGCCCGAGATAGAAGGCGAGGGGACGCTCCAGGAACAGTGACAGCAGGAAGAGCACGCCGAAGGACCCAGTGAACAGCGAGCCACTCAAGAGGATAAAGCGCGGGTTTCCCGACGTGAGACTGACGGTGACGCCGGCAGCAATAAACAAGAGACTGACGACGCTTAAGGCCTCGACTTGGCGATGGCGAATCACCGTGGCGAGAAAGGCGCCAAGAGGGAAGATCGCCGAGGTCGCCAGAGCCACGGTATCGGTCACACCGAGCCGCGTTAACACTTGGTACGACACCACCGGACAGACCACATCAAGGAGCACGCTCGGCCACGTCCCCAAGAGCATACGAGCAGGAGAAACGGCGAACAGTTGCTGTGCAATCTCGTCATCAGAGACGGCGATAGGAGGCGGAACCTGCTGCACCGGGTCGCTATCTTGCACAGATTGCCGACCTCTCTGCTCGAGTTGAGCATGGCGGTGACCATCCACTCCAAGCGTCCGACACCAGTGTATCAGGCTGCATGCGAGATTGTCCATAAACGCCCTCGCATCGGAGGGCGGGCGCAGGTATGGCCAGATATCGTGACTGGCGCTCGTTCCCCAACGGCACGTCATCCGCTCGCGCCGCTGGGGAACGACATAGTTGGCGATGAGACGAATACCGCAGCGACACATATGGGCGCGTGGCGCACCGGCGCCGCAAACTGGCGCCGTACGTTTCATGCCAGACGTGCCAAGTGCAACCGGACTTGTGGATAGGCCCTAGCCTGGTGGTGTCCAATAGGCACCCTACGCATGGCCCACATCAGCCGACCGCAGGCTACGACGGTTGACGCGCGGCGAGCAAACATGCTACATCACACAGCGACACCCCCGCAATGACGCGGGCCGCTCCAAGGTGGGAGCGATCTGAGGAACGAGGATGTAGAGCGCGGACGTCACGCTGCATGGGGCTGGCCAACGCGGGCAGGGCGACTCTGCTCTGCGCGGTACATGTCCTCACAACCGCCCGCACATGCGCCCTGCATGTGAGCATGCACGGATAGGTCCGCGTCACAGCCGACTGTAGG
Source organism: Ktedonobacterales bacterium (assembly GCA_035763125.1). Classification (GTDB taxonomy): domain Bacteria; phylum Chloroflexota; class Ktedonobacteria; order Ktedonobacterales; family JADMIN01; genus SMAG-U1939. The sequence goes on from DASUBU010000022.1 coordinate 6,718, forward strand.
GGCGATGCATGCATCGCCCGGCGTCCGCACAGGGGGAACGCCTCCAATCACATGCAGCCACAGCCATGGATTGCGCACGAACAGGTGACAGCAGCGGCGCGAGACGCAGACAGGCGTGCCCGATGAATGCTGAATAACGAGCGAGGAGAGCAACACATGGCGCGGGAGCGCAAGATTCCGGCGGCGGTGGTCAACGGCACCGGCTACGGCGGCGTCGAGCTGCTGCGGCTGCTGGCGCGCCACCCAGCCTTCGCGCTGGTCGAGGTCACGGCGCGCAGCGAGGCCGGCAGGCGTGTCTCGGAGGTCTTCCCGCATCTGCCCGAGCTGGATCTGCGCTTCACAGAGCGCATCGAGCGGGCGGAGGTCGTCTTCGTCGCCCTGCCCGACCACGCGGCGGCAGAGCTAGTGCCCGCGCTGCTGGCAGAAGGCCGCCGCGTCGTGGATCTGTCGGCGGCCTTCCGGCTGCGCGACGCCGCGCTCTATCCGCGCTGGTACGGCTACCCACATCCCGCCCCGGCGCTGCTGGCGCGCGCGGTTTACGGGCTGCCGGAGCTGGCGCGCGCGGCGCTGCGCGAAGCGAATCTGGCCGCCTGCCCCGGCTGCTATCCCACGGCGGCCATCCTGGCGCTGGCGCCGGCGCTGCGGGCCGACCTGATCGCTCCCGACGTGATCGTGGACGCCAAGTCAGGCGTCTCTGGCGCCGGCCGCACACTCAAGCTCGGCATGCACTTCGGCGAAGCGAACGAAGACGTCTCGCCCTACGGGCTGGAGGGGCACCGCCACCGGCCGGAGATCGCGCAGGAGCTCTCGCTCGCGGCGGCCGGCGCGCATGTCACGCTGACCTTCACGCCGCACCTCATCCCGATGACCCGCGGCATCCTGGCGACCTGCTACGGCACCCTGCACGATGACGTGACGGCCGCCGACGTCATCGAGGCCTACCGCTCGGCCTATGCCGACGAGCCGTTCGTGCGGCTCGCGGCGAGCGCGCCGCACACCAAGTGGACGCTCGGCTCGAACCTGTGCTTCGTGCATCCAGTGGTAGATGCCGAGGCGGGACGGCTGGTCGCCGTCAGCGCGCTCGACAATCTCGGCAAGGGCGCGGCGGGCCAGGCGGTGCAGTGCGCGAATATCATGTGCGGCCTGCCGGAGACGTTGGGGCTGCCGGCGGAAGGAGTCTACCCCTGATGGCGGACACATCGCTGACGGCGAGCGTAGGCGATCTGGCGGCGGCGTTCTCGGTGGCGCGGCACGAGGTCATCGCGCAGGTGCTCAAAGAAGCGCAGCCCTACATCGAGGCGCTGCGCGGCAAGACGCTGGTGATCAAGCTGGGCGGCAGCACACTCGACAACCAGCGCGACGCGCTCGAAGACATCGTGTGGCTGCGTGGGCTGGGGGCGCGGCCAGTGCTGGTGCATGGCGGCGGGTCAGAGATCAACGACTGGCTGGCGCGGCTGGGCATCGCGCCACGCTTTGAGCGCGGGCTGCGCGTGACCGACGCGGCGACGCTCGAAGTCGTGCGGATGGTGCTGGGCGGCAAAGTCAACGGCGAGCTGGTGGGCCTGCTTGGAAGGCTCGGCGGCCGGGCGGTGGGGCTGACCGGCGTGGACGGCGGACTGCTGCGCGCGGAGCCGCTGGCGCGGGAGCTTGGCGCTGTCGGCCAGGTCGTGGCGGTCGCTCCCGGCCCGATCGAGGCGCTGACGGCGGCGGGCTACATCCCAGTGATTGCGCCGCTCGCACTCGGCCCCAACGGCGCTGTGCTCAACGTCAATGCCGACGACGCGGCGGCCGATCTGGCGCGCGGCCTCGGCGCGGCAAAGCTGCTTTATCTCAGCGATGTCCCCGGTATCCTGGACCGCTCCAGCGCGCTGCTCTCCGTGCTGAGCGACGCGCAGGTGCGCGCGCTGATCGCCGACGGCACGATCTCAGGCGGCATGATTCCCAAGGCAGAGGCCTGCCTGCGCGCGCTGGCGACCACCGCCCGCGTCCACATCGTGGACGGCCGCGAGCCGCACGTCCTCATCCGCGAGCTGATGACCCACGAAGGCGCCGGCACGATGATCGAACGCGCGCCCGAGGGAGAATGAACACAGAGGACTCCTACGCTAGCTTCGCCTCCAGCGCAGCCTTGACCGCCGACCACTCGTCGTCGGTGATGCTGTACATCACGGTATCGCGGATGTAGCCGCTCTCCAGGATCATGTGCTTGCGCAGGATGCCCTCGCGCACCCCGCCGATGCGCTCGATAGCGCGCTGCGAGCGCTCGTTGCGCCGGTCGGTCTTGAGCTGCACGCGGATCGCGCCGAGCTGCTCGAAGGCGTGGCGCAGCAGCAGATATTTGGCCTCGGTGTTGAGGCGCGTGCGGCGTACCTCGGCGGCGATCCAGGTGTGGCCGATCTCCAGGTGACGGCTGGGGCCGGAGATATCGAAGTAGCGCGTCGAGCCGACCGCCTTGCCAGAGGGGAGCGAGATAATGGCGAATGGCTGCGCGTCGCCGGCGTCGCGGGCGGCGAGCGCCGTGGCGGTCCACGCGCGCATCGCGTCGAGCGAGCCGCTCGGATCAATGGGGAAGTAGAGAAAGGTGTCGCGATCCTGCGCGGCAGCATAGAGCGCGGCGGCGTGATCGAGCGTCAGCGGCTCCAGCCGCACGGACCGGCCTTCTAGCGTGACTGGCTCGACGGTCATCGGGACGGTCGCAGTGGTCGTCGGATTCATGGTTGCGGTAGCTCCATTCGAGGGCACAGCGAGGCGGCCTGGGTTTCGGCTCGCTGCTGGTCTGGCGGGCAGCACTGGGCGATGCATGCATCGCCCCTACAGCACACGTCGCCCACCACTCGACCCATCACGAGCCGCCCACGCCAGAGAAGGGCACAGCGGCAACTCTAGCGCGAGGAGTGGACTGGTCGCAAGGGCCAGTTGTGGCGACATGTGCTAGGCCAATCCGCCTGCAATGGTCCGCTAGCGCGAGGGCGTGCCGAGCGCGGGCGCGACGATCGCCCGCGCCATCCACGTTGAGAACTTGACCGCGCCGGAGGCCGTAAGGTGGTGCGGATCCTGGAAGTCGGCGAGCATATAGCCGGACGCGAGGCTCTGGTCAAAGAATGGCACGCTATGCGCTTTGGAAAAGCCGCGCCAGTAGGCGATGATCGCCTGCCAATCGCTGGGGTGGTCAAAGAATTTGAGGTAGATCGGCGCCACCGGGCTGACGACCAGCGCGACCCGCACGCTGTGCTGCCGCGCCAGCGCGATCATCCGCGCGAGGTAGTCCGGCTGGTGGCCGCCGATGCGGAACCCGCGCGTGCCCGGCAGGATGCTCGCGTAGAGCGTGCGATACTGCGTGGCGAGCTGCTTCGGCGGCACGTTGGCCAGCGAATAGCCTGCCATCGCCGTCCAGCCGCGGTCGTCGGCACGGCGGTAGACCTTCAGCGTCTGCGGATCCCACTCGTCGGTGTTGGCGGCGCAGGGTCCGGCCGTCTGCGAGCCGCAGAGCGTGCGCAGCAGCCCGATGCGCTCGCCGTAGAGCGGCAGCGCCTTCTCGGCGACGAAATCGGGCAGCGCGGGCAGCCCTTCCGTGCCGAAGTGGGCGCGCAGGTCGGACAGGTCCGATAGGTCGGCCATCCGCATCTCCTGCGCGAGATTGGTGCCCTGCACGTCCTCCGGCGGATGCGCGTTGATGTTGAGGTTGTTCTCCCACAGGTTCTCGACCAGCAGCTTCGGCGTGTAGCCATCCTCGATGAAGCGCTTGAAGGTGTAGTAGTCATTGGCGAAGCTGGCGCCCATGCGCCCCAGATTGCAGCTTAGCGTCGGGTGGCCGAGGGCGCGCATCGTATCGTCCGCTTGGTGCGCGTCGGCGGAGTAGAGCGCACGTGAGGAGCCGAGGAAGAGCACATCCGGCGCACGGCCGAGCGACTCGCAGGTCTGCAAGCGCTGATACCCCCACAGGCCGTCACTGCGCACATCCAGCGGGCGACGCAGCGCGGGCAGTGCCAGCAGCACATTCAGTGCGACCAGCAGCGCCAGCGTGACGGAGGCGCTCGCCAGCAGCGGCCGACTGCCGTGTCCGCGGTCCACCTTCGGCACAGCGGACGTTGGTATTACATCCGGCAGGGGCCTGGTACGCGGATCGCGACGCCGGGCTGGAGCTTCCTGGATCGCCATCGGCCGGGGACCTCCTTAGAACTGGAAGTAGATGAAGCGCTGGACGGCGTGGGGCGGCCAGAGCAACAAGAGCATGATGGCGCCCAGGAAGAGCGCCGGGCGCAGGCCGAATATGTACGCTCCCCGCAGCCAGGCGGCGTCCAGCCGCTCTCGCGCGCCCGCTACCCACGCCACAGATTGGCGTCCAGCAGCCTCGTCCACGTCGTAGGGGCTCCCGGTGGACGCCATCTCTCGCCTGGCGGGTGCCCTCTCGCGCCCCACAAACACCCAGGCCTCTACAGATGGCCGCGCGACAGCCCAGATCCAGCCGGCGACCACCACCGCGCAGGACAGCGCCAGCAGCAGCAGCGGCGTCGAGCTGAAATCGAGGGGCAGGCCAGCCTGCGGCGCACGGCCAAAGGCAAGCATGCTGCCGAGCATTGCGAAGGCGCCGGGCAGCGTGTCGGCCCGGAAGAAGACCCAGCCGGCGCAGACAAGCGCCAGCGTCAGCGGACGAGTAGCGAAAGCCAGCAGCGGATGCGTAATCGCGCGGCGATAGAGCGCGGTGCGGCCCGCCGTGCGCTGCCACAGGCGGTGGCCGCAGAGCAGCACGCCCTGATAGACTCCCCAGACCATGAAATGCCACTGTGCGCCATGCCACAAGCCGCCCAGCGCCATCGTGAGCATCAGATTGAGGTAGATGCGCGCCGGCCCGACCCGCGAGCCACCCAAGGGGATGTAGAGGTAGTCGCGCAGCCAGGTGGAGAGCGACATGTGCCAGCGGTGCCAGAACTCGGCGGGACTGGCGGACTGGTAGGGGCGCTGGAAGTTCTCGGGCACACTGAAACCCAACAGTTGCGCGCTGCCGCGGCCGATGTCGGTGTAGCCGGAG
>DASUBU010000023.1:0-3273 GCA_035763125.1 Ktedonobacterales bacterium
GACATCGGCAGCCGTGGGGCTGTGGCCATGGCGGCGATTGCCCTCGATGGCGGCTTCCACCGCTTCCACCATCGTCATGTGGCGGCGGATCGCCGCCACACTATCTCTGCCGCTCTCGATGTGCGCCACCGTCCGGTGCCAGCCGGAGGCCACATGCGGCACACCGTCTATGACCGCCACCAGAATCGGCCCCAAGTCCTCTCCGCGCTTCAGGGCCATCTTGTAGGCTTCGACGCGCTCGCGGTCGAGCGCGCCACGGACATCAATGCGACGGACCCGGTCGGCCACGTCATCCACGTCATCCGGCATGCCGTTGGTGAACAAGTCGCTGATGGCCATCTCAGCCACGCTATCCTCGCGCGGAAACGATGATAGACCGCCACCGCCGGCTGCCTCCGCGTCGGTGGAGGGCGCCGTCTCCATCGCGCGCCCGTCCGCCGCTGCATTGACACTCATAGTGTTCAGCCCTCCTATGGGCTATTGAACCGTGGGCACCATCCCATGGTCCGGCTTTCAGCCTACCACGCGAAGCACCCCACCGCACAGCAGCAACGCACAATTCGCGGCGAGCTTTCCGGGTTTGTGGCAAGCGACTAGTCGCCTGAGCAGGAATTGTGATGTCGGACTGCGAGGTGCGTAGCAGTCGCGCATGTGCAGTCAAATCGAGTCGCCGTGTAGCTGGTTTAATGTCAAAAATGACGGAGCATGGTTAGCAGTGAAAGAGACGAGCGGTCATCGGGGCAAGTGGCAAGGTTTCACATCGCGCTACGATATGGCCCTCGGCCGCCGTCCTCCAATGCCGGCTGGTCGGACAGGATTCTATCCAGGCGAGCGTCGTAGTCGCGTACACGCTGCCGGATGAGCTTGATGTCCGCTTTATCGCGGCCCTTCGGACCCTCCAGGTTGGACACGCCACCACAGGGCGCTATCGCCGGGGGTGTGGAGTGGAACAAACCATAGCAACTATGTCCATCGTCTTGTGAGGGTCCCCCCTGGAAGGCTATTCGCTTTGGGCGCCCATCTCGTGCCGTCCTGTGAGCGTTGCATTGAGGAGGCGCCTGGCACCTGACATGGCCAGCCCTGTTGCCCGCCCGCGGTCCCTTCGGCTTGCCTCAACCGTCTGGGTGATAGACAATACAGGTCCGCCGGCCACTTCGCCACCCGCGGCCTGCCCACTTACTTCCGCCGAGGTTCGCCCGTGAGCTCCACTCAGGTCAAGCAGCAGTCCTCCCCCGTGCGCCTGCAATATCTGGGCGTCAAGCGCCAGCACCCTGACGCGCTGCTGTTCTTTCGCATGGGCGACTTCTACGAGCTTTTCGACGAGGACGCCGAGACGGCCGCCCGCGAGCTGGAGCTGACGCTGACGCGACGCGATTGGGGTCGTGGCGAGAAGACGCCCATGGCCGGCGTCCCGCACCACGCCGCCGACGGCTATATTGCCCGGCTGATCGCCAAGGGCTATCGCGTGGCGGTTTGCGAGCAGGTCAGCGATCCGGCGCTCTCGAAGGGCCTCGTCGAGCGCGAGGTGATCCGCGTCGTCACGCCTGGCACCGTCGTGGACCCGGCGATGCTCTCCGCCAAGCGCAACAACTTCCTCGCCGCCGCCGTCCTGGGCCGCGACGCCGTCGGCCTCGCCTACGCCGACGTAACCACCGGCGAGTTCGCCTGCACGCAGCTCGGCGCCGCCGATCCCGAGGCCGCGCTCGCCCAGGAGCTGGCGCGTGTCCAGCCTGCCGAGGTACTGGTCCAGGCCGACGCCCCTCCCGCTTTCGCACCCAATCAGCGTCGCTCTTCGCCAACGGGTTCGGATGGCTCCCCCTCGCTGCGCACGGAGCAGGGGTATCCCCACCGGGGACAGGGGTATCCCCACCGGGGACGGGCGATGGCGGGTGAGGATTCCCCCGCTGCCGACGGGCGAGGCCTGCCTCGCCCCTACACTGCACGGGGCGAGCAGGGGCAGGGGGATGATGAACAGTTCCCCTCCACCTCCGATGGGGACGATACGCCGGCCCTCGCCGACCGTCTCGCCACCGCGCTGGACTCGCGCATATCCAGCATGGGGGATGAGGACACCCTCATCACCGCCTACGACCCGCGCGCCTTCCGCGAAGATGTCGCCCGCGCGCGCCTGCTCGACCACTTCGCCGTCGCCTCGCTGGAGGCCTTCGGCTGCGACGCGCTGCCGCTCGCCGTGCGCGCGGCCGGCGCCATCCTGGCCTACTTGCAGGAGACGCAGCGCGGCGCATTGGAGCATTTCACCGCACTGGAGACCTACAGCACCGCCGGCTTCATGGCGCTCGACGCCCACACCCGCCGTAACCTCGAGCTCTTCGAGAGCGGCCGTGGCGGCAGTGTCAAAGGCTCGCTGCTGTGGGTGCTCGACGCCACCCGGACGCCGATGGGCGGGCGCCTCCTGCGCCGCTGGATCGGCGAGCCGCTGCTCGACCTCGACCGCCTGCGTGCCCGCCAGGAGGCCATCGCCGCCACGGCCAGCGACCTCACCCTGCGCGCCAGGCTCGTGCCTGCCCTCGCCAGGACCGGCGACCTGGAGCGGCTCATCAATCGGGCTGTCCAGCGCCTCGCCACGCCGCGCGACCTGCGTGCTCTCGCCGCGGGCCTATGCGCCGTCGAATCGCTGCATGCCGCGCTAAGCGACGTGCCCGCCGGACTCGCCGCCATCTGGGCGCGCATCGCGCCGCTGCCCGAGCTGGCCGCATTGATCGAGCGTGCGCTGGTGGACGAGCCGCCGCTCACGCTGGCCGATGGCGGCGTGATCCGCCCCGGCTATAGCGCCGAGATTGACGAGATCGCCGCCGCCGCGCGCAACGCCCGCACGTGGGTCGCCGAGCTCGAAGCGAAAGAGCGCCAGCGCACCGGCATCGCCAACCTCAAAGTCGGCTACAACAAGGTCTTCGGCTACTACCTCGACGTCACCAACTCGCAGCTTGGCCGTGTCCCGCCCGATTACATCCGCAAGCAGACGCTGACCACCGGCGAGCGCTTCATCACGCCCGACCTCAAGGAATACGAGGCGCTGATCCTCAATGCGCAGGAGAAAACCGTCAAGCTCGAGCAGGAGCTGTTCGCCGCGCTGCGTGCTGAGGTCGCCACGCAGTGGGCCGAGCCGGTGCTGCGCACCGCCCGCGCGCTGGCCGAGCTGGACGTGGCGCTGGCGCTGGGCGAGGTGGCCGCGCGCAACGGCTACTGCCGCCCGGCGCTGGACGACGGCGCCACCATCCACATCGTTGCGGGGCGGCACCCGGTGGTCGAGGC
>DASUBU010000024.1:0-5281 GCA_035763125.1 Ktedonobacterales bacterium
CAACGACGTCCGTATCCAGCGCGGCGTACACGAGGGCCACCGTCCGCGCTTCCACTGCGCCATCTTCGTCCACTGGCGCGGTCACGCCATGGACCGCGCGTATTCCCTCCACCGCACCCCAGAGCAGCGCCGCCTGCTCCGCATCTCCCCACAGCACAGCCACCCGCGCCGCGCCCGCGATTGTCTTGGCAATCTCCGCCGCGTTCCCCTGGCTGGCGCGGAGTGCCAGGCACTCGGCGAATGCCATCGCAGACGCTGCTGTATCCGTGCGCTGCACCGCCACCAAGCCGAGGTTGTACACGGTCCAGGCGATGCGCTCCGCATCCCCAAGGTCGCGAAAGAGCGCCAGCCCCTCCTCCAAATAGTCCAGCGCGCGTTCAGCATCGCCTTCATAGCGGGCCAGCTCACCGAGGCTCGTCAGCGAAATGGCGGTGTTCCAGGCATGACCGGCCGCGCGCCGCAGGGCCAGCCCTTCCTCAAATAGTGTCCGGGCGGTCGGATAGTCGCGGTCGCGCATGGCGAGACCACCGAGGCCGGTGATCGGGATGGCCATGCCAAACTGATCGCCCAACGCGCGGAATGCGGCCAGGCTGTGCTCGTAACACTGGCGTGCCGCGCTCGGGTCAGCCGTGAGCAGGGCATCACCCAGCATGAATACCGCCAGGCCGTACCCCCAGCGGTCGCCGACCGCGTCGAGGAGCTCCGCGCTTTCACTGAGCAGTGTCCGCGCGCTGGCGACATCCCCGCTCGACAGATATGTGCTCCCGAGCTGGTCCAGCGCCTGCCCCAGGCTGTGGCGATCGCCCAGTGCGCGGAAGCGCTCGACGCTTGCCGTGAGCAGGCGCGAGGCGGTCGCCAGATCGCCCATGACCCAGGCTTGCTGGCCGGTCGCGTAGGACGCCCGGGCATACGCCCAGTTGTCGGGATCGGCGTTCGCTTTGGCGAGGGCTTCCTCGCCCCATGTGCGGCCCTCTCGTCCGCGGGCAAGCGCATCCCAGAACCAGAGGAGATTCCCGACGAACACCAGGGCGCGTTCGGTCTCGTCATGATCAAGCAGCCAGCGGAGCGCGGCGCGGACGTTGTCCACCTCCGCTGCCACAGCGCGGGTCCACATCAGCCGCTCGCCGCTTTGCAATCCCCGGTCGGCCTGCTCTGCGTAGGCGAACATCACGGCGGCGTGCCGGCGCCGAACGGCCTCCTCCTCCCCGCTCGCGGCAAGCTGCTCCTCGGCGAACTCGCGGATCGTCTCCAGCATCTCGTAGCGAGTATGACCGTCCGCGCCGCGTTCGACCCGGACGAGGCTGTTATCCACGAGCGCGGCCAGGCCATCGGTAACATCATCTGGCAGCCCCGCCGCGCCAGCGCAGAGCGCCTCCGCGCTCGCCAGCATCCAGCCGCCAGCGAAGACGGCGAGCCAGCGCAGGAGTCGTTGCTCGTTGGGCGCGAGTAGGTCATAGCTCCAGGCGATCGTGTCGCGGAGCGCCTGCTGGCGGAGCGGCAGGTCGCGCGGGCCGTGCGTGAGTAGCTGCAACGGCCGCTGCAAGCGCGCCGCCATGTCTTGCACCGTGAGGTGCCGGGCGCGGGCAGCGGCGAGTTCGATCGCCAACGGAAGGCCGTCCGCGCGCACGCAAATCGCCGCGATAGCCGGGGCGTCTCTTTCGGTAAGGACAAAGCCCGGCTCGAAGGCCGAGAGACGTTCGAGAAAGAGCGCCACCGCCGGAATCTCGTGCAGGCGCTCGCTGTGTACCGCCTGGTGGCGATCGGGCAGCGCCAGCGGTGGCACCAGGTACTCGTACTCGCACGACAGGTGCAGCGGTGTCCGGCTGGTCGCCAGGACTTGCACAGTGGGACAAGCGGCGAGCAGATCGCTGACGATGGGCGCGGCGACGAGGAGATGCTCGAAGTTGTCCAGCACGAGCAGCACGCGCCTCGCGCGCAAGTGGCCGATCATCCGCGCCAGCAGTGGCTCGTCGCTCGTCTCCTGTAACCCCAGCGTGTGGGCGACGGTGGCAAGGACGAGGCCGGGATCGCGCAGCGCGGCCAGGGAGACGAAGAAGCCGCCATCCGGAAATGCGCCACCCAACTCGGCGGCGACCTGGAGCGCGAGGCGCGTCTTGCCGACGCCGCCGGGGCCGGTCAGCGTCACGAGACGGACAGCAGGTTGCAGGAGCAGCTGGCCCACGGCGCGCGCGTCTCCATCGCGGCCGATGAGCGAGGTAAGCGGGGCCGGGAGGTTGGTTGGTGCGGCGGTGGGAGGGTGGGGCGCGTCCGCCGGACCGCGCTGGCGTGCCGCCGTAAACAGGCACGCCCGGTCCTCGGCAGATAGCTTGAGCGCCTCGGCCAGCAACTGGATGGTGTCACGATGCGGGCGTTCTCGTGCGCCGCGTTCAAGGTCGCTGATCCCACGCACGCTCAGCCCCGCCTGCTCCGCGAGTTCGTCCTGGGTCAGTCCGGCAGCGGTGCGGAAGTGTTTCAGAAGGAGACCAAACGCTGGCGGGACGTTCGACATTGCTGCTTCCTTTGGCTCGGCAGTGGTCGCTAGTGCATGTCTAGTGTACCGCGCTTCGTCACACGATACATCCCTTACACCAGTATTCCTGAACCAACGCAGTCTGTCGCGAGAAAGATGCGTGGCGCAATGCGTCAGCGGTTGCGTGGATTGCGCCTGGGATCGGGCGCGGGGAGCTGGCAGACTTCAAGTAGGCCAGACACCGCAAGCGCCTGGCAAATGTGCCCAGTGATAGGAGGTATGGCGATGGCCACGAATGAACAGTAGGTATTCCACTCATTGGCTATGTAGGGCGGTTGAAGTGCTTGACAAAGTGAGGTAATGACCATGGTAGCGACACAACTCGCAGTTCGGCAGCCTGGGACCGGCACGCGTGTGTTGTGGTTAGGGGACACGCTCATCGAGGTATTGCTTGACAGTGCCGCGACTGCCGGGCAACTCTCCATCCTCCGGGTGGAGGCGGTTGGTCAGGGTTCGGGCGCTCCGCCACACACGCATACGAACGAAGATGAGGCATTCATCGTGCTTGAAGGGACCGTGACGTTCACCTGCGATGGGACGGACGCCACCATCGGCGCCGGTGGGTCGGTGTTCTTGCCTCGCGGTCTCTGCCACACCTACCGGCTCGCCACGCCGCGTGCGGTGATGCTCATGCTCTTCACGCCGGCCGGGATGGAGAACATGTTCCTCGAAGGTGGCGAACCTGCGACCCCGACAACCGTGCCGCAACCACCCGCTGGACCACCGTCACCGGACATGGTCGCCAAACTGGTCGCGCTTACCGCGCGCTATGGCTGCACATTGGCTGTTCCTGGCAATCCCAGTTGAGATGAGTTGCTTGTGTCGCTCGGGGCCGTGCTCGATGCCATCGAGTCGCCGAGCATGGCCCTTATCAGTAGTGGTGACCGACCATGGTTGGCCTGCCGCAGGCAGCGATCCCGCGCTGCTGTTGCAACATGAGGAGGAACCAGAATGGCAACGAGTATCCTGATTGACACTGGCGTTTCCGGGGTATCGCCCGAAGCTGGGGAAGTCATCCGCATCTTCGATGAGGAAGTGGTCGTCAAAGTCACCGGCGCGGAGACGGCAGGTGCGTACGCGGTCGTGACCATCTCTGTCGCGCCTGGCGGTGGGCCGCCCTTGCACGCGCATCCCGGCAACGAGACATTCTCTGTGCTCGCCGGGACTTTCCTCTTCACGCAACGTGATGTGCATGGGGTCTCGACGTTCCACGGCGGTTCCGGCGCGGTCTTTCATGCGCCCGGCGGCACGCCGCATCGTTTCGAGAATGTCGGCCCAACACGGAGCACACTGCTGATCGTCGCATCCGCCGACACGGTGGATTTCCTCCGGGAACTCGGCGCTGCTTTCCCGCCTGGCGCGCAACCGGACATGGAGCAGATGCTCACGATCGGCGCGAAGTACGGCATCGCGACCTATTATGGCGAGGAGGCCAGCCGCCCCGAGCCGCCGAAGGACGGCGCGACGAGCGAGCGGGCGCGGGCGCTCGCCTGGCGGTTCGAGCGGGCGAATGAGGCGCTGATCGCCACCATTGAGGCATGCTCGCCGGAACAGTGGCGGGCGAGCTGCGCCGACACCGGCTGGACGGTCGGCGTGCAAGCCCACCACATCGCGGTAGGCGAGGCAGCCATCACGGACCAGATTCGCGCCGCCGCTGAAGGGCAGGCATACCCGCCTGTAACAGTGGAGATGCTGGACGCGATCAACGCGCGCCATGCTGCTGAGTGCGCGAATGTCACGCTCGCAGAGACGATCGCGCTGTTGCGACACAATGGCGCGCTTGCGGCGAGCCAGTATCGGCGGCTGACCGACGAGCAACTCGCGCGCCCGGCGACGCTGATGGCCGGCGCCGACGCCATGAGCGTCGCACAGTGGATCGAGGCGCTCGCACTCGGCGAGATCGAGCGGCATGGCGAGTTTCTCCGTCGCGCGATCAAAGCATAAGCCTGTCACGTCCTCGGCCCCCCGGCTGTTCTAGGCGGGGGAGCCGAGGGCACGTCACCCGCCATACCACGCCCGGACCTGCTACGCTGTGCGCCGACGCCCGTCGCTCGTATGAATGCAGGAGGTGGTGTGGTGACCGCGTTTCGCTGGCCGGCAGGCAAACGGTGTGCCTGCGTGCTGTCATTCGATGTTGATGGTGAGACGATCCCCTTCGTGCGCGACCCGGAGAACGCCCGGCGGCGGCTGACCTTGCAGTCGGAGGCGGCCTATGGGCCGACGGTCGGCGCCCCGCGCCTGCTCGATCTGCTGGCGGAATATGGCTTGCAGGCGTCGTTCTTCGTGCCAGGGTTCACGGCGGAACGGCACCCCGAAGTGATCGAGCGGATTCTGCGCGAAGGTCACGAACTTGGCCATCACGGCTATCTGCACGAACGGCCCGATACGCTTGACGATGCCCAGGAAGAGGCCGTGCTGGCGCGCGGTATCGAAGTGCTCGAACGGCTCAGTGGCGCGAAACCGCGCGGCTATCGCTCGCCGTCGTGGGAACTGAAGCCGGGCACGCCCGCGCTTCTGAAACGCTATGGCTTCGTCTACGATAGCTCATTGATGGGTGACGACGTGCCCTATCTGGTTGAGACGCCGCACGGGCAGCTGCTCGAGCTGCCTATCCAGTGGATCAACGACGACGCGCCCCACTACAGCCGGACCACCGGCATCTCCAGCCAGGAGAAGGTGCTGGAAATCTGGCGCGAGGAGTTCGCGGGCTACCACCGCTATGGTGGCTGCTTCATCCTGACGATGCATCCC
>DASUBU010000025.1:0-9361 GCA_035763125.1 Ktedonobacterales bacterium
GAGATGGTCAGCGAGAAGATGCGCTCCACTAGCTCGGCCGACCTTGCCAAGATGGGCCTGGAGGTCGTCTCGTTCACCATCAGAGAGGTACGCGACGAGAACGACTACATCGCCAACATGGGCCGGCCGGAGATCGAGCGCATCAAGAAGGAGGCGAATATCGCCGCCGCGCTGGCCGCCCGCGATACCCAGATTCAGCAGGCCAACGCCTCACGCGAAGCGGCAACTTCCAAGGCTGAGGCCGATCAGGTGCGCGTGGCTGCCGAGACTGCTTCGCAGGGCAAGCAGGCGGAGTCGCAGCGCGATCTCGCCCTCAAGCGCGCCGAGTACGACACCGAGGTGAAGAAGCAGCAGGTGGTGGCGGACAAAGCCGCCGACCTCCAGGCGCAGATCGTCCAGCAGCAGATCGTGGCCGAGACAGCGCGCGCCCAGGAGATCGAGAAGACCGCCCAGACCAAGGTGCAGGAGGCTGAGGCCCATCGCCGCCAGATGGAGCTTGAGGCGACTGTCATCAAGGCCGCCGATGCCGAGCGCCAGCGCATCCAGGCGCTTGCCGAGGCCGAGCGCCAGCGCGTCTCGTTGGAGGCCGAGGGCCGCGCCGCCGCGCTGCGGGCGCAGGCCGCCGCCGAATCCGAGGCCACCAAGATTCGCGGCGCCGCCGAGGCCGAAGCCGCTCGCCTGCGCGGTCTGGCCGAGGCCGAGGTGATCCGGGCCAAAGGCGATGCCGAGGCCGAGGCGATGCGCGTGAAAGCCGCCGCCTACCAGGAATACAACCAGGCCGCTGTGCTCGATAAGGTCGTCAGCAATCTGCCCGAGATCGTGCGGGCGATGGCGGAGCCGCTGAGCAAGGTGGACAAGATCAGCATCGTCTCGACCGGCGGCGCGCACGACGGCAGCCTCGGCGCCAGCCGCATCACCGGCGATCTCGTCTCAATGCTGGCGCAGGTGCCGGCGGTGCTGCAGGCCGTCACGGGCCTGCGCATGGACGAGCTGCTGGCTCGCGTGCCAGGGCTCCAGACCGTTGATGCGACCCCTTCGCCGAACGGCACATCCAGCGCACCGGGCGCAACCGCTTCACAGCCAGCCGCCGAGAATGGTGGTAGTGAAGCGAGTGCCACCCCGGCACCCAACTCCGGCGGCGATCCCGCCACCCCGAATGGCAGCCCATCCCATGACGTTTCCAGCGATTTCTCCGATACAGCGTCGCTCGCCAGCCGCCTCCCCGCGGACGAAGGCGCCAGTAGTGGCGCCGGTGTCACCAGCGGCAGCACAGCGCGCGGCACAAACAGCCGCGGGCCCGCCCCGCGCCGCCGCCCGACCCGGTAGGCGCAGCGCTGGACGCGACCGGCGCGCAGGCGTCCACCAACATACAGGCCACCCGCCCTGACGGGTGGCCTTTCGCTACTCCGTTACGTCGCGCTTCCAGGTCAGCCCGACGGCCAGCGCGACGAAAAGCGCCGACCAGAACGCCGCGACGAGCAGTGTGTGGCCGCCTGTCACCGGCACCAATGGCGGAGTGAGCACCTGTGCAGCGGCGGCCTGCGCGCGGGCTGGCAGCACCGCCCCCTGCATCACGTTCAGATTCGGACCAAGCAAATCGCCGGTCGCCACCGTCCAGAAGTCACTGCCGGTCAACTGAGACGCCAGATAGAAGAAGATCACGCCGATGTTGTCGGCGGCGAAGAAGCTCGCGCCAATCGCCAGACCCGCCGCCAGCGAGCGCGTGACCACCGTCACCGCCGCCGCCATCAGGATTGAGACTGCCATGCTGATCGCGACCGTCAGCGTAACAGTCCAGGTGTCGGCCCAGAACGCGCCGTTGAGCAACGAGAGCGCGTCGAGATTGCCCATGACGGCCTGCAACACGACCAGATTGAGCAGACCTTCGAGCAGCAGCCCGGCTGCCAGGATCCCCAGCGCCACCAGCGCAACCGCCAGCAGCTTGGCGCCCAGCAGCTCCAGCCGCCCCACGCCACGCGCCAACAGCACGCGAATCGTCCCGCCAGAGTATTCCATGCCGATCAGCCGCGCCGTCAGTAGGATCAGGAAGGTGCCGGAGAAGATGCGCAGCACCGCCGCGTCAATGCCCATCAGCGTGTACAGAAACTGCAGCGGTGCCGCGCTGACTTGCTGCTTGAGATGCGGATTGTGCAGCGCCGCGATCAGCACTTGCGGACCGATCAGAAAGCAGGCCAGCACGATGCCCATCACCCAGGTGGCCCGCTGCCGTGAAATCTTGAAGAGCTCGCCCCTCAGGATGCCCACAAAGCTCGGCCGCCTGGCCTCAGTCCGCTCGCCAACCGCGGGCGCCTCTATCGTCACAGCCGTACTCATTCAACCTCTCCCCCCTTCGCGTCTATGCCTGGCACCTGAAGTGTTCCGGCTCCTCGCTTTTTGATCCTCTGCCGCGTGCCGCACTTTGGGGCGCTGCGCCTCTGCGCCTCTCCCCTCTGTGTATTCCCTGTAGGATCCCTGCCCGCTCTCTGTGAAACGCCGTGTCCTCTGTGGTGAGAGGACTCCTTCCTATTCCGTCACGTCGCGCTTCCAGGTCAGTAGCACAGCCGTGGCGATGAAGCCGGCGGTCCAGATTGCCGTCACCAGCAGTGTGTGGCCGCCTGTCAGCGGCACCAGCGGCGCGTTGAAGGTGAAGGTCGCCGCGGCGGCGCGTCCCGGCAACAACGCTTGCGCCATCACGTTCAGGTTGGGGCCGAGCAGATCGCCGGTTGCCACCGTCCAGAAGTTGCTGCCGGTCAGCTGAGACGCCAGATAGAAGAAGATCAGCCCGATGTTATCGGCGGCGAAGAAGCTGAGCCCAATCGCCAACCCCGCCGCCAGCGAGCGCGTCAGCACCGTCACGGCCGCCGCCATCAGGATCGTCACTGCCATGCTGATCACAATCGTGACGATGTAGAGCCAGGTATCTTGCCAGAATCCCGCATTCAGCGCCTTGAGCGCGTCGAAGCTGCCAGCGGCAATGCGGATCGTCACCAGGGTGAGCAGCAGGTCGAGCAGCAGACCGCCGAGCAGGATACCCAACGCCCAGACGGCGATTGCCAGCAGCTTGGCGCCCAGCAGCCCCAGCCGCCCCACGCCACGCGCCAGCAGCACGCGAATCGTCCCGCCGGAGTATTCCATGCCGATCAGCCGCGCCGTGAGGATCACAAGCACCGGCCCCGCAAAGACACGCAGCGCCCAGAGGTTGCGTCCCATCGTGCGGTACAGCTCGAAGACCGGCGCGTGCTGCAGACCGTCCTTGAAGCCCTCGGCGGTCAGACTGACCAGGAAGGGCAGCGTCAGCAGGCCCGCCAGCGCGATCAGCATCAGCCAGGTCGCCCGTTGACGGCTGATCTTGAGCAGCTCGCCGCGCAGGATGCCGCCGAAACGCGGCCGGCTGGTCCGCGCGACCGCGGCCGAGACGGGCTGAGAAATCGTCGCCACCATCACTTCACACCTCCTTCACCGTTGCCCGTGAGCTGCAGGAAGACCTGTTCGAGGTCGCGCGCCTCCTGAATGATGGTGTCGGGAGCAAAGCCGGACTGCACCAGGAAGAGGTTCAGGTCGCGGCCGTGCCCGCCAGGCGCCGCTGTCACCAGCGCGCCGTGCTCATCCAGCCGCGCGCCCGCGCCCCACGGCTGCTGCCGCACGAGCGCCAGTGCCTCGCGGGCGTACGCCGGCTCCAGCGTCACGACGAATTCGCCGTGGCCCTTGACCAGCTCGTCAATCGTCGTCTCGGTCACCAACTTGCCCAGGTTGAGGATCGCCACCCGCGTACAGATCTGGCGCACCTCCGTCAGCACGTGGCTGGAAAGGAAGATCGTCTTGCCCTCCGCCGCGAGCTGGCGCATCAGGTCGCGCATCTCGACGATGCCCGCGGGGTCCAGGCCGTTGGCCGGCTCGTCGAGCACCAACACCTCGGGGTCGTTCAAGAGCGCCATCGCCACCCCCAGCCGCTGCTTCATGCCGAGCGAGTACGTCCGCACGCGATCCTTGTCGCGTCCGCGCAGCCCCACCAGCTCCAGCACCGCATCAAGCCGGCTCTCGGGCACACCGCCCAGCACCGAGGCGACGGCGCGCAGGTTGTCGCGGCCCGACATGTAGAGATAAAGCGCCGGCTGTTCGACCAGCGCGCCGACACGCGGCAAGACCGCCGCGCGCTCCGCCGCCACGTCGTGGCCCAGGATCTCGACCGAGCCGGTGGTGGGGGAGATGAGGCCCAGCGCCATGCGGATGGTGGTCGTCTTCCCGGCGCCGTTGGGACCGAGGAAGCCAAAGATCTCGCCACGATGGACCTCGAGATTGAGGCCGTCAACGGCCAGGCGCTGGCCATAGCGCTTGCTGAGGGTGCGTGCACGCAGCGCCACCTCGCCGCGGTCGCGGGCGGGCACGGTCGCCGCTGTGGGGTGGCTCTGGCTCGTGGTTACTGGCATTAGGTGTCTCACTCCAATCTGAAGGTGTTCGGTCCAGGCTGGCGAGCACGCCGGCCCTGATGCATAAGGGTAACGCTCGGCTGTCACGGGGGTATCGCGGAGGTGTCGCAAGTCTGTCGCAGTCGAGGCGTAGGGGCCGTAAAGCCGTTCACGCACAGGGAGTGCGGCGCATATAATGGGATGACCGCGAGGCGCGCCGCGGTGGTGAGCACATGCGCCGGAGATGGGTAGGGCGATGGCGACGATTCTGCTGGTGGAGGACGCGGCTGATCTCGCGCAGGTGGTGCTGCGCGAGCTGGAGGCCGCCGGTTACACTACCCTTTCCGCTGCTGACGGCCTGGCCGCGCTCGAGATTCACGAGCGCGAGCGTCCCGATCTGGTGATCCTGGACTGGATGCTGCCGAAGCTGGACGGGCTGGAGGTGCTGCGCCGTCTGCGGCACTGCGCGCCGACACCCGTGCTGATGCTGACGGCGCGCAGTGAGGAGACCGACCGCGTGGTGGGTCTGGAGGTCGGGGCCGACGACTATCTGACCAAGCCCTTCAGCATGCGCGAGCTGGTGGCGCGCGTGCATGCGCTGCTGCGGCGCGCTGAGCTGATTCGCCAGACCGTCAGCGCGGACCGCGAGGGCGGCGGCGAGACCTTGCGGCGCGGTCAGCTGGTGCTCGACGAAGCCGCCCACCTCGCCGCACTGGCCGGCGAGCCGCTCGACCTCAGCCCCACCGAGTTTGCGCTGCTCACCCTGCTACTGCGCAGCCCTGGCCGTGCCTTCAGCCGGCAGTATCTGCTTGAGACGGTTTGGCGCGAGTCGTACATTGGCGGCGACCGCTCGGTTGATAACGTCGTGCTGCGCTTGCGGAAGAAGCTCGGCAGTCTGGGCGATGCCATCGAGACGGTCTGGGGCATTGGCTACCGGCTGCGGCCGGAGAAGTGAGCGAGGGAGCGGCATGATGAAGGTGGAGTGGCGTGCCACGTGGCATGCGCAGCGCGCGCGCTGGCACGGCTTGTGGCTGCGCGTCGGTCCTCCGCGCGCGCTGGCCGAAGTGCTGCTCGCGCAGGCGCCGCTGCTGGTGTGGGTGCTCTTCTTCCAGGCCGACGCCTCGCCCTCGGCACAGATTCGCGTGGTTGCCGCCCTGATCGTGCCGTTGGGGCCAGGGGCAATCTTGTGGTGCGTCTGGCGCATACGGCGCATCGGATGGCCGTGGCCGGCGCGCCTGGCGCTCTATACCGTGATGGGGGCGCTGATCGCAGTCACGCCCACGCTGCTGCTCACGATCTTCTGGCAAACGCAGGAGCACACGCTGCTCCGCCCGCGGTTCCCACTCAACTGGTTCTTCGGGCTGTGGCTCGCAGCGTTTACGGCCGCTTTCGTCGTCTCGCGACTTGGCGTGCGGCTGCTGATCTTCTGGAATGGGCTGCGCAGGCGCCGACTGGTCTTCGCGTTGACCCACGCCCATCTGCTGGTCGTCGTGTTCGGCATGTGCGTGTTCGCCGGGCTGCTGGTCCTCAACGAGGTCTATTTCACACATCGTATCCAGCTCCAGCTCCTGCCGATCTTGTTCGTGCTCTTCGTCGTGACGGTGATCCTGCTGCTGGTCGTGCTGCCGCCGTCGGCGCTCTTCTCCTATCTCTTCGCCCGTCGCACCACGCGCCGCCTGCAATCGCTGGCGCTCGCCACCGACCAGCTGCGGGCGGGCGACTATGACAGCCAGGTGACGGTGCGGGGCGAGGACGAGGTAGCGCAGCTCCAGGAAAACTTCAACGCGATGGCGCACGATCTGCAGCAAGCGATGCGCGACGTGGAGGCCGAACGAGACCGCGTGGCCGGGCTGCTGGCCGCGCGCCGGCAACTGGTGGCCAGTGTCTCGCACGAGCTGCGCACTCCGGTCGCCACGCTGCGCGGATATCTCGAATCGGCCCGGACACACTGGGATACGACTTCACCTGAGACGCTGCGCGCGGACCTGGCGGTGATGGAACGCGAAACCGTGCACTTGCAGACGCTGATTGACGATCTCTTCACGCTGGCACGCGCCGAGGTGGGCAAGTTGGAGCTGCGTCACGAGCCGGTGGACATCCTGAAGGTCGCGCGGAACTGCGTCGAGTCCATTGCGCCGCTGGCCTGGCAGCGCGCGCGCGTCGAGGTAGTCTGCGAACCAGCGGCGACGGCGCTGCCGCGTGCGCTGGCCGACGCGGGCCGGCTGGAACAGGTGCTCCAGAATCTGCTGCACAACGCGCTGCGCCACACGCCACCAGGCGGTATCGTGGCGGTGAGCGTCACAGCAGAGGAAGTGAGCGCGGAGCGCAAGCACCGCGCGGTCGTCCTGCGCGTACGTGACACCGGCGCAGGCATCCCGGAGGACGAGCTGTCGCACATCTGGGAGCGTTTCTACCGCACGGCGCGCTCGCGTGCTGAGGCAGATGGCGGCACCGGCCTGGGGCTGGCACTAGTCAAGGAGCTGGTCGCGGGCATGGGCGGCTCGGTGGCCGTCGAGAGCACGCTCGGCGTTGGAAGCTGCTTCAGCGTGCGCCTGCCCGCGGTGACGCGGGACGCCAACGCGTCCGTCTCGCCGGCCTCACAGTCTGCCACCGACGAGGAGCGCCAGCATCCACTCATGGCGGGCGGCGCGGCGCGCTCAGCGCGGTAGTATCATGCCAGAGGACGCACGGTGGGCATAGCGCCGAGGCGTGAGCCGAGAGGGGAGTGTTCGATGCGGGTAGGCGTATTCCTGCCGATCTCAGGGCGGGCGACCGGGCCGGAGACGTTGCGCGAGGCGGCGCAATCGGCCGAGGCGCAGGGCTTCGATGCGATCTGGTCGGCGGATCGCGTGGTCACGCCGTGGACCATCCAGACGAGCTATCCCTACGCCGAGAATCACGAGTTCATCGTTCCGCCAGACCGCCCCTTCATGGATTCGCTGACGTGCCTGGCGTATCTGGCTGGCTGCACTGAGCACATTACGCTCGGCGTCAGTGTGCTGGTGCTGCCCTATCGCCATCCGCTCTACTGGGCGCGCGTGGCGGTCAGCATCGAGCGGCTCTCGCGCGGGCGGTTGATCATGGGCGTGGGCGTCGGCTGGATGGAAGAGGAGTTCGCCGCGCTTGGCGTGCCGTTTGCCGAGCGCGGCCAGATGACCGACGAGCAGCTCGAGCTACTGGGCAAGCTCTGGACAGAGGAGCACATCACCTTCGAGAGCCCGCACTACGCCGTGCGCGATGTGGCGTTCTACCCCAAGCCCATCCAGCAGCCGCGCATCCCCATCTGGGTTGGCGGCGAGGGACGCGCGGCGCAACGGCGTGCGGCGCGCTACGGCGACGCCTGGTTCCCCTATTTCGTGACCGTCTCGCCCGCTGAGCTGCGCGCTGGCTACGACAACGTGCGGCGGGTGGCGGCTGAGGCGGGCCGCGATCTCGACACGATGACGCTCGCGGTCTGCCGCCCCATCGAGGTGACGCGCGAGCCGGTCCCCCAGGATGCCGAGCGCCTGCGCGGCTCGCCGGAGCAGCTCGTCGAGGCGCTACGCGTGTATCGTGACGTGGGTGTGGAGCACCTGGCGCTACAGTTCATGGTGCCGCGCTGGCCGGAGCGCGTTGAGCAGATCGCCCGTTTCGCCGCCGAGGTGCTGCCGCATATCCGCTAGCCCCGTTGAGTTTTGAAATGCGGGCGCGGTCTGGCGGGGGGCACGTGCTAGAGTTTCGACTGCCATCTGGCAGTTCGGCGCCTGACGGCATCGCGCGGCCTACCCTGTCACACAGAGCTTCCCATACGCAGGCGATCAGGGTGTCTGGCCGCGCCTCCTAATTGACGGGGAGACCTCCCATGCGTGACCTCTCACGGCATGCACCCACCAGCGAACAACGGAGCTCAGCCGGCGCGAGCCTCGCAAGCGGGCCAGCGTCGCCGTTCGGTGTCCGGCGTCTTGCCGCGGCGCGCTTCGCGCTGGCGGCGCTGGCGCTCGCGGCCGGCCTCATCGCGGCGGGCTGCGCGCCATTCAGCGGCAACGGCAGCAGCGGCGTAGCCAGTCCAACGGCAACCGCCCAGGCGGCGCCAGCGTCTCCAATCCAGGGGCAATTGGCAGAGGCGGTACACTTCGCCGTCTGGGGCCTGGGTGTGCAGAAGATTGACACGGCCTACGATGCCACGAACGCCAGTGTCAAAGTGCAGATCACCCTTGGCGGCAGCGTGCCCAACACCGATGCCAAGGTGGCCGCCGCACAAGAGCTGACCAAAGCATTCTGCCTCATGGCGCAACAGGCGTTGTGGACCAGCGGCGTGCGACTCACCGAGGCGAACGTCATCATCATGGGGCCGGTGCAAGAGGAGTACGGTGGCTACCAGAATGGGGTCTACGGTACGTCAGCCGTGAAGGCCGGCACTGCGCAAGGCATCAAGTGGGCGGCGGCGGGCATAGATGATACCTGGCAGCGCTATGATGACACGTTCTTGCAGAGCGTCTTCGTCCTCTTCGATGGGCCGTAGTATCGGCGGTGGCGGCGATCACAAGGCCGCCACCACCACACCTTCCGGCCGCTGCAACTGAGCGCGCTCCGGCCAGGGGATATCGAGCCGCTGCCAGCTCGCGCCCGCATCGTCCGATTGATAGACACCGTGGTTGTTGGCGGCGTAGAAGACGTGCGGCTCGCTTGGGCTCGCGACGAGCGATGAGGCCAACGTTCCCCGCTCCGGCGGCAGCCCCGCCGTGACCGGCTGCCAGTCGCCGCCGGCACTTCGTCGATAGACGACGGAGGCGGCAGACGGGGCGTCATGCGCGGTGCGCGGACCAGAGGCGGCAGAGAGCACCAGCGCCTCGGGATCGGCGGGATCGGCGGCAACTGCCCAGCAGTAGTGATGGCGCAGGCCCGCGTCAGGTGTCGCCCAGGTGGCGCCTGCGTCGCCGCTCATGAAGAAGCCATCGCCCGCGGCGGAGCAGACC
>DASUBU010000026.1:0-52586 GCA_035763125.1 Ktedonobacterales bacterium
CTGCAACACTCGCTTCACCCCTTGCGCCACGTCGTAGTGCTCCTGCCCCACAATCTGCGGGTCCAGAATGCGGCTCGTCGAGGCCAATGGATCCACCGCCGGGTAGATGCCGCGCTCGGTCAGCGCGCGCTCCAGCACGATAGTGGAGTCGAGGTGCGCGAAGGTGGTTGCCGGCGCCGGGTCGGTATAGTCGTCGGCCGGGACGTAGACCGCCTGCATCGAGGTGATCGAGCCCTTCTTGGTCGAGGTGATGCGTTCCTGCAGCTGGCCCATCTCCTCGGCCAGATTGGGCTGATAGCCCACCGCCGAGGGCATACGCCCCAGCAGCGCCGAGACCTCAGATCCGGCCTGGGTGAAGCGGAAGATGTTGTCAATGAAGAGCAGCACGTCGCGGCCCTCCTCATCACGGAAGTACTCCGCGATCGTCAGCCCGGTCAGCGCCACCCGCAGCCGCGCGCCCGGCGGCTCGTTCATCTGCCCGAACACCATCGCCAGGCTGGGTAGCACTCCCGCATCTTTCATCTCATGGTAGAGGTCGTTGCCCTCGCGGGTCCGCTCCCCCACTCCGGCGAAGACCGAGAGGCCGCTGGACTCCTTGGCGATGTTGTTGATCAGCTCCTGGATGATGACGGTTTTGCCGACGCCCGCGCCGCCGAAGGTGCCGACCTTGCCGCCGCGCATGAAGGGTGCGATCAGGTCAATGACCTTGACGCCCGTCACCAGCACCTCGGCCTGGGTGGCCTGGTCTTCGAGACCGGGCGCCGGGCGGTGGATCGGCAGGCGCGGGGCGTTGGCCGGGGCGGGCATGTTGTCCACCGGCTGGCCGAGCACGTTGAAGATGCGGCCCAGCGTCTCGGGCCCGACGGGCACGGTGATCGGGCCGCCGGTGTTGAAGACATCCTGGCCGCGCTCCATGCCGTCGGTGGGGCCCATGCCCACGCAGCGCACGACGTTATTGCCGAGCAGCTGCTCGACTTCGAGCACCAGCGGCCGCTCGCGACCCTGGATCTGCGTCTCGACGGCGTCGTAGATGGCCGGAATCTGGTCGGGCGGGAACTCGATGTCCACCACGTTGCCCAGCACCTGCAAGACGGTGCCCTTGGTGCGTGTTGCGGCGGTTGCCATAGCGAGGATCTCCTCTGCGGGCGCGGTGCGTGATGCGCGCCGCGAACGGGTCTGCGAATATGTTGTCTACGCGCCGGCGCCGGCCACCACTTCGAGAATCTGCGTCGTGATGGCGGTCTGGCGGGCTTTGTTGTAAGTCAGCGTCAGGTCTTCGAGCAGGTCGCTCGCGTTGTCAGTGGCGTTCTTCATCGCCACCATCTGTGCCGAGTAGAAGCTGGCGACCGTCTCGAGCAGCGGCTGATAGATCAGCGTCTCGATGTAGCGCGGCAGCAGCTCGGCGAAGATCGTCGTCGCGTCCGGCTCGAAGATGTACTGCGGCGGCGGCCCCTCGGCCTCGCGCTCCGGCGGCTGCACCGGCAGCAATTGGAGCACTGAAGGCGTCTGCACCACAGTCGAGACGAAGCGCGGATAGACCAGGAAGACCTGATCCACCTCCTCGCCGAGGTACGCGTCGGTGACGGCGCGAGCGATGGCGCGCACATTGGCTGGGCTGGGCATGTCGCCCAGGTTGGTGAACTCGGCGATCAGCCGCTGCTGCGTGCGGACGACAAAGTCGCGCCCCTTGCGGCCGACGGCGATGAAGGCGACGGGGGTGTCCGCGCCGTGCTCGCGCTTCAGCTCCAGCGCGAGCTGTGCCGCGCGCCGGTTGACGTTGCTGGAAAGCGCGCCCGCCAGCCCTTTATCCGGCGTGACGACCACAATGCCGGCACGCTTCACCGGCCGGCTCCGCATCAGCGGCAGATCCTCCTGCCCTTCGGCCTGGTCCGCCAGGCGCGAGAGCAAGGTGATGAGCTGCTCGGAGTACGGCCGCGAGGCCAGCACGCGCTCTTGCGCCCGCCGCATCTTGCTGCTGGCCACCATCTGGACGGCGCGCGTGATCTGCGCGACGTTCTTGACCGAGCGGATGCGGCGCCGTATTTCACGAGCGGTTGCCATTTGATCGTCCCTTCAGATCCCTTCTCCCAACGGCCCAGAGCGTCCGCCGGAGGCGTTCCGGCCAGGGCGCCCACCGGACGCCCCTACGCCCTCTGCCTCCCCCTCTCCACGCAAGGAGAGGGGGCTGGGGGGTGAGGACCCCTTATCGCGGCGCCGACTTCTGGAACTCCGCGGTGGCCGCGTCAAGCTCGGCGAACATCTCGTCCGGAATCTTCTTACGGTTGGCCACGGTCGTGTCATAGATGCCTTGCACGAGCTGCGGATAGTTGGCGTCCATGAACTGGTGAAACTGCGCCTCCCACTCCGCGACCTTCTCGACCGGCACCTCATCCAGCGCGCCCTTGGCGGCTACGTAGATGATCATGATCTGGTGCTCGACCGGCATCGGCTGATACTGCTTCTGCTTCAAGATCTCCTGCTGACGCAGGCCGCGATCAATGCGCGCCTTGGTGGCCTTATCCAGATCGGAGCCGAACTGGGCGAAGGCGGCCAGCTCGCGGAACTGGGCGAGGTCCAGCTTGAGGGTGCCCGCGACCTGTTTCATGCCCGGCACCTGCGCCGCCGAGCCGACGCGACTGACCGAGATGCCCACGTTCAGCGCTGGGCGGACACCCGCGTTGAACAGGTCAGGCTCCAGGTAAATCTGGCCGTCGGTGATCGAGATGACGTTGGTCGGGATGTAGGCTGAGACGTCGTTGCCCTTCGTCTCGATGATCGGCAGCGCCGTCAGCGAGCCGCCACCATACTCTGGGCTGAGGCGAGCCGCGCGCTCCAGCAGGCGACTGTGCAGGTAGAACACATCGCCCGGATACGCCTCGCGCCCTGGCGGCCGGCGGATGATGAGCGACATGTTGCGGTAGGCGTCGGCATGCTTGGAGAGGTCGTCGTAGACCACCAGCGCATCGCGCCCGCTCTCCATGATCTCCTCGCCCATCGCGCAGCCGGCGTAGGGGGCCAGGTACTTCAGCGGCGCGGGGTCCTCGGCGCCGGCATGCACGATAATCGTGTGGTCGAGCGCGCCATGCTCGCGCAGGATCTCACGGATACGTGCCACCTGGAAGTTCTTCTGCCCGATGGACACGTAGATGCAGATGAGGTTCTTGCCCTTCTGGTTGATGATTGTGTCCAGGGCAACGGCGGTCTTGCCGGTCTGGCGGTCGCCGATGATCAGCTCGCGCTGGCCGCGGCCAATCGGGATCAGCGCGTCAATCGCCTTCAGGCCCGTCTGCACCGGCTCGGTGACCGACTGGCGCGTGATGACGCCCGGTGCGACGCGCTCGACCGGGCGGAACTTGTCGGTCGCAATCGGCCCGCCGCCGTCGAGCGGCTCGCCCACCGGATTCACCACGCGGCCGATCAGTGCGTCGCCCACCGGCACCTGCGCGATGCGCCCCGTGGTGCGCACCTCGTCGTCCTCGCGGATCTGGGTGTAGTCGCCCAGGATCGGCACTGCCACTGAGTCCTCTTCGAGGTTGAAGGCGATGCCAACCAAACCGGTGCGCGGGAACTCCACCAGCTCGAAGTAGCCCACGCCGGAGAGTCCGTAGACGCGGGCGATGCCGTCGGCGACCTCGATCACCGTGCCCACGCTGACCATCGCGGCTTCGGTCGCCGCGCCCTGGAAGCCCACTATTCGATCGCGTATGACGCGCGTTATCTCGTCCGCGATAGCCATCGTCGTCTCCTTGTCTTTGCGCTCCCCACGCGCTAGCGGCGGCGGCGCTTATTGCGCCCGCCAGGGCGATTGCCGCCCGCGTTCGGGTTGGGTTGTCCACCCGCCCGCTGCGGTGGCTGCTTCGGCCGTTGCTGCTGTTGCTCTGGCCGCGGCCCCAGATGCGCCGAGCCGGAGCCAGAGCGCGGCGCCATCTCGGTGCTGCTGGCCGGTCCGCTGGGAGTGCCGCCGGGGGCCGAGCCGCCGTTGCCGGCGGCCTCGCCAGCAGCGCCACCGCCGCTGTTGGTCTCGGTGTCGGCGGGACCAACCACGAAGGGCGGCTCGCCACCCGCGCCACCGGGACCGAGCACCGCGGCAAGCAGTCCGTCGTCGGGTCCGCCCAGGTCGCCCGTCGCGATCTGCTGACGCAGCAGCTCGAAGCGCCGGCGCAGGCTGCCATCAATCAGGGTATCGCCCACACGCGCAATCGCACCGCCCAGGATGTCCGGGCTCACGCGCTCCTGCAGTTGAATCTGCTTGCCCGTGAGCTGCGACAACTGCTGGCGAATCTGCGTGCGCAGGCTCTCGTCGAGGGGAATCGCCGTCGTGACCTGCGCGACCGCGATGCCTTTGTAGTCGTTGTAGCGCTGGTCGAAGGCCTGGCTGATCGCGGGGCCGAGAGGGGCCAGCTCGCGCTCGACCAGCAGCAACGCGAGGTTGAGCGCCTCCGGCTGGACCTTGTCGGCCAGCAGGTCGCGCACCACCTGCTCTTTGCGCTGAGCCGAAATCTTGGGCTCACTCAGCACGAAGAGCAGCCGCTTGTTGCCGTAGTACTCGGCGATCGTGCGCAGGTCGTCGCGCCAGCGGTCTACGGCGTTGTTTTCAACGCCGATCTGGAAGACCGCCTCCGCGTAGCGACGCGCGATGGAGCCCCTTAGCATTGGAGATCCCTCGACTGCGCGACGAACTCACCCACCAGCTTGCGGCTGGTCGCCTCGTCCATCGAGCTGCCGACGACATGCTCGGCGGCCTGGATGGCGAGATCTGCCACCTCCTGCCGCAGCTGCGCCCGCGCCCGATCGACCTCCTGGCGGATGCGCCGCTCGGCCTGCTCCACGATCTGGTTGGATCGTTCGCGGGCGTCGGCTTCGATCTGCGCGCGCACGCGCTCGCCGGCCTGGTTGGCCCGCGTGGTGATCGCCTGGGACTCCTGCCGGGCCTGCTCGAGCATCGCCTCCACACGCTTCTGCGCCTCGTTCACCTCGCGCCGCGCCCGCTCGGCGTTCTCCACACCGGAGCGGATGGTCGCCTCGCGCTGGTCGAGGATCTTAAAGAGCGCGGGGAAGGCCCACCTCTGCAAGACGGCCAGCAAGATGAAGAAGGTTATCACCTGCGCGACGAGGGCCCAGAGGTTAATGCCGAGGCCCGAATCTGCCAGGATCACGCGCACCTCCTCGTCCTTCCGCTGCCGGAAGCCGAGCGGCCCCGGCAGCCTATCGTGGTGATCCTACCTGATGACGAAGAGGATGATCAGTGCGACCACCAGCGCGTAGATCGAGATGGCTTCGGCGAACACGATCGCCAGAATCATGTTCGTGCGGATGACGCCTGCAGCCTCAGGATTGCGGCCCATCGCGGCCAGCGCTGGACCAGAGATCAGGCCGACGCCGATGCCAGGGCCGACAGCTCCGAATCCGATGGCAAGGGCGGCGGCCAGTTCGACGAATTGCGAAGAGTTCATGCTGCTCCTCCTCAGAGGTGGGGCGGCTGGCCCAGCGTTGGGCGGCCGCGGAAAGGTGGCCCAGGACACTCCCTGGTGTGGCGCTCCGATCCGTTCGGCCGGAGCCTGCTACGATGGGTCGCGATGTAGGCGAAGACTAGCGGGCGGCGACCTCCTCGCGCGCGAGCGCTCGCTCGGCGACGGCATGCTCGCGATGGGCCGCGTCCGCGGCGGCTTCCTCCTCGTGGTCCTCATGGCCGTGGATAGTCGTGCCGAGTGTCATGAAGATCAGCGTGAGGAAGGCGAAGACAAAGGCTTGGATGAAGCCGACAAACAGCTCCAGGAAGTAGAAGGGGATCGCGCCGACCACCGGCAGCAGGAAGGCGATGACCAGCAGCAGCACGTCGCCGGCGAAGAGGTTGCCGAAGAGACGGAAGCTGAGCGAGATGACGCGCAGCGGCTCCAGCAGCAGCTCCAGCACCCCAACGGCCAGCCCCATCGGGCCTTCTTTGAGCGTAAAGTAGCGCCCGAGCTGCTTGCCAACGCCCAGCATCCGGAAGCCGTAGACCTGAGTGGCGACGAACGAGATGATGGCCAGCGCCAGCGCGAAGTTGAGGTCAGTCGAGGGGGGGCGCAGCCACGGCACGATGCAGTTGGAAACATTCCCAGTGAGGAAGACGCCCGAGGCATTCGCGCAGGCAGCGCTGATCTCGGTGTCGTGGCTGATCGTACCAATCGTCTCGATGCCGGGGATGATCTCCCACCAGTTGCTGAACAGCACCAGCAGAAAGATCGTCATCACCCACGGGAAGAAGCGCCGTCCGTTGCGCTTGCCGGCCACCTCTTCGCAGATGTTGAGCACACCCTCGAAGAACCACTCGACCAGATTCTGCCAGCGGCGCGGCACGATGTTGATCTTGCGCACCGCGATGCCCAACAGCAAGACGATGATGAGGCCGCTGGCGATTGTCAGCAGGAACGTGTTGTAGACGGGGAAAGGGCCGATGTCGAAGAGCTTATCGGCGGGCACCGCGATGTGAGGCAAGTTCCAGAGCACGGAGGCACTCCCTTTGTCCCCTGACTGCCCTCAGCTTTGCCGGCTCCGCACTGACCGCTCTCTCTATCCGGCCTTACCGAAGCGAGGATACGAGGCGATACACGCCGTAAGTGCCAATTGCCAGGCCAAGCAGCAGCCCGATAAACGTTGCGATGGGCGACGAATTCAGCGCGCTATCAATGAAGTGGCCGGCAAGCAGGCCCAATCCGGCGCCGCCGACGATATATGCCACCACCTGGCCCGGTACGGCAAAAGCCGCCCAGATGCTCTCGTCGGAATTCCCGCGATTGCGTTGCTCGTCGTCGTTCTTCATACATGCGCCTCTCACTTCGCGCACCATCCGAGAGTATAACATAGGCCTTTCGCCCAAGGCAATGGTTTATGTCAGTATTTAGACAAGTAAATATCTCCCCAGCCCAACTGTACGGTACCATGCTATTCGGCGGCCGCATGCCCCCCGAAGTTCGCGCTACCTGCCTCTGTGCCCCGGCCCGATTCCGTCCTGGCCCCGCGCAGCCGCCTATGTGACAGCCAGCATCTCCTCCAGCTCGTGGCAGGCGTAGACGAGCGGCGCCGCCTCATAGCCGACGCCTCCGGGCGGGAGCGGCGGCATCGGCCGCAGTGGACGCACCTCCCAGATCTTGCCGCCCACGCCCCGCACCAGCTTGCGCTGGTGGGCATAGGCGAGATACGCGCGTGCGGCCGCGTGAGCCTCGCGCGGTGTGAGCAGCCGCGTGTCCACCCCCCGCCCAGCCGCCTGCAGGGCGACCGCCTTGCTCTCTACCGCCGCGGCCAGCTCGTCGGTGGTGAAACGCGGGTGCACTCCGCTGGCAGCCTCCGCGAGGAAGCCGCTGGCGAGCTGGGTGCAGGTGAAGCGGGCCGCCCGCAGCCAGCCCGTGCGCAGCCGCGCATCCAGCTCGCGTCGCGGCAGCTCAGGGGCTCGCTCGATCGCCGGGCCAAGGTCAACGAAGATACGCAGACGCCGCGTGGTCATGAAGTCGTAGACGATTGCCACAGGCATCACGCGCGTATCGCGCGGGCTTGCGCTCAGCACGCGCACGAAGCCGGTGCTGAGCGGGCTCAGGCGCCCGTCTGGCGAGAGGTGCCCCTCTGGCGCGCCATAGAGCGAGCCGCCGCGCCACAGCCAGAGCGCCTGCTCCGAGAGCATGGCCTTTGACGCTTCTGCCGCCCGTCGCTCCGCTTGCCGCCGCGCGCTCGCGCTGAAGATCTCCGCGCTGGTATAGGGCTGCAAAAGCTGGTGGTAGCGCCAGCTCAGCAGCTCCGAGAGGGACTGCGCCGCCAGCCAGCGCGGATCGCGGTGTCCTGCCCGCGCCAGCCGCGACAGGTACTCCGGCGCCAGCACCTCGCCCACCAGCGGGTCACCCTCGGCCGCCAGTATCTCGCGCAGCCGTGCCTCGCCTGGGTACTGTCGCAGGTCGCGCAGCGGATGCACCCCTACGGAGCGCAGCAACGGTCCGACGCCCAGCGGGCGCAGCAGACGCGCGAACCACCGCGGCTGTAGCACGATCCGCGCAAGAAAACCGCGCTGAAACGAGTCCGCGCGCATCGCGAAGTGCACGTCGCCAGCCAGCCCAGCCCAGCCGCGATGGCCCAGGATGATCGGCACGGGCGCCAGCGCATCCAGGTCGCGCTTGTGGGTGATGGCGAAATACGTGCGTGGCGCGCCGGCATCATAGGCCAGGCCGTGGGCCTCGATGTCGTAGAGCAGGCGGGTGGCTGCCGCGAACAGGCCGGCAAGTCCCAGCCGACCGGCGACCCCAATGGCGCTGCGGCTCTTCACGCTTCGCCTCACCTCCACATGCCTGTCGTCCGCCCCATGCCGGCCATACGGATCGTATGGTAGGCACATCCGCGTGCCCACATGGCTGCTGCCCACATCGCCGCGCCTAATGAAGCATCTCGCGCGTTACTTCATGTAGTAGGGGCGCTCCGCGGGGCCGTGCGGTCACTTCTGCTTAGCATAGCATGGTGGCGCGGCTGCCCGGGCGGCCTTGGTGGCGGCACCGGCACACCAGGCGCGAGCGGCATGGCGCCTGCTCCTTTTGCGTGCGAGGCTGTGTGTGGATGGGAAGACGAAGGGGGCGCGGGAATGCTGAGATACCGTTCTGCTGCTCGCACGCTCGGCGTTGGCCTGTCGCTCGTCGTCATCGCAACGATGCTCTCGGCGTACAACTGGCCACAGTTCAATGGCAGCAGCCAGCACACCGGGGCCAATACACAGGAGCGCCTCATCTCGCGCGCGACGGTTGGCAGCCTGCACCGCCTCTTTCAGGTCACGCTGCCCAGCATCGCCGACGGCGCGCCGGCCGTCATCACTGGCGTCAGCACGCCTGGTGGCACGCATGATCTGGTCTTCCTCACCACCAAAGACGGCCACATTCTGGCGCTCGACGCCCACACTGGCGCCACCGTCTGGTCCAAGCAGGTTGGCCCAGGCACCTGCACGATCAACGGCGGCTCTTCGCCCTGCTACACCACCTCCTCGCCAGCCGTGGACCCTACCCTCGCCTACGTCTATAGCTACGGCCTGGACGGCTACGTCCATCGCTACGCCATCGGCACCGGCGACGAGGTGATGGGCGGCGGATGGCCAGAGCTCGCCACCCTGAAGGCCTTCGACGAGAAGAGCTCGCCCGCGCTCTCGCTGGCCACGACCGTTTCGGGCGCGAGCTACCTCTACGTCGCCAACGGCGGCTATCCGGGCGATCTGGGCGACTACCAGGGCCATATCACCGCCATCAACCTGGCCGACGGCTCGCAGAAGGTCTTCAACACGCTCTGCAGCGACCAGACCGTTCACTTCGTGCGCGCGCCTGGCGCGCCGGATTGCCCCGAGGTGCAGTCGGCGGTCTGGGCGCGCGAGGGAGTCGTCTACTCGCCTGCCACCAACAAGATCTACCTGGCCACCGGCAACGGCGCCTACGATCCGAGCAGCTTCGACTGGGGAGACTCGGTGCTGGCGCTCAATCCCGATGGCAGCGGCGATGGCGCCGGCAACCCGCTCGATTCCTACACGCCGGCCGACTATCAATCCCTCCAGGATCAGGATCTCGACCTGGGCAGCACCGCCCCCGCGCTGCTGCCGCAGCAACCCGGCTGCACGGTGAAGCATCTGGCGGTGCAGTCCGGCAAAGACTCATTGGTGCGGCTGCTCGATCTGGACAACCTGAGCGGGCAGGGTGGCCCTGGCCACACCGGCGGGGAGGTCTTCACGATGAACCTGCCACAGGGCGGCGAGGTGCTCACGGCGCCGGCGGTCTGGGTGCAGGATCGCATCGGCCGGACGAATCTGGCCTTCAGGCCGGTGGACTGGGTCTTCATCGCGGGCGAAGGCGGCATCTCAGGGATGAAACTGGTCTGCGACGGTGCCGGCAACGCGTCGCTGAGCGCGGTGTGGACCAACCTCCAATGGGGCACATCGCCCATCGTCGCGGACGGCATCCTCTTCTACGCCACGCCCAACGATCTGCGCGCGCTCGACCCGCTGACCGGCCAGCAGTTGTGGCACGACTACGGCGGCATCGGCAACATCCACTGGGAAAGCCCGGTGGTCGCCAATGGCATCGTCTACATCACCGATCAGAGCGGCAAGCTTACGGCGTACACCGCGTCATAAGATCAGTCGCAGCGGCGCCAGGATGCGCTCGCTCAGTTCCATGAACCAGTGCCGCGTCAGCCAGCGCTCCAGCGTGATCTCCTGGGCGTTGCTCTTGTCGCAGGCGAAGATCTGCTCCATCTGCGCGGCATGCTCGGGGCTGTAGACCTCGACGTTGATCTCGTAGTTGCCCACCGAGCTCAGCCTGTCCAGGTTGGCCGTGCCGATGGTAGACCACATGCCGTCAATCGTGCAGGTCTTGGCGTGGATCATCGCATTGTGGTAGCCGAAGATGCGGATGCCAGCCAACAGGCACTCCGTGAAGTAGCCACGGGCCAGCCAGTCGGCGATGATGTGGTTGGAGGCCCACGGCAGCAGGATCTGCACCTCCACGCCGCGCGCCGCCGCCGCTTTGAGCCGTTCCAGCAGGATGTGATCGGGAATGAAGTAGGCGTTGGTGAGCAGGATGCGCTGCTCGGCGCGGTCAATCGCCTCGATGTACATGTCGCGGATCGGGAACGTCAGCCGTAGGGCGTCGGTGCCGTGCAGCGCGATCAGCGGATCGAAGTGGCGCTGGTAGTGGCGCTTGATGCGGCGGCGCGGCGTCACGTTGCGGTTCCAGAACTCCGTGAATGAGACGGCCAGATCCGCTGCCGCGGGGCCGCTGATGCGCAGATGCGTGTCGCGCCATTGGGTCGCGTAGAGCGAGCCGAGGTTGTAGCCGCCGATGAAGCTGTGCCGGCCGTCCACCACCAGCAGCTTGCGGTGATCCAGCGCGTAGCGGCGCGGATCGAGCGCGTGCCAGGGGCGGCTGAAGGCGTGGTACTCCAGCGTATGGATCTCGGGCGGGAAGCGCTTGAACTCGCGCGACACCACACCGTTGCCGAAGCTATCGAAGACCGCGTAGACGGCGACGCCTTCGCGTGCCTTGCGCGCCAGTGCCTCGCGAAACCGCACGCCGACCGTGTCGCCCTTCCAGATGAACGATTCGAGATAAATGCTCTCTTGCGCGCCGTCAATGGCCGCCAGCATCGCGTCGTAGAGATCCTGGCCGTAGGTGTAGATCTGCAGCTCGTTCTCGCCGACCTGCACGGGCGGCAGCGCGACATGCGGAAAGCCGCCTTCCAGCACGCGCTGCTGGCGGCGGCGCGCGATGACCATCGAAAGCACCGCCGCCGTCGCCGCTTGCAGCCCCACGATCCCACCGAGCAGCCCCAGCACCACGCGCCAAAATGACCGCGTGCGGAGGCGGCGCGCGAGCGCTTGCATGGGTCGCTTCACTTCCATGTGCCGTCTCCCCCCTCTGCCCGTCTACCGGCGGCTCGACCCAAACGTTCGCCGCACCGCCACGACGGTCCCTTAGCATATCACGCGCCGCCGCTACTCGTCGGGGCGTTCGAGCCGCCCCAGAGGTCACAGCCGGCGGTGTGCTGGCCGTCCGCAATAGATAGCTATTCATCTATTGACTAGCAACAATCCTATTTGATAGGATAGCAGCAGTTGAAATTGTCGCGAAAGCCACAGCGGGAGGCTCACCATGCGGGATCAGGATCAAGCGGCAGCGGCAGCACGGCGCGCGTATCGCTCACCGGCGCGGCAGCGGCAGGCTGAAGAGACGCGCCAGCGCATGCTCGCGTCGGCACGCACGCTCTTCGCCACGCGCGGCTATGCAGGCACCACCGTCGAGGCTATCGCCGAGGCGGCAGGCGTTTCGCCCAAGACCGTTGTGGCGGCGTTCGGCTCGAAGCGGGCGATGCTGGCCGAGCTGGTGGATCCAGCCGCCCCCGGCAGCCACTTCCAGGAACTGCTCGCTCACATCCGCGCCGAGCCTGATCCCGCACGCCGCATCGCACTAGTGGCGCGGCTTACACGCCAAGCGTATGAAACCTCGGCTACGGACCTCGAGCTCTTGCGGGGTGCGGGCGCTGTCGCACCAGAGTTGGCCGAGATTGCTGACGGCGTCGAAGACCGCCGCTGGCGCCAGCAAGAGCGTCTCGTGACATTCCTGCGCGAGCGCGGCGCACTCCGTGAGGGGCTGCTCCCCGCGGAAGCGAATGACCAATTGTGGGCGCTGACCAGCTTCGACCTCTATCGCATGCTGGTCATCCGTCGTAGGTGGCCCATGGAACACTACGAGGCGTGGCTCACGGCGACGCTCACGGGCCTGCTATTGAAGCGGCCCTGAACGGGAAGGAAGGGGAAACCATGAACCAGACTGAAGTAACGGCGCCGTCAACCAGATGGCTGCTCGCCGGCGGCGTGATCGGCCCGGTGCTTTTCGTGCTCGTGTTCCTCGTCGAAGGCGCGACTCGCCCCGGCTACAGCGCCTGGCGCAACTTCGTGAGCCAGCTTAGCCTGAGCGATCAGGGCTGGGAACAGGTCGCCAACTTCCTCATCTGCGGCGTGCTCTGCCTCGGCTTCGCGATTGGGCTGCGGCGCATTCTGCGCTCCGGCAAAGGCTCGATTGGGGGGCCAATCCTGCTCGGCATCTTTGGCTTGAGCCTGATCTCCGCTGGCATCTTCGTCACTGGCCCTGGGCTGGGTTACCCGCCAGGCGCACCGGTCCACAGCCAAGAGTCGGCGCATGCTGTGATCCATGCCCTCTCGGGTCTGCTCGCCTTCATATCGCTCGCTGCCGCCTGCTTCGTGCTGGCGCGGCGCTTTGCCGGAGACCCCATCTGGCGGGGCTGGGCACCTTATTCGGCCGTGAGCGGGGCCATCGTCGCTGGCTTCTTCGTGGCAAGCGTCTCCCCAGGCGTGCCCGCAGGGCTCCTCCAGCGCATCGCGATCATCGCCGGCTGGGCCTGGATAGCCGCGCTCGCCTGGCGGCTGCTGCGCTCCCCGCGCGCCGCGGTCGCAGCTGATGTGCGGCCTATGCGCCGGGTCGCGGGCTAGTCAAAACGTGAAACGGAGTGTACCGCCTACCACCTACTTGGGCGCCATGCGGATCCCACCATCGAGGCGAATCACCTCGCCGTTGAGCATCACGTTCTCGACGATGTGGCGCGCCAGCGCGGCATACTCCTCCGGCCGACCCAGGCGCTTTGGGAACGGCACCTGCTGCCCCAGCGATTGCCGCGCCGGCTCCGGCAGACCAGCCATCAGCGGCGTATCGAAGATGCCCGGCGCGATGGTCATCACGCGGATGCCGAAGTGCGCTAGCTCACGCGCGATGGGCAGTGTCATGCCGACGATGCCGCCCTTCGAGGCGCTGTAGGCGGCCTGGCCGATCTGTCCGTCGAAGGCCGCCACCGAGGCCGTGTTGACGATCACCCCGCGCTCGCCCTCGGCATCCGGCGCATTCTCGGCCATCACCGCGCTCGCCAGCCGGGTGGCGTTGAACGTGCCGATCAGGTTTATCGTCACCACCTTGGTGAACCAATCCAGCGGGTGCGGGCCCGACTTCGCCAGCACACGCTGCGCAATGCCGACGCCGGCGCAGTTCACCAGGCCGTTCAGCCCGCCGAATGCCTCTTTGCAGGCGTCCACGGCCTGCTGCGTGCTCGCCTCGTCGGTCACGTCGGTCTGGACGAACCGTGCATGCTCGCCGATGGTCTTGGCCGTCTGCTCGCCGTTCTGCGCGTTCACGTCGGCCAGCACCACGTTGGCTCCCGCCTGCGCGAAGGTCCGCGCGGTCGCTGCTCCCAGACCCGAGGCGCCGCCGGTGATCAGGAAGGTATGTCCCTGTAGCTGCATTGCTCGTCTCCTTTTAGAGGAAGGTCGGCAGCGGCGCACGCAGCGCCACCAGCATCGAGCCGACGCCGACTGCCCAGCCCAGCACCACCTGGCCGCGTGTGTGGCGATGGAGCGCGACCCGCGACCAGCCAACCGCCAGCGTGGCCACCGTCGCCGCCAGCGCCAGCGTCACGACGGGCACTGCCAGCCACAGCAGCGTCGCGCTCGCCGCAGCGCCCGTCGCGTGCGCGCTGACCTTATACCCGAAGTTGACCAGCCCGTTGATGATGTTCGCCAGCATCAGCGCCACCGCCGATTGCACGGCCACCTGCGGCGCATGCAGCCGCGCATAGGCCAGCGCGAGCGCCGCCATGCAGGCGATGCCGAAAGGGTAGAGCGCGTAGCGCTGCCGCCGCACGCTGACGTCGAGGTCTGTCCATTTCCCGCGCAGCACCTGCAAGCCCACCAGCAGCGCGATTGGCAGCGTCGTCAGCACCAGCGCCAGGACGAGGTCGCGCAGCGTCTCGCTGAGCGAGCGGGCGGAGTTCACGTAGAGCGTAATGCCCAGCACCAGCAGCGGGAACAAGACCGGATGGATAATCGCGGAGATCAGCCGCGCCGTCTCCTCGCGCGCGGTCATCCTCGCCGCCGTCTGCGGGTCCATCTTCTGCACGCCCAGCACACCGCCCTCCTTCTGCTTAGCGCGCCCCCGCGGGTGCCGGCGCGTCGGGCGTCATTGTAGGGGCGACTCCGGCGGGATGTCAAACACGGCCGCCAGACGGCCGGACCCGGCGTAGCCAGGCGTATACTGGAGACGATGGACGGCTCCGGCTCGTATGCCGACAGCGGCTGCCCGCCACTCGACCAGCTCGGCTTGGGGCAGAGTTAAAGAAGGGAACAACATCGCATGGCGACCCAGGAAGAGAAGCAAGCGTATATTGACGACATGGCGCGCCGCCGCGGCTACGTGCTCGCCTACCACAAGACGCTCGCCGCGGCCGACTTCGACGTGCTCAAGGCAGCGGACCAGCTCGTCGCCGCGGCCTACACCACGCCCCGGCTGCTCGA
Organism: Ktedonobacterales bacterium; assembly: GCA_035763125.1. Classification (GTDB taxonomy): domain Bacteria; phylum Chloroflexota; class Ktedonobacteria; order Ktedonobacterales; family JADMIN01; genus SMAG-U1939. Next base: position 14,849 of record DASUBU010000026.1, read on the forward strand.
CCGCAAGACGAAAGAGCTGCTCTTCTGCGCGACGCTGACGGTGATGCGCGCTCCTAAGGCGCAGCTCCAGAGCCACATCCACGCCGCGATGACGCATGGCGCGAGCGCGCAGGAGGTGCTGGAGGCCATCGAGATCGCTCTGCCCGAGGCGGGGGTGGTCGCCTTCCAGGAGGGCTTCGAGGCCTGGAGTGAGGTTGTGGGGGTCCAGGGTATCGAGCCGACGGTGCAGGTCTTCGACGCCACGAGCGGAGGCGGAGGCACGAAGTAGCGGCGGTAAGCGTGGCGCGCGTGGCGAGCCAGCGGCCTACATCCCGACGTACTTGGCGTAGACGCCGCGCGCGACGGCCGTGTCGTCGGTGCCTTTGACGATCGCGCGGGCGTCGGGGAAGACCGTCACGTCGTAGCCGTCTACCCGCAGCCGCAACAGGAAGCCGTTGCTCGTCACCTCGCCCACCTCGCGCAGCCGCGCCTCCAATGCCGGCAGATCGAGCGTCGCAGCCGTGCCGCGCGGCGGTCGCACCTGCACGGCGTTGCGGCCGCAGAGGCTCGTCCCCGCCTCATCCAGCCCGGCCTCCAGATACTCGTACTCGCCGCGCCCGCAGGCGAGGCAATCGGGCTGGCGCGGCAGCTCGATGCGGTCGAAGGTGTTCTCCCACAGGTCCACCCACGTCATCCCCCGCACCAGCCGCTCGCTGCCCACCAGCAGCTTGAGCCCCTCGGTCGCCGCCATCCCCGCCACCACCCCCACGATCCCGTTCAGCACGCCGGCCGTGTCGCAGGTAGGTGTCGTGCCGGGCAGCGGCCGCTCCGGGAAGACACAGCGCAGGCAGGCCGTCTCGCCCGGCAGTATCGTCATCGTCACCCCGTAGGCAGCGATCACGCCGCTGTAGATCCACGGCACGCCCATCTTCAGGCAGGCGTCGTTGAGCAGATAGCGCGTCTCGAAGTTGTCGGTGCCGTCGAGCACCACGTCCATGCCCTCGATCAGTGTCTCGACGTTCTCGGCGGTCAGATCGGCGATCACCGGCTCGATCTCGATGCGGCTGTTGACGCGCCGCAGATTGTCGGCCGCCGCTGCCGCCTTGGGCATGCCACGCCGCACGTCGTCCTCGTCGTAGAGCACCTGCCGCTGGAGATTGTTGCCCTCAACATAGTCGCGATCCACGATGCGCAGATGCCCAACGCCCGCCCGCGCGAGATTGTTCGCCAGCACACTGCCCAGCGCGCCGCAGCCGACCACCAGCACCTGCGCCTGGCCAATGCGCTCCTGGCCGCCACGGCCGATGCCCTGGAAGAGGGTCTGGCGGGCATAGCGCTCGGCATCGCTCAGACTGCGCTCGATGCGCTCGTCCGCGGAGGATGGTGTGGTGGGGATGGGGGAGTCGCTCATCGGGGACCTCCGGGCGGCGAAACGGGCAGATACCGGCACACCGCCGCTACCAGCATTAGGACTTTTGGACACCCGTGAGAGCCAGGCGCCACCCTCCACTGTACCACAGTGTGTGGGCCGCCACGCGCGCCAGCAAGCGCCCGCTACAGGCCTGGCTGGTTGGCAACGGCGCCTGAATGTGGTAGAATCCTTATATTATCAACCAGTCGGCGCCGTCCTAAGGATAGGGAAGACTGCGGACTGGGTGGAACTCCGCGGCCACACATGGCGTCTGTGTGGTGTGCGGGTCGTGGTATCGGCGAGGGGTGGTGTATGGCGGGATCAGCGGTGGGCAACGCCGAGAGCAAGCTAGAGCGTGTCCGGCAAAAGAAGGTGCTGGTAATTGACGACAACCCGACCATTGTCGAGCTGATTCGGCAGACCGTGGGGCTGCAGGGCAAGTACGACGTGGTGGTGGCCTATGATGGCGTGCAAGGGCTCGAGCGCTTCTACGCCGAGCATCCCGACTGCGTGATCGTGGACGTGCGGATGCCCAAAATGGACGGCTATCAGGTTGTCCGTTGCATCCGCGGTGACGTTGCCAGCGCCAACACCCCGCTGATCATCCTGAGCGCGATGGTCGAAGAAGACGACAAGCTGACCGGCATCCTCTCCGGCGTGGACGAGTATCTGGCCAAGCCCTTCAAGCCCAGTGTGCTGTGCGCCACGCTCGAGCGCGTCATGCGCATCACGCCGGAGCAGCGCGAGCAGCGGCTGCAAGAGCTGGCCGCCGACACGCTGGAGTAGACCGGCGTGCGTAGCCCAGATGGGCTGGCCTAGCCGGGAAGGGGTACCGCGCGACACCAATCGCCTGCTGAAACGTTACTGATATGCAAGGAAGACCATTCATGGGAGGGCCAGCGGGCCCAACGTGGCGGCGGAGAAGTTGATCGTGAGATGGGTCGGGATGCAGCAACTGCACGTGCTGGTGGTTGACAACAGTCCCCTCGCGCGCGAGCGCCTCAACAGCGCGCTCGGCGAGGGATATGCGCTCAGCTTCGTGGAGAGCGCGGCGGCGGCGCTGGCTGCCGTGCGCGAGAACGTGCCTGATCTGATCGTCAGCGAGGTGGATCTGCCCGACGGCGATGGGCTCAGCCTTTGCGAGCAGGTGCGCGGATTGCCTGAGACCAAGCATCTGCCTTTCATGCTCGTGACCGAGCGCGCCAGCATTCAGGACAAAGTCGCCGGCTTCCAGGCCGGAGCCGATGATTACGTCGTCAAGCCGGTGGATACGCGCCTATTCCACGCACGCATCCGTTTGCTCTATCGCATCAAAGGCATCGAGAGCCGCCCGGCGTCGTAATGCTCTCGCTTGCGCTTCGGGGACTTCTGGCCTTTCCTGCCCTACCTGCGCGCCCGCGAGGCGCGCCTCGCCGGGCACCCTCACTCACAGCGCGCCGCGGCGCACGCAACCTCGTGCTCGGCGCCCCACTGCCAGCCGATTGCCCACAACGCCCGCAACGCCGCCCCATCGCTCTCTGCATGTCCGACGTCTGCTGATCCGTATGAATACCGATGTCCCTTGACAAGCCACTGTTTGCTTGGGTATCATCCTGCCATCCAGCAGATCTGGAACAGTGTTCCATGATATGGAACCGGTGGGGGCATTTCGAGTGTCGCCATCGGATCGCACCGAGGCGGCGGCTAAACCAGCGCTGGTATCAAGCGGAGCCCGTCCTATGACCACACGTGCTGCGGATTCCCATGCGAGCCGTGCCAGTGCGCGCCCGCCAGTGGGGGCGTCGGCGGACGGCGCTCTCGCCAGCCGCTCGGTTGACCGTGCGCTCGCCGTGCTGTGCAGCTTCTCGCGTGAGACGCCGGCCCTGGGTGTCACAGAGCTAAGCGAGCGTCTCGACCTCACCAAGAGCACGGTGCATCGCCTGCTGCAAGCCCTGATGGCACGCGGGCTTGTGGCGCGAGACCCCGACCATCGCCACTACACCCTTGGCTATCGCATCCTCGCGCTCGCCAACGCTGTGCCTGGCGAGGCAGACCTCCGCCAGATCTGCCGGCCGCACCTGCAGTGGCTCCGCTCCGTCACCGAGGAGACCATCTCGCTCTATGCCGTCGCAGGCGACGTGCGTGTTTGCCTGGACGAGCTGGAGAGCCCGCAGATGCTGCGCATGAGCGCCGGCATTGGCCGCTGCTTCCCGCTCGACCGGGGCGCGGCCGGCAAAGCCCTTCTGTTGGACGGACCAGCCGATGCCGATCAGTGGCGGCGTGCGGCCAACGGATTGAGCGTTGCGCGACAAGCAGAGCTCACCGCCGAGCTGGAGCTGGCGCGTGCCCACGGCTATACACAGTCCAACGGCGAGACTGTGCCGGGAGCCGCCTCACTCGCCGCGCCTATCCGCGACGCCGACGGGCGGATAGTGGCAGCGGTCAACGTCGGCGCGCCTGCCTCGCGTGTCACACCGGAGGTCACCACACAGGCCGCCGCCGCCCTGCTGGAGGCCACCGCACGCATCGAGCGCGACCTGGGCGCGGCGTATCCGCACCCATTGCCCGTCTCCGCTGGGGGGCAATGGTAACTTGTAACAGTAGTCCGATGTAGTGCGTCCCACCATCGAACGGGAAATCATCGCGTGCCACACGGCTCGTGCTAACACTCCGCCGATCGTCAATCGGCCCAAGCGTTCGTGTCGGTGTCCGTCGTCTCGGTGTCCTCGGAGTCAGGGAATCATCCCGTACGCCTTGGAGGTAGTCGCATGAGGCACAGCCAGGATCACTCACCGCGGTCCCTCGCATCTGCTCGCTCCGTCCTCCCACGCGCCGCCCGCGTTTTCGCACTTCCCCACCTGTTCGGTGTGGTCTGCGTGGCGGTGTTGCTGCTCGCCGGCTGCGGTGGCACCGGCAACGGCACATCAGCCAGCGGCCCCAAGACGGGCGGCACCCTCACGGTCGGCCTCGATTCGGACGTGGTCACACTGGACCCGCTCAAGTCGAGCGCGCTGGTTGACCGCGAGGTCATGCTCAACATCTACGACACGCTCGTGCGCGTAGACGACAAGAACAATGCCCAGCCAGACCTGGCGACATCGTGGACGACCTCTGCTGACGGCAAGCAAGTGACGTTCACGCTGCGCACTGGCGTGAAGTTCCAGGATGGCACCCCGTTTAACGCCGCGGCGGTCGTCACCAACATCGAGCGCTACGTCACCACGGCGACGTCGCCACGCGCGGGCGAGCTCGCCACCGTGGATTCGGTGACCGCTACTGACGACACCCACGTCGTGTTCAATCTCAAGAAGGCGTTCGCTCCTCTGCTGCTCACGCTCACCGACCGCGCCGGCATGATCCTCTCACCGGCGGTCATCCAGTCCGCGGGCGACAACCTCGCCAATGCGCCCACCGGCGCGGGGACTGGGCCGTTCATGTTCGATAGCTGGGTCAAGGGCGACCACCTGACCATCAAGCGCAATCCGAACTACTGGCAGAAGGACAGCGCGGGTCGCGCACTCCCCTATCTCAATTCGGTGACGTATAAGCCGATCACCAACGAGAGCGTCATGTTCACGAACCTGCAGGCCAACACGATCCAGGTCGCGCAGGACGTGGACCCCAAAGACATCGCGGCTGTGAAGTCGAATTCCAGTCTGGTCTATAAGCAGATCCCCGGCCTCAGCTTCTTCGGCTTCATGCTGAATGTCCAGGCCGCGCCACTCAACGACGTGCATTTCCGCCGCGCCATCGCCTACGCGATCGACCGCGACGAGATCTTGCACAGCGTGCTGCAGGACGTGGGGGTCGTCGCGCAGGGGCCGCTCTCTCCCAGCAGTTGGGCCTTCAACCAGAGCGGCACCTACTTCAAAACCGACGTCAATCAGGCCAAAGCCGAGCTTGCGCAGTCTAGCAGCCCGAACGGAGGCAGCTTCGACCTGCTCGTCTCCAGCGGCTCGCCGCTCAACACCCAGGAGGCGCAGTTCATCCAGTCTGAGCTGGCGAAGGCGAATATCACCGTCAACATCAAGCCCGAGACCTTCGCCACCATCCTCAGCGACACGGCTGCGCACAGCTACCAGGCGGCGCTGATCGGTTGGAGCGGTCGTCCTGACCCGGACGGCAACACTTACAACTGGTTCCACACCGGTGGCGGCTTCAACGACATGCAGTATTCCAACTCTCAGGTGGATACTCTGCTGGAAGACGCCCGTGTCCAGAGCGACCAGACCAAGCGCGCGCAAGACTACGTGCAGGCTGAGCAGATCATCGCCCAGGACGCGTCGTACATCTTCATCAACCACGGCGTTGCGACGCAGATCTCTAGCGCCAAGGTGCAGAACTTCCAGCTCCTGCCAACAACCATCATGGTCTTCACGCAGACCTATCTCTCGTAGGTGATCTCTCGTAGGCGTCGCATAGCAGCAGCGCCTATGCTATAGGTGCGCGAGCGTAGAGCCACGCGCACCCGGCATGGGCGCTCGCCTCACACCGGCGGGTAGGGGCTGCACCGCGAGTGGCGGCCCCTATTGCGTCGCGTTTGCACGAAGGAGGGCAGTATGGCGAGCTACATCCTACGGCGTTTGGTCTTCATTCTGCCCGTCGCCCTCCTCGTCAGCTTCATCGTCTTCATGCTGATTCACCTCGTGCCGGGTGATCCCGCCAGGGTGCTGCTCGGCGAGGAAGCCACGCCGCAGAATGTCGCCGCGCTGCGCAAGCAACTCGGCCTCGACCAGCCGCTGCTCACGCAGTACGTGCTCTGGCTGGGGCAGGCAGTGCGCGGCAATTTCGGCCAGTCCATCCAGCTCCAGCAACCCGTGCTTCAGGCCATCTTGCAGCGTGCCCCCGTGACGCTCGAGCTGGGCATCGCCTCGCTGCTCTTCTCGATCGTCATCGCCATCCCGCTTGGCGTCTTCTCCGCCACACGCGCCAATAGCCGTCTCGACACGACGGTGAGTGTCACCAGTCTGCTGGGTACCGCTATCCCTGGGTTCGTCCTCGGCCTGGGGCTGATCGTCCTCTTCGCGGTGATCTTGCGTATCTTCCCGCCGGGTGGCTACGTCCCCTTCTTCGAGGATCCCGCCGCCAACCTGCGCGACCTCATCCTGCCGATGATCACGCTCGGCACCGGCGCGGTCGCCGTCAACCTGCGGCAGGTGCGCAATAGCATGATCGAGGTCCTCAGCCAGGACTACATCCGCACGGCGTGGGCGAAGGGCATGGGCAAGACGCGCGTCTATTACCTCCATGCGCTGCGCAACGCCCTGCTGCCGCTGTTGACCATTGTCGGCCTGCAAGCTGGCGCGATTCTGGGCGGCGCTGTTATCATCGAAACCATCTTCCAATGGCCGGGTCTTGGCGCGCTCGCCGTGTCGAGCCTGCTCTCCAAGGACTATCCTGTCATCCAGGCGACGGTCCTGCTGTCTGCGCTCTCCTACATGCTCGTCAACTTACTCGTAGACGTCGGCTACGGCCTGTTGGATCCGAGGATCAGCTATGGCAAGGGACGCTGAGGCCGAGGCAGGGCGCTCTGGCGAGTCGCAGCTGCCATTCGAGACTCCCGTAGTCGCCGCTGGCGTGGGTGCCGCAGTTGCGCTCCCGCCGGATCAGGAAATCGCACCATCCGAGCGTTTCCGCCTCAGCGAGCTGCTGCGCGACTGGCGCTGGTTCTGTGGCGTCATCCTTCTGCTGATCATCCTGGCTGCGATCTTCGCGCCCATCGTCGCGCCGTACTCGCCGACGGAGTATCACCCGGACATCATTGCCCAGGGACCGACGCGCGCACACCCGCTCGGCACCGATGAGCTCGGCCGCGATATCCTGAGCCGCATCATCTACGGCGCGCGTGTCTCGCTCGCCGTCGGCATCACGGCGATTCTGCTGGGCGGTGTCGTCGGCACGCTCCTCGGCATCATCGCCGGCTACGCGCGGGGCTGGGTGGACCAGGGCATCACCATCATCGTGGACGCCATCCTCTCCTTCCCGTCTATCATCCTGGCGCTCGCCATCGCCGCAGTGCTCGGCCGGGGCGCGCTAAACCTCGTCATCGCCCTGGCCTTTGTGCGCATCCCCATCTATGCGCGTCTCGCCCGCGGCCAGGCCATGCAGGTTCGCGGGATGGACTACGTCACCGCCGCGCATGCCACCGGCACGCGCAGCTGGCGCGTCCTCCTGCTGCATATCCTGCCCAACATCTTCAGCCCGCTGCTGGTTCAGGGCACGCTCTCCGTCTCCTTCGCCATCCTGGACGAATCCGTCGTCAGCTTCCTGGGCGTCGGCGGCGTCCAACCGCCCGATCCCGAGTGGGGCGGGATGATCACCGCGGCGCAGAGCTACATCTTCAGCGACCCCTGGATGATGGTCGGCCCCGCCCTCGCCATCATCATCACCGTGCTCTGCCTCAACCTGCTCGGCGATGCCCTGCGCGACCGACTCGATCCCCGCACCGTGCGCGCGGGCGCTGGCCGCGGCATCTGACGCCGGCGCGGGTATGTGTGCGGGCCGGCGGATGCATCCACGCCTACAGCAACCCACAGGATCATTGCGCCGGCAAGGGATTACTGGCGCAATTCCATTGCACGTCTGTCTCACACTGCTCTGCATCTGTCTCGCTATGCCAGTCCAGCGTAGGGGCGGCCTGCGGTCGCTCACTCTCGCCCAGGCCCACTGCCGCCGAGCTGCGCACACTGCAACACCCCAGCACGCTCCTGCCGCATCTCATCATGGCCGCTTCTCGCGCCCTACCTCTCGCCTCGTGGCGGGCCCCGGCGTATCCGCTGGCGCATTGCCTCTAGCGGCCAATCGTTCCAGTCGCCCCAGCGCTCTGGCACCACATGCTCGAGCCACCAGGTCACCCCGGCGTCGGCATATGTCTGTGCAAGTGCCTGATCCGCTTGCATGTCTGTGCCGGCGGAGACGCCGCAGTGGACCACGTCAAATGGCTTGTCTCCCAGCCCAGCTTCGGTGCGCTGCTCGCGGACGAAGCTCACCATGGCCCGCACGTCCTCGGGTGACAGCATCTCAGTGTATTCAAGACCCCGCCCCAGCGGAAAGACGCCATCCCAGCGGGCAGCGCGTCGAAAGGGCGCTTTGAGCGGCCAGAAGCCGCCCACCCAGATGGGGATGCGCGGCGTCTGCACTGGGCGCGGCAGAAACTGCGCCTTGCGGATGTGATAGTGCTGGCCCTCGTACTGGAACGGCTCGCCGCTCCACAGCCCAGCCAGAATGTCGAGCCCTTCGTCGAGCATGGCGGCGCGCACCTTCGGGTCTGCCTCTTCGCCCAGGTCATCGAATTCGGACTTGCTGACCCCTAGCCCCACGCCTACGACCAACCGCCCCTGCGAGAGATGGTCGAGGGTGATCGCTTCTCGGGCCACCTTCCAGGGACGGCGGCGCGCCAGCGGTGTGACGGTCGCACCGAGCCGCAGCGACTTCGTGCGCACGGCGATGGCGGCCATAGCAATCCAGGGATCGGCGATGGGCATGGGATCGCCGGAGGTGATGTCGTCCCACAGGAAGAAGCCCTCCCAGCCTGCCGCCTCAGCGTCGACCGCGAGGGATGTCAGCGTGGTCAGATCGGCGCAGGGGCCAAATGGGGGAATGAGAATGCCGTTGCGCATAGCCTACTCGCTTTCCAGTGTCGTGCGGCATGCTTGCCCAAAGTATAATACACTGACACCTTCTCCGTAACACATGCGGAGACCCTCTGGGGCGGATGCCGCCATCTGCCGTTACATTGCTTCTCGTGCGGCTCGTTATCCATAGCGCTGGCAATAATGCTGAACAAGCAGGAGCAGGAGAGATGCAGGCGCGCAAACTTGGCTGGACCAATTTGGAGGTCAGCCCCTTAGGTCTGGGTTGCTGGGCCATCGGCGGCCCGACCCAGTTTCGCGGCAGTCAGTTTGGTTGGGGGCAGGTTGACGAAAGCGAGGCGATACAGGCCATCCATGTCGCCCTCGACGGCGGGATCACCTTCATCGATACGGCCGACATCTACGGCACCGGACAGAGCGAGCGTATCGTGGGCCAGGCGCTGGCTGGGCGGCGCGATCGCGTGCTCGTCGCGACCAAGTTCGGGCTAACCTTCGACGAGTACTCCGGCAACATGACCGGCCGGGACGCCAGCCCGGCGTACATCAGGCAGGCCTGCGAGGCGAGCCTGCGCCGATTGCGCACCGACTACATTGATCTCTACCAATTCCACCTGGGCGACTATGACCCAGCCAACGTTGATCCCATCCTCGATGCCCTGGATGGACTGGTGGCGGAAGGCAAGATTCGCTACTACGCCTGGGGCACCGACCCGGAGGGCGCCAGACGTTTCGTCGAGCGCGGGCACTGCCCCGCCGTGCAGTTTGGCTTGAACATGTTCACGATGTTCTTCGCCGAGGCCGCCCAGATGCTAGCGTTCTGTGACACGTACGATCTCGCGGCCATCCTCAACGGTCCCCTGGGCAAGGGGCTGCTCACGGGTAAATTTGATCAGGCGACCCGCTTCGTTGAGGGTGATCTGCGCCAGCAACGCGGCTGGAACGTGCAGGAGGGGCCAGTCGCCAAGGGGCGCCAGGTGGTCGAGCAGCTGCGCGACATCTTGACGAGCGATGGCCGGACCCTGGCGCAGGCAGCGCTCGGCGCCCTGTGGGCGCGCAGCCCCCGCTGCCTCCCCATTCCAGGCTTCAAGACCGTGGCCCAGGTGCGCGAAAACGTCGGCGCCCTCCAGTACGGCCCGTTGAGTCCTCAGCAGATGCAGGCCATCGTTGACCTTGTCACATCCTCGCTGACCGAGGAGGAAGCCCAGACCTTCTAAGAGCCCAGCGGCCACGACGTTCGCCGGCGCGGACTCGGCACGCACGAGGTGTCCGCACCTCATTGCAGAAGTCCACCAGGGTCGCAACTCATCCTGAGCCGAGCGCCAAAGCAAACGGCAACAACTCAATCGAAGTCGGTATGTCCCCCCCCCTCGCACGGCGCACAGGGGCATCCGGTAGACGCTCTGTTCAAGGGCAAGGACACCCTTCCCATCCCCTGCGGCATGCTCTGCTATACTAACGCGAATGTGGCGTCGTGCGGGCGAGGCCAGCCTCTCCGCCGCAGACACCCCCCAGAAGCCGAGGAGGAGACTCCCACTATGCCCACCACCCGCGCCGATATCGAGCACCTGATGGCCGGCGCCGATATTGACACGATCAAGATCGGCGGAGCCGACTACGACGGCATCTTCCGCGGCAAGCGCCTGCCCGCCGATGTGTTTCTGGCCGGCATGGAGCATGGCTTCGCCCAGGGCGATGTGCTTTTTGGCTGGGACATCGCCGAAAACCTCGTGCCTGGCCTGCGCTTCACCAACTGGGATTCGGGCTATGCCGACCTGCGCATGGTGCCGGATCTGGCTACCTTCCGCCTGGTGCCCTGGGAGGAGCGCACGGCGGCGGTGATCTGCGACTTCGACACCGAGGCTGGCGAGCCGGTGGCGGTGGCGCCGCGCCACGTCATGCGCCGCGTGGTGGAGCGCGCCGAGCGGATGGGCTACCGCGCCGAGCTGGCGCTCGAATACGAGTTCCGCATCTGGGATGAGACGCAGCGCTCCCTGCGCGCCAAGCACTGGCGCGACCTGACGCCGCTCTCGCCGACCACAAGCTGCTACAGTCTGGCGCGCTCGACGGGCGACGAGCGCGTCGTCGGCCGCATCCGCCGGCTGATGGACGGCCACGATGTGCCGATCGAGGGCTATAACCGCGAACACGGCGAGGGCATGTACGAGATGAACATTCGCCGCGCCGCCGGACTCGAAGCCGCCGACCGCGCGCTGCTCTTCCGCAACGGCGCCAAGGAGATCTGCTCGCTCGATGGGCTAACCGCCAGCTTCATGGCCAAGCCCTTCGCGCACGAGGACGGCAATTCTGGCCACCTGCACCAGAGCTTGTGGACCGCCGAGGGCGCCAGCGCCTTCCACGACCCGCGCGCCGAGCAATGCCTCTCCGAGATCTTCCGTGCGTACATCGCCGGGGTGCTCCAGACTCTGCCCGACTTCATGGCGCTCTACGCGCCCAACGTGAATTCGTACAAACGCTTCGTCGCCGGCTCGTGGGCGCCGACCGTCGCCGCCTGGGGCGTCGAGACGCGCACGCCGGCCCTGCGCGCGATCGCTGGCTCGCCGTCGGCGACACACCTGGAAAACCGCATCCCCGGCTCCGACGTCAATCCCTATCTGGCGATGGCTGCCGCGCTGGCAGGAGGACTGCACGGCATCGAGCGTGGCCTCACCCCGCCGCCAGCGGTCCGCACGAACGCGTACGTGCTACCCAACGAGCTTGCCCCACGCCTGCCGCGCACGCTGGACGAGGCGATTGAGCGCTTCGCGGCGAGCGAGATCGCCCGCGAGTGGCTCGGCGACGAGTTCGTGGACGACTATGCGACGATGCGCCGCTGGGAGGTGGAGTGCGCGCGCGCCGCCGTCACCGAATGGGAGCGCGAGCGCTACTTTGACGCGCTCTAACGACGCCTACAGGCAGTCTCGAGAGTCGCTGCGGCCAGTGGAGACCATCGGCCCTGATTGCAGACTCGCATGCTATGATCTCCTCTCCTCGGCGCGTGGCCAGGCCCTGACCTTCGGGTCGGGGGATGATGTCATCTAGAACAGGTGTGCTACGCTTCAGCGGTACGGATCGAGGGAGCGCCTGCTTCTCGAGTCCGGGCATCCGTGCGACTCGGCCCAGGCAGCCCCGTCGGGCGCTCCTGCCGTCCGACGGGACGGGTGTCACTCAGGCATCACTCCTGGGGAGTGTCAAAGTGGCAGTTAGGAGAGGCATGATGAAGTATCTTCTCACCTCCGCTGGCATCAAGAACGCGAGCATCCACGCGGCGCTGGTCGAGCTGCTGGGCAAGCCGATCGCCGAATGCGATGCCCTCTGCATTCCCACGGCCTTGTACGGGCATCCCATGGCCGGCCCCCGCCAGGCGTGGCGGTCCATCAGCGGACAAGAACCTGACACCCCCATGGTCGGGCTGGGATGGAAGTCCTTGGGAGTGCTGGAGCTCACTGCGCTGCCCAGCCTCGACGAGGAGCGCTGGGTTCCCTTAGTTCGAGCGACGGATGTCCTGCTTGTTGATGGCGGCGATGCTGCGTACCTGTGCCACTGGATGCGTGCGTCCGGACTCGCAGACCTCCTGCCGTCGCTGCGCGAGACGGTCTGGGTGGGACTGAGCGCCGGGAGCATGGTGATGACCCCCCGTATCGGAGACGACTTCGTCACCTGGCATTCCCCGGCCGGTGACAGGACGCTGGGCGTGGTCGACTTCTCGATATTCCCGCACCTCGGAAATCCGGACCTGCCGGAGAACACCATGGCCGCCGCAGAAAAATGGTCGATCGGTTTGTCGACTCCGGCGTATGCGATCGACGACGAGACCGCCATCAAAGTGGTTGACGGCGCCGTCGAAGTCGTCTCCGAGGGGCACTGGAAACTGTTCACCTCTAAAGAAGCCTAAGACGCTGGCGCGGCCATGAGCCGTTTGAGCCGCTCGTGCTCCAACTCGGTTGACCGTCCATGCCTCAGACACCGCCCTCGCGTGACGAACCCCAGCGCGATCAGGCACGCGCGGGTAGTCGCCCGGCGCACACACACCAATATGGCGGCGAAAGCACAGAGACTCCGGTAGACGCTGAACAGACGCTCCCAGCGGATGAGGAGCCGGCGGAACTTGCCCAGCCAGGCGAAGTTGCGTTCCACCGAAGGTGAGCAGGCAGATAACACATCTCGACAGTCTCAGCGCTCCCCCCCCAATCCGCGGGTTGTTGTTGCTTGCCCTTCCCGTCTCCCGGACGCTCGTGTATTGCAGCGCCATCAGCGCTTCTGAAAGAGGCAGCAACGTGACCACTGACTCTGACCAACACCAACTCGCAGGCGTACCAGCACCAGCGCCCAGCGAGCCGGCCTGGGAACAGCGGCTGCGCACCGCGATGATGCTAGGGGCCTTCGTGCTGGTGCTGGTCGCCGGCATCGCCGATGGCAACCTGTTCGGCGTCCACCTCAGCGGCGCGCCGAAACGACTCGCGGACACCCTGGTCATCGCCGGGTTTGTGCCCGCCATGCTCATAGGGATCATCGTCATTCTGCGGGCTATGCGCCGGCTGTCACCACCCCATCGCCTGTTGACATGGGGCATGTCCCTGCTTATCGCTGGCCTGTTCCTCGCCACCCTGTCCTTCCCGTGGCTCTATGTGGACTTCAGTGACCTCCTGCCCGGCTGGCATCTCTCGCACTTGCAGGCGGTAGTGGTAGCCGCGCTCCTGGGAGCCACGCTCATCCTTTGGAGCATCGGGGCGGTACTCCTGTGCGCGGCCTTCATCGGAGAGGTTTGGCAGCGGGTGCGATTTGGGAGCCGCCTGCCCCCCGCAACCCCGAATGTGTAGCGCCCTCCGCCTAAGGTTCTCGCTCGGTTCCCTGAATCCGCGGCGTGCGTGCCGGGCAACCTTGCCGTACTCACCCGCGTACATGCCAGCGTGAGGCGGCTGCGACCTGCGTGCAGGCCGGCCGCCGGTGGATGCTACAATCCAAGGAAACGCGCGCTGGCGCGACGGAGCGCCCGGCGCCGGACGAGCCAAGTGAAGTGAAGCGAGGGAGTTCTGGTGAGCTTGCCGTCATATCCCCCCTCTTCCCAGCCAATCCCCGGCGTGACGCCTCCCCAACCACAGTCAGCGCCGCCGTGGGGCACGGCCCCCTTTCCGCCGGCTGATGCTGCACTCGCCGCCTGGGGGCTCACCAAGACCTTCGGCCAGAAGGTCGCCGTCAACGGCCTCAATCTGGCGGTGCGGCGCGGCGAGTTCTTCGGCTTCCTGGGGCCAAACGGCGCCGGCAAGTCCACCACCATCAAGATGATGGTCGGCCTCTTGCGCCCCACCTCCGGCACCGCCTACATCGGCGGCGTGGATGTCTGGCGCGATCCGCTGCTCGCGAAGGCGCAGATGGGCGTGCTGCCCGAACAGCTCAACCTCTACGAGCGACTCTCGGGCCGCGAGCTGATCGAGTTCGCCGGCCGGCTCTACGATCTGCCCAAGGACGAGGTGCGCCGCCGCGCCGAAGCGCTGCTGAACGTCCTCACGCTCGAGGCCGATGCCGACAAGCTGGTGGTGGACTACTCGGTCGGCATGCGCAAGAAGGTCGCGCTGGCCGCCGCGCTGATCCACCGGCCGCAGGTGCTCTTCCTCGACGAGCCATTCGAGGGGATTGATCCGGTCAGCTCGCGCGTGATCCGCAACATCCTGCGCGACCTGACAGCCGCCGGCACGACGATCTTCTTTAGCTCGCACATCATGGAGGTGGTCGAGCGGCTCTGCACGCGGGTGGGCATCATCGCCAATGGCACGCTAGTCGCCGAGGGCACGCTGGCTGAGCTGCGGCAGCGCGCCGGCACGGCCGAGGGCAGCGGCTCGCTCGAAGACATCTTCCTGCAGCTCGTCGGCGCCAATACCAGCGGGGGCGGCCTCGAATGGCTGGAATAAGCGTCGAGACGCGCCAGACGCCCACGCTCCCGCCCGCCGCACGGCCGAGCTACGCGATCCGCTTCAGCCATGTGCGCACGCTGCTCTGGCTGCGCTGGAAGCTCACCATCCGCGGCTACGCGCGGAGCTGGCAGCGCATCGTCGGCCTGGTGTTCGCGCTGGTCTTCCTGCTGCCCTTTGTCGGCCTGGTTGCCTATGGCACGGTCGCCGCCTACTTCAATCTGCCACGGCTGGCCGCGACGCAAATCCTTTTCGCGGTCGTCGGAGGCCTCTTCCTGCTGTGGGCCGCACTGCCGCTGCTGCAATATAGCCTCAACGAGGGGCTGGACGTCACCAAGCTGCAGATCTATCCGCTCACGCGCGGCGAGCAGATGCTCAGCCTGCTGCTTTCTACGCTGCTGGATGTCAGCACGCTCTTCCTGGTGCTGCTGCTGGCGGCGATCTTCATCGGCTGGCATGCTACGCCAGTTGCGGGCGCCGTTACGGTCGTCGCGCTGGTCGCCATCTACGCGCACACGGTCAGCTTCAGCCAGCTCGTGCTGGCCGCGCTGATGGGCCTGCTGCGCACGCGCCGCTTCCGCGATATCACCGTCATCGTTTTCGCGCTCTTCGGCTCGGTCTGCTCGCTGGGCAGCCAGCTCGTCTCGCGCCTGCTGGTGGGCGTAGGGGGACCGGGCCGCAGTCCTGATCTGCTCTCGCTGCACCTGGACCAATATGTGCGCTGGACGCCGCCAGGCATGGCGGCCCAGGCCATCGCGCTGGCCGACGCCAACAACTATGTCCAGGCGCTGCCCTGGCTGGCTGGCTCGCTGCTGCTGATCCCGGTGTTGCTGAGCGTGTGGGCCTGGGTGCTGGATCGCGGCATCACGAATGCTGAGTCATCCGCTCCGGCGGGGCGGCGTACACGGCGCCGCAGCCGGAGTGTCGTCGCCACCGCCAACGGCCTCAATGGCGCGCAGCCTACCGCTGTGCCGCTGGCCGTCTCCACGCGCCAGCGCTGGCGGCCGGTCTCTGGCGCGGCACTCGCCATCGCCGCCAAGGACGCTCGCTACCTCTGGCGCGACCCGCAACTCAAGGCGGCGCTGATCAGCGTGCTCTTCGCCACGGTGATCATCCTCTTCCCCAACATCTATAGCCCGCGCAACGGCGACCTTGCCGGCGCGAACCTGCTGGCGGGCTATTCAGTGCTGCTGGCGCCGCTGCCGGCACTGCTGCTGGTGCTGGCGTTCTCGCAAAATGCGCTGGGCATGGAGCGCCAGGGCCTCCAAACACTCTTCCTCTTCCCGGTGCGCCCGCTGGACATCTTCTTCGGCAAGAATCTCTTCGTCGGCCTGTTCGCCTTCGTCTTTGAGGTCGCGCTGACACTTGTGCGCGCCGCGATGACGGACGGCTGGCAGCTCGTACCGCTGGCGCTGGTCGGCGGGCTGGCGGCGGTGCTGGTGATGTTGGGCTGCGGCAATGTGAGCTCAGTGCTTGCCCCGGTGCGCTGGCGCACGATGCGCATGGGCGAGTCCGGCTCGTACGCGTCGGAGAATGGCTGCCTGCGGGCGGTGATCTCGTTCGCTACGATGGCCGTCACGGCGCTGCTGCTGATTCCCGTCGCCGCGGCGATCGTGGTGCCGCTCATCCTGGTGGGGCCAGAGTGGTTCGCGCTGAGCCTGCCGCTGGCGCTGGCGTATGGCGTCGCGCTCTACCAGACGGCCACGCGCCTGATGTCGCCCGTGTTGCTGCGGCGGGGGCCGGAGATTCTGGCGACCACCGTGCGCGAGGCGTGAGCGACAGCGAGCCGCAAGCCTATCCGCGGGACGTTTGGGGACGGGTGGTATCCCGCCGGGCGTATACTCTTTGGTGATGTACCGCAATGCGCGGCGCGTTGCGATCCTGTGCTGCGCGCGCCTCCCAGGGAGGTCAGGATACCCGTGGACGCCGGACACGCTGGCCTGGCCGGCGCCTTCCTCGCCGGACTGCTGTCATTCCTCTCGCCCTGTGTGCTGCCGCTCACCCCGGCCTATGTCGCGCAGCTTGCCGGCCCGGCGGTGTGGCGCTCGGCTGAGCTGGAGCGCCGCGAGCGAGTGCGCCTGCGCGTGGTGACGACACTGCACGCGGCGGTCTTCGTCGCCGGCTTCGCGGTGACGTTCATCGCGCTTGGGGCGACGGCAAGCGTGCTGGGCAGCTTCCTGGCGGCACGGCAAGAGCTACTGCGGCAGGTGGGCGGCATCGTGCTGGTGCTCTTTGGGCTGCACGTGCTGGGCGCGCTGCGGCTGCCGTGGCTGGAGCGCGAGCGCCGGCTCCATCTGCGCCCGGCAGCCGGAGGATATGGGGCCTCGTTCGCTATCGGCCTGATCTTCGCGCTCGGCTGGACGCCGTGCGTTGGGCCGATCCTGGCGGGCATTCTGGTGCTGGCGGCGCAGGCGGGGACGCTCGGCGCGGGCGTGCTGCTGCTGGCGGTCTATTCGCTGGGGCTGGGGGTTCCATTTCTGGCGCTAGGGGCCGCGTTCGACTGGCTCGCACCGGCCCTCAAGCGCCTCACGCCCCACATGCGAACCGTCGAGATTGTCACAGGCTGCCTGCTGATCGCGATGGGCGTGGTGATCTTCTTCAACTGGCTGCTGTTTCTGAATAGCCGTCTGCGTTTACCTGGCCTGGCCTGACGAAGCTGGCTGGAGGGAGCGTGTCAATGCGTATAGAAGAACTCGATGAGGCACAGGCGCGGGTGGCGGTCGGCGGCGGGCCGGCGGGGGCAAGTGCGGGCGGGTCCGCGACGCCGAGACGCGCTGAATGGCAGCCGCCGGTCTGGCTGCTGGTGGGTTTGGCGGCGGCCTATCTCGCCGCGCTGGCGGCGCTGGCCTTTCTGCCAGGCGACACCCTCCTGCAGCGGCTCACCGCGCTCGACGCCGGCATCTGCGCGCAGAATCCCACCCACTCGTTCTTCCCCGCCGGGCAGCAGCTCCCGCTCTGCTCGCGCAACACTGGCATCTACATTGGCTTCGCCACCACCTTCTTGGTGCTGCTCGGCCTGGGCCGCCTGCGCGCCTCGCGCTTTCCGGGTCGCTGGGTGGCCGCGATCCTGGGGCTGGCGGTGCTGGCGATGGCGGTAGATGGCTTCAACTCGCTCTTCCTCGATCTGGGGCTGCCGCATCCCTATCCGCCGCACAACCTGCTGCGGCTGGCGACGGGCCTGGGCACTGGCGTGGCGATGTGCGCCTTCATCGTGCCGGTAGCCAACTCGCTGATCTGGCGCGACGAGGACGAGCGCTCGTCGTTTGCGACGCCGGGCGCGCTGGCAATCATGCTGCCGGCGCTGCTGCTGGTCTTCCTGGCGGTCGGCGGCTCGCCGCAGGTGGCGCCGCTGCTGTATCCGATCGCGCTGCTGAGCACGGCGGGGCTGGTGATCGCGCTCTCGCTGGTCAATTTGGCCTTCGTGCTGGGTGCCGCCAATCGCGTTGGACGCATCGCGACGTGGCGCCAATTCTTCCCGGTCTATACAATCGGGCTGATCCTGGCGCTGGCTGAGCTAGTGGCCCTCTCAGCACTCAAGACCTCGCTGCTGCACGCACTCCAGCCGGTCTGACGCACAGCGCCTATCACGCCGCCCTCGGCACGTCCCATGCGAAAAGATGGTGCGGTCCGTGGGGCACGATTCAAGCGGGCGCGCCTTGATGCTGCCGGGGCAATGCGTTATACTTGTGCCACAGCATGTGCGCAATCCGCACGCGGTCTGCTTCTGGAAGGGTGACTGCTCTGGCGGGGGGGACGGCATGCCGAACAAGTATGAGCGGGAGATCGAAGAGATCCTGCGCAATATGGAGCGTACGGAGCCCGGGGCCGGGCTTGGCAACCGTATACGCGCCTTCAATCGCCCCCGCGAGCGTGCACGCCGTGAGGTTCATCTGCCGCTCGCGGCCAGCGAGCTGCTGCTGTTGATCGGCATCGCGCTTGGCATGCTGGCCGCTGGGCTGACGTTCTATATGGCTGGTCTCACCCCCGATGGACAACTGCATCTGCCCCTCGGTCTGACACTCAACGGCCTGCTGGCCGTCGCCGGCTTCGCCTGCGTGGTGGCCGGCCTGTTCATCGGCTGGAGGGACCGATTTCGCGGCCTGAGCCGATCCCGACCGACTACCTGGCGCGGCGATAAGATCGTCGAGATGCGTCCTGCCCGGCGCGGCCCGCTCAATGCCGTCGGCACGCGCCTGCGCATTCTGCGCCTGAAGATGCGCTACTGGCGTATGCACAAGCTCGGCGAGGAATAGCCCTCTGTTGCACCCGTAGCGGCCTGGACTAGCTGCCCGCGCTCTAGCCGTGGGACGATCCGCGGCGCGTGGACGGGCGACGTTGTCCTACTCGACGCGGCTTGGTATGCGGGCGCTCCTCGCGCTCCTCCTTGGGCCGCGCGCGGAACTGCAAGCGGATCGCGGTGCCCTCGAAGCCGAACGCCTGGCGGAGCTGGTTCTCGAGATAGCGCTCGTAGCTGAAGTGGAGCAGGGTGGGGTCGTTGACGAAGAAGACGAAGGTCGGCGGGCTAACCTCCGGCTGGGTCGCGTAGTATATCTTGAGCTGGCGGCCCAGGACGAAACCGGGGTGATGGCGCTGGACCGCCTCGCGCACCACATCGTTGAGCTCGGACGTGGAAATGCGGCGCAGCCGTGTCTCATAGATGCGCAGCGCGCTATCCAGGATCTTATCAACGTGGTAGCCGGTCTTGGCAGAGGCAAAGAGCAGCGGCGCGTAGGGCACGAACTTGAGCGCCTCGCGCACCCCGCGCGCGTATTGCTCGGTATCGAAGAGCTCCTCGTCGCGGATCGGCGGGGGCGGCGGCTGCGCGCCGGGGACGAGCGAGACGGCGCGCAGCTCGTCGCGGGCCTCGCGGGCCACGCGGCGCATCTCACGCACCAGATCCCACTTGTTGATGACGATCACCAGGCCCTTGGCCGCTTCGTTGACATAGCCAGCGATGTGCGTATCCTGCGCGGTGACACCCTCCACGCCGTCAATCATCAGGATCGCCACGTCGCTACGGTCAATCGCACGGTTCGCGCGCAGCACGCTGAACTTCTCGATGCCAGGGCTAATCTTGCCGCGACGGCGGACACCCGCCGTGTCAATCAGCATCATCGGCTCGCCGTTGTGGACGATCTCGGTGTCAATGGTGTCGCGTGTGGTGCCTGGAATCTCGCTGACAATCACCCGATTCTCGCCGACGATCGCGTTGAGCAGCGACGACTTGCCCGTGTTGGGCCGCCCGACGATGGCCAGCCGTGGGACGCCGGGCGTCTCTTCTTCTTCCTCCGCGCCGACCTTTGGCGGCAGCGCCTCGGTGATCGCGTCCAGCAGATCGCCGGTGCCGGTGCCGGAGATCGAGGAAACGGCGATAGGCTCGCCGAGGCCGAGCGCGAAGAACTCGACGGCTTCCTGGCGCTGCGCCGCATTGTCGGCCTTGTTGGCGGCCAGCACCACTGGCTTCTGGGCGCGCCGCAGTCGCTCTGCCATCTCCTCGTCGGAGCCAGTGACGCCCTCGCGCACGTCCACCATCAAGACGATCACGTCGGCTTCTTCCATCGCCAGCTGCACCTGGGCGTTGATCTCCTGGGTGAAATCGCCAGCGTCGCCGCCAAGCTCAAGGCCGCCCGTGTCAATCAGCGTGAAGATGCGGCCGTTCCACTCCGCGTCAGAGTAGATGCGGTCGCGGGTGGTGCCGGGCACGTCCTCGACGATGGCGAGCCGCTGGCCGATCAGGCGATTGAAGAGGGTAGATTTGCCGACATTGGGCCGGCCGACAATGGCAACCAGCGGTTTCATATGGCACTCGAATCCTTGGCGAGATGTCTGGGCGAGGGATGGCGCACGATACGTACCGGCGCATGACGGCCCATTGTATCACAGTGGCCCTCCGCCGCACCGGCTGCCGGCCGATCAGCGTGCGCCGCGGCAACCGATGGTGTTGGCCGCAAGACAGAGCGGATCAACGCAGCATGGGGAAGGCGGGCTACCGGCTACGCGCTGAGCGCCGCGAAGACCTCCGGCCCGTGGCGCTTGACCGCGGCCACCAGTCCGCCCTCGGCGGTCAGCGCCTGGATCATCGGCGAGGGCGTCTGCGCCTGGAACTCGCGGCCCGAGGCCACGTCGCGTACCTTGCCGCTCGCCAGATTCACCTCCAGCTCGGCGCCCTCGTCGGCCACCTCGTAGAATGCGGGGTCGGTGATGACGAGATACGGCAACGCCTCGTTGACCAGGTTGCGCTTGTGGATGAAGGCGTAGCTGCGCGCGATGACAACCTGGATGCCGGCGCCTTGCAGCGCCCAGACGGCCTGCTCGCGCGAACTGCCGCTGCCCCAGCCCTCGCCGGCCACGACGATGGTCGCGCCTTGCTTCGCGCGCTCGCGGAACTCCGGCCGGACGTAGTAGAAGCACTTGTCGCCCAGGTCTTCGAGCGCGGTCAGGTGGCAGAACTCGCCGGGGATCATGGCGTCGGTGTCAACTGCGTCGCCGAAGCGCTGTGACTTCGCGCGGATGATGGTCCCACCGGCCTCACCCGCCGTCTGCCCATGCTCTCCTGCTGGCTCCGGCACGACATTCATCCGCGGCTCGCTCACCGAGATCTCCGGCACCAGCGGGCGCAAGCGGCGCATCAGAATCTTGTTCAGGCGGGCGCGGTCTACCCGCTCCAGCAGCGGGCGCGGGTCGGCGACGCGCAGGTCGAGCGCCGAGGCGGCCACGGTGGCGGCGCTGGCGAGCCAGGCGAGCGAGCCTTCGCCCATGCGATTGTGGAAGTTGCGGTTCTGCGAGCTGAGCCAGACTTCGCCCTTGCCGGCCTTGCGGCTGGCGATGCCCAGACACATCGAGCAGCCTGGCGGGTCCACGGTGAAGCCGGCGCGCTCATAAATCTCCCACAGGCCCAGCCGCTTGAAGTGATCGCTGATCCACAGGTCGCCGGGGACGACGATGCGGCGGCCGCTCTCCGCCGGCACGGGCGTCTGGCCGGCCTCGAGCGCGGCCTCCAGCACTAGCGCGCCAATCGCCAGCTCTTCCTCGGTGGTGGTGCAGGCGCCGACGAAGCAACCATCAAGCGTCTGGCCGGCGACCTCGGTCACGTCGAAGACGTTATCCGGCGAGAAGGGCTTGGCGACCTGCGGCGCGAGCTGGTCCAGGCGAATGGGGAAGCGCTCGACGTAGGGAGCGTCGTCGTCGGCGCGAAAGTAGACGGCGGAGTCGTTGTAGCCGCGGCGCCGGCGGGCGATCCACTCGGCCACCTGCTCGTCCGGCTCGAAGATGCCATTGAGGCCGCCGAGCTCGGCCGTCATGTTGCAGATGGTGAAGCGCATGTCGGTGGTGAAGCGGTGTGCGCTGTCGCCGCGATACTCGACGCTGCGCTCCATGGCGACGGTATTGCGGCCCAACGTGCCGAGCGTGCGCAGGATGACGTCCTTGCCGCTGAGGCCGAAGGGCAGCTCGCCCTCGTATTCGACCGCGATGGCCTCGGGCACCTCCAGCCAGGTCTGGCCCAGCACCATCGCCGTCGTCACGTCGGCGCCGCCCAGGCCGATGGCAATCGCGCCCATGCCGCCGTGCGAGCTGGTGTGCGAATCGGCGCCGATCACCACCTCACCGGGCTGGACGAGATCGCGATAGAACTTGGTGTGCATGATGGTGACGTTGGCATCGTAGAAGTGCTTCAAGCCGGTCTCTTTGGCGAAGGCACGCGAGAGATCGGCCAGCTTGCGGGTGCGGGCGTCGTGGGCGAGCGTTTCGGGGTCCACGGTGTGGTCGAGCGCGAGGTAGAAGCGGTCGGGGTTGGCGAGCTTGGGCCGGTCCAGCAGCGCGTACGTGCGGTCCATGCCATTCCAGGCCAGCTCGCTGGCGATGGTCCAGTCCACGCGAATCTGCAGGATGTCGCCGGCCTGCACCCACGGCCGGGGCAGCGTGACGGCATGCTGCGCGAGAATCTTCTGGGTCAGGGTCATCGGCCGCCGCTGGGTGCTGGAATCGGAAGACGTCATCGTCTGTTCCCTCATCTGCTCGAAAGTTGCCACCGTAGTGCCGCTGGGCGCCAAGCGCCAGGCGCTACGAACGTATGATACTACACGACTACTCGACGGCACCTGTTCTGCTGGCCTCACGCTGACTCGCGCGGCCTATGAGCGCCCTCTTGTTTCTACCTTGCAGGTTCAGGCACTTCGAGCGGATAATGCCTCTAGGTTGAGGACCTTCCCCATAGCGGTGACATCCTTCAGCACAGGAGCACGAGAGCGGGGCACGATGAATCGCGAGGAAATCGCAACCTACCTGCGGCTACTCGGAGAGGAGCTGCAGCGCCGAGGCGTCACAGGGGAGATCATCGTGGCTGGCGGCGCGTTCATGCTGTTGGTCATCCAGAATCGCGACACCACTAAAGACATTGATGCCTACTTCTCGGCCGAGCCACAGGCGATCCGTGATGCGGCGCGCGTGATCGCCGAGCGAGAAGGGCTCGCGCCCGACTGGCTGAACGATGGCGTGAAGGGGTTCTTCTACCAGTCACCACCAGTGCAGACTTGGATGGAGTATCCGGGTCTTCGGGTCTACATGGTGACCCCTGCCTACGCCTTCGCTCTCAAGGCTATTGCGGGCCGTCCTGAGGATCTAGGGGATCTTGAGGCACTGGCGCAGCACCTTGGCCTCAGCTCTGCCGAGCAGGCGTTGGACCTAGTGGCGCAATACGTGCCGCAACGATTGGTTCCTGCCCGAACGCAGTATCTGATCGAATCGATGTTCGAGGACGATGAGGAATAGCTTGGCGGCAGTGCAATGAGAGACGATGTACGTAACCCAGTGGCAAGCAAGAGAGTGTATCAGCCACAGACCATGGCGGAGACGTTCGAGCGCATCCGCGGCGGCACGACGCCGTGGGTGGCGATCGGCGACTTTCTGGACGACTGGAAGCGCACGCCCAAGGAGCAGCGTGCAGCGTTGGTCGCCGAGCCCATCGCCGAGGTTGGCGACGATCGTGAGCTGCAACGGTGGGCTGCGCTGTGCGCGGGCATCGTCGAGTGGCTGTGCTGGAACGACCATCTTCCGTTTCCCACCTGGACGAGCGACGCACGCTACATTCTGCCGGAGCCGTGGTTCCTCTATCCCGGCTGGCGGCTGCGCGCCTGGCAGCTCGCGACGACCCCCGCGCCCTTCAAGATGCGCAACATCTTCGGCGGCGACCACATGCTCGACCGCGTCTAGGCCGCCGTCCAGCGAGCCGCGCGCAGGTGAACCTGGGGAAGCAGACACACCAAGGAGGAGCATCGTGAACGAGGTTTTGATCGGCGACCTGCGCATCGCCTACGAGCGGGCCGGCGAGGGGCCGCCGCTTGTCCTCCTGCACGGAGCCTACGCCGACAGCCGCGAGTGGCGCCGGCAGCTCGATGCACTCTCCGACGAGTTCACGGTCGTGGCGTGGGACGCGCCGGGCTGCGGCCGGTCCTCAGACCCACCCGACACGTTCGGTCTAGCTGATTGGGCCGACTGCCTCGCCGCGTTCATCGCCGCCCTTGAGCTAGAGCGGCCGCATGTGCTCGGCCTTTCGCTTGGCTCGATGTTCGCGCTGGCGCTCTACAGTCGACACCCGTTGGTGCCGCGGTCGCTCGTGCTGGCCTCCGCCTACGCTGGGTGGGCAGGCTCGCTGCCGCCGGAGGCGGTCGAGCAACGCCTGCAACGTGCCTTGCGGGAAGCCGACCTACCGCCGGACCAGTGGGTGCCGGGATGGATTCCTGAGCTTCTGACGGCGAACGCGCCTGCCGGCGCGGCCGAGGAGCTGCTCGCGATCATGTCGGACTTCCATCCGGTTGGGACGAAGACGATGGTGCGCTCGATTGCCAGGGCGGACCTGCGCGACGTGCTGCCGACCATCTCGGTGCCGACACTGCTGCTCTACGGCAGCGCCGACAAGCGGTCCCCGCTGCACGTGGCCGAGGACCTCCATGCCCACATCCCAGGCTCGAAGCTGGTGGCCATGCCCGGCGTGGGACATCAAAGCAACGTGGATGCGCCGGATTTGTTCAATGCCGAGGTACGCGGCTTCCTGCGCTCGCTGAGCCAGTAATGGGCACCAGCAGGCGCAGCCAGCCGTACAGCTCACTGGCGATGCGGCGCGCGACCGGCGCCGCCAGATACACGAAGACGACGGCGGCGTAGACGATGAAGAGCGCGCCGTGCCAGTCAATCGGGTCGGGCACGGTGAACGGCCTCCAGAGCACGCTGTAGCCCGGCAGGTAATGGCAGTAGAACTCGTAGGCGTAGTTGTCGCGATGGCAGATATCGAAGAGCGTGTTCTGGTCGTAGACCGCGCCGTTGATGCCCACCCAGACCGAAAGCGTCAGCGCGCCCAGCGTGGCGATGTCACCCAGCAGCGACGGCCACCGCGCCGGACGCAACCGCAGCGCGAGCGCCAGGCAGGCGGGGAGGCCCGCGATCAGGAAGAAGCGTGGCCCCCAGAACCAGCCGCCATACCAGGCCCACCAGCGCGCATACACCAGCACCAGCCCGCCGAGGAAGACCACCCACAGCAGATGCGTCGTGCCGAGCAGCCGCCGGGTGCCCTCCGCCAACCCGGCGAGCACGCCGCGCACCGGCAGCAGCAGCCCCGGCGCGAAGAACAGCAACCCCTTGCCGAAGGAGAAAAGAATCGAGAGCAGGCCGATCAGGAACGGCTCGGTGAAGCCGTTCTCATAGTTCGTGGCGAGCGGGCTGCCGCGCCGAATCCAGTTCTCGGCGCCAATCAGCGCGAGGGCGAGCACGACGACCAGACTGTAACGCGGCCGGTGCGTCTGCACGATGCGGACGAGCACGACGAGCGCCAGCGCGGGCAGCGCGGCGGGCATATTGGCGACGCCGAGCGCCACGGCCGCCCAGCCAAGGCGGGGGCGGCCTACCTGCGCGGCGATCAGCCCCACGCCGACGGCCATCGCCGTGAAGACCTCGCCAAAGTAGTTGGTGAGATGGTTGGGGAACATCGAGCCGGCGATCAGCAGCAACAGGAAAGCGCGCAGCGTCCGGCGATCCATGCGGTCCTTGAGCAGCGCGTAGAGGCAGGCCAGCCCAACGGCGAAGACGAGCCAGTTGTAGACGCCGACGCCATC
Organism: Ktedonobacterales bacterium; assembly: GCA_035763125.1. Classification (GTDB taxonomy): domain Bacteria; phylum Chloroflexota; class Ktedonobacteria; order Ktedonobacterales; family JADMIN01; genus SMAG-U1939. The sequence goes on from DASUBU010000026.1 coordinate 40,821, forward strand.
GTAGGGCAGGCCGAGCGCACGGCCGGCGTACCACAGCGGCGCGGAGAAGAGCGGGCCGATCAGCGAATACTTCGTGTCCAGGATGCGACCGTGGCCGAGCAGCGCCGAGAGCGCCTGGTAGCGGTCGTAGCCGTCCTTATCCACGTGGTGCGGCAGCAGCACGAGCAGCGCGACCACGCCGAGCACGATCAGCGCCGTCTCGAACGCCGCCGTGACGGGCGGTAGCCGTCGGAACCGCATCCAGAGCCGGTGCCAGCGCATGCTGGCTGGCATCCGTGAGGGAGCAGCGGGCGATTCGATCACGGCTATGCCTCCTCACCCGGGCACCAGGCGGCGAAGCGCGTCATCACGTGCTAGTGCCGCATCAGGCAACCTTTGCGCGCTTTGAAACTGTACAAAGTCCTTCGTCGTCTGCGTGCCGGTTCCGCCAGGCAATGTAGCGGCGGATCATCGAGTTCTGCTCCTCGTGGGAGCGGGGTCAGTGCCGTTGAGGGCGAAGTAACGCAGAGCGGCAAAGTGACACTCGATCCGGTTGAGGAAGCTGGCATTGGTCGGCACGTAGGCCAACTCCAGGTTGTTAGCCGCCGCCCACTCCCCGACCCGGATGTCTTTCTTGGTCGACAAGTGAGGGCTGTAGTTGTCCATGACGATGGCGATGCGCACCTCGGGCGGATACAGGCTGCGCAGATAGCGGCAGAACTCCAGGAACGTGGTCCGGTTCTTCGTCGTCTTCACGTGCCCGTGGAGACGGTCTCGGTTCGTGTCCAACGCACCGTACAGGTGCCGGACTCCCTGGGTGCGCGTGTAGGTGGCCCGCTGCTGGCGCAGCCTCGGATCATCGGTAGAACCCTTCTTGTTGCGCCGAACGACCGGCGCCCACTGGCGACCTGGGCGTGGCTGCAAGTTGAGCGGGCCGAACTCGTCCATGGAGAACACCACCGTCGGGTCCCCCGGGCCGGGAATCGCCTTCCCTTCGGCGATGTCGTACAGCTCCAACACCCGGTTCTTCTTCGCCTCGAAGTCCAGGTCGGTCGAAACCTTCCAGGTCTCTATGGCTTGAAAGGACACCTCCTCCTCACGAAGCAGAACCCGGAGGCTCTCATGGGAGGGGTCATCGACCACCTCCTCCACTTCAGAAACCTCCCGAACCCGCAGACCCTCCCGCGCCATCACCACCTCCTGATCCGACGCCGACGCTCACGCGCATAGGATGCGCGACCAACACCGCCAAGTGGTGGACCTCCAGGGCCAACGGCGCCTGACGGAGCACCGTCGACAGGTGCGACTGGATCTCGCCCACGACCGGCCAAGGCTGGCATCACAGTTGATTCCGCCATCGACAGCCAGCCGACTACGACCGCAAAGGCCCGCGATCAGCCATGGGTATCCGGCCGCTTGCGATCGAGCGCTGCGCGGAGCTGGCTGAGCCACTCTGTGCCCAGCTGGCGCCCATTCGGGAAGTGGTCGTCTCGATCCCAGCGCCACGTGGTGATCATCGCCAGCACGAGGATTCGGCACTCGCGCAGCAGGTCGTGATTGACACCCGGATAGTGCTCGCTGACGTCTTCGGGCGCATGGGCAAGGTCGAATTCGATCGGCCCACGGCAGCACGTCTCGAGGTCTATGAAGAGCAGCCCATTCTTCGTGGTGAGCACGTTGCCCGGGTGCGGCTCACCATGGAGGATCTGCTCAGCGGCGCCACATTCGACGATCACTCGTCGCAGGCTTTGTAGCGTGTCGCCGAGGAGTTCCCGGTCGGCGTTGGTCAGCGCCGGCGTGAGGTCGCGGCTCGCCACGAGTTGTTGCGCCTCCTCCACCCGATCCGTGAAGTGCGGCGTAGGGATAGCGAGGTTGGAGATATCGAGCGTGCGCATTCCGGCATGCAAGCGCCCAAGCGCACGGGCGTAGTCGGCTGGTGAGATCTCTTGAGGTGTCGCCGGTTCGTAGTAGGTCCACAGTGTGACCGCGAAGCCGTCACGCTCATAGGCTCGTGGGTCCACTCGAGGCTCAAGAGCAGCCACAGGACACCCGGATGCGATGAGCCGCTGTGCAAGCGCGACTTCGAACTGTGCACACTGCAGTGCTGCAGGCGCCGTACCAGGCGCCACCCGGGCAAGTACGTCACACGGCAGCAGACGCAGCGTGAGCTTGTCCGAGTCCTGAAGCACGATCGCGTCGTCGACGCTCAGGCCAAGGGATGCGGCGATCGACATGGCCGCAGCCATTGCACGCGGGACCTCTGACACCTGCATTGTCACCTGACCCCTCTCTCTTGAGCGCTGCCGTACGCTCCAAGCGGTGCAACTTGGGCAGCATACCACGGTGTCGATAGAGAACCGCGGTAGCGCGACGGGCGGGGCGCGACCTAATCAGCGATCTGCCCCCACCACCGGCTGCTCAGCCGATAACCGTCAAGTCACGCAAAGGATTCCGGTCACGGCACTAGCTCGTCGTAGGCCGGTGGTCTGGATAGGTGCCATGGGCGTTCGTGGCACTCGAAGTGCCAGCGCACGGAGGGTCCTCGCCATCACGGTAGTGCATGACAACACCGCAAATGTGGTGGAGTATCGGCCTCGCATTAACCCGCCAACGAGCGACCCGCGGAACTGTCGGGCTTGGCGAGAAGTGTAGCAGACGTGACGCTAATGGGCGACACTAGGGAGTAAGTTGGTCTAGAGCATACGGCGCTGCCGCCAGCGCAGGGCTTCCCGGCGACCGCGCGCGACACGCTTGCGCCAGGCGCGTTGCGCCAAATCGCAGTTGAGAGAATGCCGCTGACGGGAGGCACGAGCCTGGTGAGGGCGATCGCTGGCAAGGTCGGCTGTCATCACATCGAGCATAAGGTCTTGATTGAGCGGAAGCTGAAACACATGAGCCCCAATGTCGAGCAAGAACTCTCTGTACTCCCAGACATTGAGCATCTCCTCCGGACTCCACAGCAGGACGTGTGACGGGCGCTGCACCTGTTTGCCAGCTCGTGCCAAGAGCAAGGGGAGCATCGGCCCATCGTCGAGGAACGCATTGGAGTGCAAGAAGTCAATACGCTCGGCGGTCGTGCCGAAGAAAGCAAACGCGTCTTGGCCCCTGGCGAAGGGTGCGACGCGACAGCCGTGCTCGCGCAGCCATGCCTCCAGATGCCAGCGAAGGAAGTCATCGCTCTCCACCAGCATCACCATCGCATCGAGGAAGTACTTCGGCATCTGCAGCCCCCAGCGCTCTACGCGAACCGCGTAATGAGACAGGACGAACTACCGCAACGTTGGGGGCCGTGGCCGCCAGATAACGATGACAACCTAATTGATGCCTGAAGCGTGTACTGCATCCACATTGTAAACACACGGCTTGCCTAACAACAAGGGTATGCCGGTCCGATTCGAACGCGATAGCAAGAATTGGCTACCGTCAAGAGATTCTGCATGGAATTGGCGTTGATGTGAGTTTCAGCGGCCTGGCCGTCGTATACTTCGTTGTAAGATTTGTTGCCACGACCGATATATCAGCCTCTCCTCTCGAAGTGTATCTGGAGAAACACATGGCGGCTAGAGGGCGTAAAGAGCAAGAGATTGGCTCGGCAGCGCTGCCGACCAGTCCGCTCGGCGCGACCATTCGGGCCCTGCGCCGGAAGCAAGGGCTGTCACTGACCGACCTCGCTCAGCGCGCGGGCTTGCACTCAAGCGGGCGGAGTTATCTGTCGAAGATCGAGCACGGGCATATCACGCGACTGGGCCAGCGCCAGTTGGGTCGGCTGGCGGATGCGCTTAGCGTCAGCAGCGATCAGCTCGCGGTGGTGATGCACCAGACACTAGCCGCTAAGATGGCCCGTCAGGATGGCGAAAGCGCTACCACGAGGCTGCCTGCGGCCGCTGTTGCCGACGGCGCGCGCGTTGACGCCCTTGACACGCCGCATATCCATGCGACCGAGACCTCCGTGGCGCCACACCTGATGGCGCAGCACGCAGGTGAGCTTATTGACGTCATCTCGCGCCGGGTTGTCGAGCAGGTTGAATCGGACTTGCAGACACTCTTGGCTGGACACACGGCGCCGCTCCCCGCCGGCGCACCCTCTTCCTCCACCAACGCCGTCGTCCCGGCACTGCTGCGCACACTCGCCGACGATCGCCAAGTAGCGCAAGCATCCACCACGGCGGTGCCAGCGCCGCCGGTGGCGAGTGGCTCTGCTGAGGCGCGTCGCGGCGCCGGTTGGGGGATCGAGGTTGGCCCGGCGTCAGCCGCGGCGGCCGCGATTCGCCTCGTGCGGCAGGCGGCCGCGTCAAGCACACCGGCCACCGACCCAATTATCGTCACCTGGCTGCGAGATACTGACCTCTTTACGTCGGTGCCACACCTGCGCGCAGGTTGGCAGGCGGCGCTCAGCGCGGTGATCGAATCCGGACGCACAATCGTGCACCTGGTGCGTCTTTCGCGCCATATCGCCAAGGCTCCTGGCATCGTTGACTACATTCGCGCGCTGCTCGGCACGACCAATGCCCGCGCGCTCTACATACCAATCATCGTCTCGCAGCTCGATCAAGGGGGCATGCCGGACGAGTGTGTGCTGGTGCCGGGGCAGGGCGCTCTTGAGATCGAGGCAGCCGAAAGTGCAACCGCGACTATCGCGCGGCTGGAGCCGCCCGGCGAGCGCTTTGATGAGCTCTATGCCGCTGCGTTGAAGCTGCGTGAGGCTGGTACACCGGTCTACAAAGGTGTCTGGCCGCGACCATCTAGTGGTTTTGCCGAGGCCATCACGCGCGCCGAGCAGGCGCCTGGAAGCCGTTATCTGCTGATGAACGGACTGAGCGAGAGCACGGTGCCGATTGCCTCGCACGAATGGCGCGCGCGTACGATCATGGCGCAGGGCGGCGTAGATGTGGCGCGCATCCAGCACATCTTGGCGAACCGTATGGCACGCGCGCAGGCAGTGGCGCAGACCTTGACGACATATCGGGTGCGAGACTTCTGTCCACGCACTGCCATCAGCGCATACATTGAGACCGGCGTCTATTCATCCGATGACGCACTCCTTCAGCTTGCCGCCAAACCCGTCCATATGGACAAAACCAACATCGAGCGACACCTTAAGCACTTGCTCGCACGTCTGATGATGAACCCCCGCTATCAGCTCATCTTGCTCGACGATTCCGAGGCGGAGCTGTGCCGTGCGTTCTGCATGGTCAAGCAGAATGCTTCGGTACTGCTTGAGTTCTGGCCTCTCGATCCGACTGGCCAGCCACAGCAGACTGACATAGAGATCGCGGAACCATCCATCGTGCACTCGTTCTGGCGCGATCCCTTCTGGACGGAGCGTGCCGCTGATGAGGATGCGGAGCGCCGGCGCTCCATCGAAGCTCTCCAATTGGCTCGCCAGCGATTGAGCCGAAGTGTTCGCTAGCCAAAGATAGCCGCCAGCGTGCGCCCGAGATGTCTGGCGTGATGGCGGCGCATTCAGCCCATGCGGCGGAGTATAATACGAGTGACAGTCCGCCCCCGCCGCCCGCTGCCCCGCGCAGCCTCACCGCCGCACGAGGTGCCTGCCGATGCACTCTACCACCGCCACCACCGACGCTGACGCCCCACAGATGGAGACCGGTGTCGCCGGCCAGCCATCATCTTTCCCCACCGCCCGCGAGATGATCGCCATCCTCGACTACGGCTCGCAGTACAGCCGGCTGATCGCCCGCCGGGTGCGCGAGTGTCATGTGTATTGCGAGCTGCTGCCCGCCGACACCTCGCTGGACACGCTGCGTCAGCTCGGCGCGAAGGGTGTCATTCTCTCCGGTGGGCCGGATAGCGTCTATGACGAAGGCGCGCGGCGGGTAGACCAGGCGATCCTGGAGAGCGAGCTGCCTGTGCTGGGCATCTGCTATGGCATGCACCTGCTCGCCAATCAGCTTGGCGGCCGTGTCGAGCCGCATACTGGCCTCCGCGAGTATGGCCCGGCTGAGATTCGCGTAGCGGCGGAGGGAGCCGAGGCGTCCAGTGGAATCCACGCACCGGACGCGCTCTTTGCCGGACTGGAGGGCGCTGAGGCCGGCGTTCCGGTCTGGATGAGCCACGGCGATAGCGTCGGCGCGCTGCCGCCGGGCTTCGCGCCGGTCGCGCGCTCAGGCTCGGGCACGCTGGCGGCGATGAGTGACGGCCGCGGCCGCATCGGTATCCAGTTCCATCCCGAGGTCAGCCACACGCCGCAGGGCAAGCGTATGCTGGAGAACTTCCTCTTCGGCGTCTGCGGCTGCCAGCCGACCTGGACGTCCGGCGCGTTCATTGACGAGGCAGTGGAGCGTATCCGCGCGCAGGTCGGGCCAGAGGGACGCGTGATCTGCGGGCTTTCGGGCGGCGTAGACTCGGCGGTGGCGGCGCTGCTGGTCCACCGGGCGATCGGCGACCGGCTGACCTGCATCTTCGTGGATACCGGCTGCATGCGGGCTGGCGAGCCGGAGCAGGTGGTCGAGACGTTTCGCGCACACCTGGGCATTCCGCTGGTGGCGGTAGACGCCAGCGAGCGATTCCTCTCACGTCTGGCGGGCGTGACCGATCCCGAGGCCAAGCGGCGCATCATCGGCGAGGAGTTCGTGCGCGTCTTCGAGGGCGAGGCGGCGCGGCTGGCGGCTGAGGCTCCTGTGGAGTACCTGGCGCAGGGCACGCTTTACCCGGACGTGATCGAGAGCACCAGCCACGACGCCAGCGCCGCGCAGAAGATCAAGACCCATCACAACGTCGGTGGGCTGCCAGAGGGGATGGCGTTCAGGCTGATCGAGCCGCTACGCTACCTCTTCAAGGACGAGGTGCGCGAGGTGGGCGAGACGCTGGGCCTGCCCGAAGATTGGGTCTGGCGGCATCCGTTCCCAGGGCCGGGGCTGGCGATCCGCGTGATCGGCGATGTGACGCCACAGCGCCTGGCGACGCTGCGCGCGGCGGATACTCTTCTGATCGAGGAGCTGCGCCAGGCGGGACTCTATCGCGCGATCGGCCAGGCCTTCGCCGTGCTGACGCCGGTGCAGAGCGTGGGCGTGATGGGCGACGGCCGCACCTATGCGCACACCATCGCCATCCGCGCCGTCACCACCGGCGACTTCATGACTGCCGATTGGGCGCGCATCCCGTACGACGTGCTGGCGCGCATCTCAAACCGCATCGTCAACGAGGTGCGCGGCGTCAATCGGGTCGTCTACGATATCACGAGCAAGCCGCCCGCCACCATCGAATGGGAGTGAGCCCCCCGCCCCGTGAGAGGGCGTCCGCGAGACGCCCCGACGAGGCGTGAAGGGTTGTAGCGGCGAGGCCTGCCTCGCTCCATGCGCTGGACGAAGGAGCCGGCGGGGCGGCGTGGACAATCAGGCGCTCGCACCGCGCCCGTCGGATGGTCTGTAGGGGCGATGCATACATCGCCCGCCGCGCCGGTCACGGAATGCGAATTGCGGCGCCATCGCGGCAGCGAACGGAGACGCACGATGCAAGACAATCACAACGGGGGCGGCTGGGACGCCTTCGACTGGAACACCTGGGGCGAGGCAGCGCCAGATGATCGCGCAGGCGACGAGAGCGCGAATGGCGAACGGACGCGAACACCCGCCGGCGGCGAGCAGCCGGAGGCGGCAGGAGAGCGCGGCCGGTGGGTCTCTGAGGGTGGGGTGATGCGCTGGGAGCGGCCCGGCGAGCTAGACGAGGAGGAGCCGAGCGACGCGGCATCCGAGGCCAATTCCCCGTGGGCAACGGATGCGGTGGAGCTGCCGCCGGGAGCGCCGGAGGGGATGCGCGTCCGCGCGGCGCGGGCGTGGATGCTGCGGCAGCGGGCGCTGGAATCCGAGGCGGTGGGCTATCTGCTGCTGGAGCGGCGCAAGCTGCAAGAGACGCGCGCCGGCGAGGGAGGTGGCCCGCCAGAGCGCGAGGCCGAGCCTCCGTCGGACGACGATCCGATGAGTCTCGCGCTGGCCGAGCATCAGGCGGCGATCGAGGAGTACGAGCGACTGCTGGGCGAGCTGGACGAGATCGCCGCGCACAGCGGCCCGGCGCGGGTGCTGGTTGAGTTCTATCTGCGCCTGACCGAGCGACTGGCGGAGCTGGCAGGCGCACCAGAGGCTCCTGCGGAGTTCGCCGATGCGCTGCTGCTGGCACAGGTGGAGGACGAGGAAGCGGCGGAATCCGGGCGGCCCGCGCCCACCCCGCGCTCGCACGCCGAGTGGCAGGGCCGCGCCGAGGCCGTGACGCAAACGCGCCGACGTGTGGAGCGCGTCACCGCGCCTGAGCCGGAAGACTAGGCGTCGAGCGCCAGCCGCAGCCGCTTGTTGATGCGGCCCTTGCTGTGGTAGTCCACCACGCGAATCGGGCCGACCTCGCGGGTCCGCGCGACGTGCGTGCCGCCATCGGCCTGTAGATCGAGGCCGACGATCTCGCAGACCCGCACGGGATCCACGCCCTCCGGCAGCAGATTGATCTTCGTGCGGATCAGGTCGGGAATGGCAAAGGCTTCCGTGCGCGGCAGAAAGCGGATGCGCACCTCGCGGTCGGCCGCCATCTCTTCGTTGATGCGGCGCTCGACCTCGGCCACGAAATCGCCGGTCAGGCGCTCCAGCTCGAAGTCCTGGTGGGCTTTGCCTGGCTCGATCGAGCTGCTCGTCACCTTCGCGCCGAAGTCGCGCCAGATGACGCCGCAGAGGATGTGCGTCGCCGTGTGGGTGCGCATCAGAGCGTAGCGGCGCTCCCAGTCGAGCGTGCCATGTACCGGCGTGCCAACCTCCGGAGCGTCGCCGTCGAGCTGGTGCCAGACCGCATCGCCACCGGACTCGCCACGGACTTTGCGCACGTCCAACACGCGCGCCTCGCCCCCCTGCCACACGAGCGTCCCGTGGTCGGCCGGCTGTCCCCCGCCCTGTGCGTAGAACACCGTCTGGTCGAGCACAACTCGATTACCCTCCACGCGCGTTACCGTCGCATCCATCTCGCGGAGGTAACTATCCTGATGAAACAGCTCGTAGCGCATGGTCAACTATCCCCCTTCTCTGCTCGCCCGGCGTACGTCGGGCGATACCGACCTCAGCGTGCTTCATCCCCCGGACCCGTATCCAACGGCAGCTCCCATGTCTCCCCGATTAGATCGCGACCGAAGCTCTGGTGCGGCTCCTGCGCCACCAGTTGAAATCCGGCTTTCTCGTAGAGATGGCGTGCCTCCACCAGCACGCTGTTGGTCCACAGCATCAGCGTGCGATAGCCGCGGCGTCGCGCGAAGCGGATGCACTCCTCGACGAGCCGCGTGCCGAGACCCAGGCCGCGCGCCTTCGGCTCGACCAGCAGCAGCCGGAGCTTGGCGACAGTGTCGCTCTCGTGGACGACGAAGACGGAGCCGACGATCTCGCCCTCCATCTCGGCGATCCAGCAGCGGTCGCGGTCGGGATCGAAGGTGGTGATGAAATCGGCGACGATCCGCGCCACGAGCGCCTCGAACTGCGCGTCCCAGTCGTACTCCCGCGCGTAGAGCGCGCCGTGCCGGTGGACTACCCACCCCAGATCGCCCGGCTCGTGCGGACGCAAGACAAACGGCTCGGCGTACTTGAGCCCCTTGTCGAAGACGCCTTCGATCGTCTCCATCGCATCGAGCAGGCGGCGCTGGTCGCGCTCGCTCAGCTCACTCAGCATGTCGGCCACCTCGTCGCGCGAGCGCTGATCCAGCACGCGAAATGCGTGCTGGCCCTCGGCCGTCAGCCGCAGGAGGCGCTGGCGTCCGTCGGCCTCCGAGCGCACCTTCTCCAGCAGGCCTTGCTGTTCGAGCCGCGCCAGGATGCGGCTGAGGTAGCCGGCGTCCAGCCCCAGCTCGCGACAGAGGTCGGTGGCGGTCAGGTCGTCGCGCTGGGCCAGCTCGAAGATGATACGGGCCTCGGTCAGCGGATACGGCGTGTGCAGCAGCCCTTCGCGCAGCACGCCAATCTGCCGGGTGAACTTGCGATTGAATTGCCGGACCGCGCGCACGCGGCCATCGAGTCTGTCGTCTGGCATTGCCACGAGCTCGCTCTCTTCCTCGGTGCTTTTGTTTGCCACTGTAGACCATCTTGTTGCCTTTGTCAACTATATGCCGCGCAGACCTCTCAGCCGCGAGAATTCAGCGGCCGGACGTATCGCCGTCAGCGACCACCCGAAAGTCCCGTCAGCGTGCGCTTGGCTGCGGCAATATGCGGAGACTATCGGCGAGCTCTAATCTCGCGCTCAGCGATTCCTAAGCCGCCTGGCGCACAATGCCCTCAACAGCGGCCCGCTCGCCTGCCGCGCGCCCCATGAGCGGCACCGCACTCCGTGGAGCACGCGATGAGCAGCGACCATCCGCCATACGATCCGCAAGCTGATGCGACGGCCACTCAGTCGTCCGACCGGGCGATCCGTCGCGCCAGCTCGCCCGGCGGGCGCGGACAGTGGCCCGGCGACGTGCCGACGCTGCCGCCCACCGTGCATCTGGCGAGCGGTCCCAGCGGCGAGCCGTCGTCCTCCTGGCAGCCGCCCACGATTGCGGCGCCCGCTGCGTCCCCGCCGCATCCCGGAGGCACGCCGCCACAGCCACAACGCGGCGTCTCGCGGCGCAACCTTCTGATCGGCGTAGGTGCGGGTGCGGTGGGTGTGGGCGCGGCGGCCGCGGGCCTGACCTTCTTCCTCTCGATGCGTGGCGCGGCCGGCATCCCCAACGTCTTCGCCTCTGACGCCGGGCAGATCAGCCACCTGCTGCGGCGGGCCGGCTTCGGCCCCTCGCCGGCCGACATCGGCGATTACCTGAGCGCGGGCGTCTCCGGCACGATTGACCGTCTGCTGGACTATACCGATATCCACGACGACCTCGACCAGAAGATCGCCGCGCTCAACCTCGACCTCTCGACGGCCGACGGCCTGGTGCGTTGGTGGGTGCTACGGATGATCTACTCTCGGCGCCCACTGGAAGAGAAGCTGACGCTCTTCTGGCATGGCGTGCTGACCAGCAGCATCACCAAGGTCGGCGGCAAGCGCGGCTTCCCGCTGATGGTCCAGCAGAACAACCTGCTGCGACAGAAGGCGATGGGCCGCTTCGACGACCTTGTCGCGGCGATCTCGACCGATCCAGCGATGCTGCACTGGCTGGACGGCAATCGCAGCACGGGCCGCTCGCCAAACGAGAACTACGCTCGCGAGCTGATGGAGCTCTTCACGATGGGTGTCGGCAACTACACCCAGGACGACGTGCATCAGGGAGCGCTGGCGCTCACGGGCTGGGCGATCCAGGGCGGCAAGGGTGTCTTTATCCCGGCGCGGCACTTCAACGGCAGCGTGACCTTCCTGGGCCACACGGGACAGATGGGGCTGAGCGAGGTGGTCAAGCTGGTCTGCGCACATCCGGCGACCGGCAAGCACCTGGCGTACCGCATGTGGAGCTTCTTCGTCGCCGAGAATCCCAGCGATGCCGACCTCAAGCCGCTGGCCGACGCGTACTACCGTTCCAACCACAGTATCCGCGCGATGGTCGAGGCGATGCTCAAGTCGCCGGCGCTCCTCAGCCCGCAAACCTACCGCTCGCGCGTCAAGAGTCCACTGGAGTTTGCGGTCGGCGCTGTGCGCGGGCTGGGCCTCTCCACCGATGCGAAGGGTCTCACGGCGCTGCTGGCGGCGATGGGCCAGATCCCCTTCGACCCGCCCGACGTCTCGGGCTGGCCGGGCGACACGCTTAGCGCCGCGTGGGTCTCGACGGGAAGCTGGATAACGCGCGTCAACCTCATCAACTCGCTGGTCGCCGCCGCCTCGGGCATCGGGTCGCGGCAG
>DASUBU010000027.1:0-13077 GCA_035763125.1 Ktedonobacterales bacterium
AAACTCGCGGAAGGCGTGCATCGGGCCCGAGCCGCCGATTAGCGGCTTCACCACCACCGGCTGGTCGTAGACCTGCGCGGCGGTCTCCACCGTGAGCTGGACGAACGGCTCCTCTGGCGGCGTGGTGCCGGCACGCTCGCCACCCAGATAGCGCACCTCCACGTCCGAGAAGCCCTGCGCATCCAGGTGCGCGCGCAGCTTGGCCAGCACGTCCTGCGGGTCCTGGCCGGGTACCAGCCGGAAGTCCATCTTGGCCAGCGCCTCGGCCGGCGTGACGGTCTTCGAGCCCTGGCCCTGCCAGCCGGAGCCGAAGCCGGCGATATTGGCGGTGGGATTGTAGACCGCGCGCTTGTAGGCATCGCCGGTGTGGCCGCCGGCGAACTCGCGAACGTCGTAGGTGCGCCGGGCATGCTCCTCCAGCGAGGGCATCTCGTCCAGCAGGCGCAGATCACTCTCGGTCGGCGGGGCGGCGGTGTCGTAGAAGCCGGGAATCTTGATCCGCTCGTCCGGCCCTTTGATCGTATTCAGCGCCCAGACCAGACGCCAGGCCGCGTTGGGCAGGTTGTGCGCTTCGCCGGAGTGGGCGTCGCGGCTGAGCGTGCGGACGTGAAACTCGACGTAGCAGATGCCGCGCAGTCCCAATACCACCTCCGGCCGCCCCTCGTAGTCCACACCGCCGAACTCCCAGACGCACGCGTTGGCCGCCAGCAGATCACGCTGCTGCTCGACGAACGGCTCCAGGCTCGGACTGCTGATCTCCTCCTCGCCCTCGACCAGGAACTTGACACGCAGGGGCAGTCCGCCGGTGACGGCGCGCACGGCCCGCATGGCGGCGATCCGCGAGACGAGCTGGCCCTTGTCGTCGGAGATGCCGCGGGCGTAGAGACGGCCATCGCGCTCGGTTGGCTCGAAGGGCGGCGAGATCCACAGATCCAGCGGCTCTGGCGGCTGCACATCGTAGTGGTTGTAGCAGATGAGCGTGCGGGAGTCCTCACCGCTCGCCCCGGAGTCGGCATAGACGACGGGGAAGCCGCTGGTGGGCATCACACGCGACTCAAAGCCGGCGGCGCGCAACAGCCCGGCGACCAACTCGGCGGCCGGCTCCATGCTCTCGCCGCGGCTGGAGATACTGGGGATGCGGGCGAGCCGCTTGAGGTCTTCGAGGGACTCCGACAGATACTCCTCAATGTAGCGATCAACGTCGGCGTAGGAAGCGGGGGCGGACATGCGGCGCTGCTCCTTCTGGCGGTCGCCCGGCAGGCGGGCGCGGCCTGCGCAATCAGGCCTACAAGCAGTGTAGCACGCCGCAACACGGTCCCGGCTGGCTCCGTTCGATGGGCGGCGCCTTTCAGCCTGCCTCGTCCCAACACTATGGGAGGCGCGCTGGTGCATGCTTCGCGCCGCCGCGCAGACGCACAGCACCGCAGCACTAGCTGCCGGGAGGCGTTGTGCGTGGCGGGAAGAGATCGTGATTGGCGCTGTTCTCCTTGAGCATCGTGACGGCCTGCACCCATTGGCTTGCCGGACGGAACAGCATCACCCCCACACCGATGAAGACGATGGTCAGGAAAAGCGAGCTCTGGTGCATCAGATCGGGGAAGAACGATGCCCCGACGATGAAGAAGGCGCCCAGCGCGGCTACCATCAGCAGCTTGGAGCGCAACGCCTTCCCCTTCACCGTGCTCGCGCTCACTAGGCGGAACGTCACGGACTTGTCGCATGCCTGGCACGTCAATGGCACGTCTACGGTCCCCGAGCCCGGCTCGTTCAGTGTCACATCTTGTGACCTGTAATCTTTGCCGTTGATCTTTTCCCTGTGCTGCCCCTGCTGGTCCGCTGGCTCTGGCTCCCCAGGCGCGACGAGATGGCTCATCCGGTAGTTTGCCACAATGGCACCTCCAAGCGACAAGGCAGACGACTGTAGATGATCGTGACTACGCGCATGCTACTCCGATCAGCCGCTGTCGTCAACGGTTGCTTGTCGCGTTGTGATGTATCAGGGTGACGTCGCGCTTGAGCGCCCATCATTGCTCATAATACCTTGCTCGATGCGGGTCCTATGTGGCGCCGCACGCATGCCTTCTTGCACTGATGGCGTCCGCTGTCGATCATGCTGGGAGATAGAACCGGGCGAGCGTGGCAACGGTGTTGTATAGTGTGGATTAACAGGCGGTGGGAGATGGTGAGAGCAGAGGAGCGGGAGGTGCGCAATGGGCGTGATGAAGTTCGTGCGTGCTGCCGGACGCATGCGCTTGGCAAAGGCGGCCCTCGCTCTGGCACTGGCGTGCCTGATGATGACGGGGGCAGTGGTGGCGCCTGCGGCGGCGAGCGCCGCACGCGGTCATCCGGCAGCGCCTGCGGCGGGCGGACCGCGCACGGTGCAAGGCGTCGGCAATGGGTGGCTGGTCGTGCGCGCAAACGGAGCGCTGCAGATCTACTACGGCAGCGGCACGAACTTCCCGCAGTACGGGACGCTGGACCTGTCGAGCAGCTACCTGCGACTGGTCTCTGGCCCTACCTCGGTCTGGGGCACCAGCATCATTCTCATGCCGTCGTTCTGGTCGCCTTCGTGCCCCGGTGACTATTGCCAGGGCGCTCCAGTCAGCGCGCGCACCTACACGCTGGGCGCGCTGCTGGTAGTGCAGATCGCAGGGACCATCGGCAGCCTCACTGTGGTCGAGCGGCTGGTGATCGCCCCGCCGCAGCCGAATCTGGTGACAGCACACCTTGCGGCGGCGCTCTACGGGACGGTGACACTGGAATCTGACACCCATCCCTGGGAGGCCTTCAAGCCTGTCCAGTTCTCCTCCATGCACGATGACGCCAGCTCCTGGGATGCCTCGGACGTGACCGCCGATGGGCAAGTGTACGCCTTCCCCGCCGGCCAGTGGATTCTCGATCCCCCTGTGACGGCCAGCACGTTCGAGCTGGAGGGCGGCACGTCGTCATGGAATCCCAACGCGCCGACGGTCACGATCACGCTGGATACACCCGCGCCGCTGCTGGTCACCGGCTGGCTAAATCCGGACACCAACCACAACGACGACAACGTCGCCTATTGGGCAGCCACCACCACGCTGCTTTCGAGCTGGAGCTATGACATCGCCGTCACGCAGGCCAGCTAACCGCGACGCTAGCCCAGCTCGGCCCGCAGCGCATGGATCTGCTCGGCTGGCAAGATATGGAACTTAACGAGGAGCTGCTCCAGGTCGTAGTCCATGCCGCTCCTGGCGAGATCCTGCTTGGCGCGGCCGAGGCCGGCGATCTGTTGCGGACTGACGAGGCCGCGGCTGACGAGCATAGCGGCGAGCAGTTGGTCAGGGCTGAGGAACTGGAAGTGCAGGGCCAGCTCGCCGAGCCGGAAGTCCATATTGACGTCCGCCAGCAGCCGCTGGATGCCGCGCAGCGCGTCGAGCTTCTCCGGCGAGAGCAGCGCGCCCTCCACCAGCACGTTACCAAGCGCGCGCTCGGCCGGCTCATTATGGAGAGTGGGTAGGCGCGAGACGACTGGCGCGGGGCTGGTTGGCTGGAGCGCGACACTGGTCGGCACGTGACTGATCTCAGGCTCTGAGGTGAGCCAGTTGTCGTCTGCGGCAGCGTGTGGCAGAGGATCGGGGGCAGGAGTGGGAGCGGAGGAAATGGGATTTACGGCAACCGTGGGCATCCGCTCGCTGGGGTCACTGATGGGGCGGTAGGCCATCTCGGGGACCACGCCGGTCTGGCCGTCGAGCTCGGCGTCGAGCTCCGCGAGGATATCCGGGTCGGCGTCGGGGGGCGTCCAGGCGTCAGCGATGGGCTCACGTGCGCCCCGATGATCGCTGGCGCCGAAGGCGGGCAGCGAGCTCAAGCCGCCAGGGTCACTCTGGCTGAATGCGCCGCCAAAGCTGGCGGTCTGCTCCCATCCTCCAGGGCTTGCGCCACCTAACGGCGCCGCCGGCGCCTGTGCCGGCATCGAGCCTTGCGCGCCCGCTGGCGACTGCAAGCCGAACTGCGAGGCGTACATCTCGCTGAGCTTGGCCGCTCGCTGCTCGAAGTCACCGAGCCCGGCGGCCGGTGCAGCAGTGGGTGAGGCTGGCGCGACGGGAGAGCGCGGGTTGGCGGGCGGGACCGGCATTCGTGCGGTGGGGCCGGGCGCCGGCACCTCGCCGGCGAAGGGATTGGCGCTCAAGGGCTGTGCGAAGGGAGAGGCATCGGCACTCGGTGCGACCGGAGGCGCACTCACGGCGGGAGCGAAAGGCGAAGCGTCGGCGCCGGCAGGCGCGAAGGGGTTGACGCTGGCGGGATTGGCGAATGGACTGGCTGAGGCAGCGAGAGCGGGCGGCGGCGGAACGGGGGCCTGCGGACTCCACGGCGCGCCCAGACCCGCCTGCGGGAAGGGTGGCGAGGCAGCGAACGGGTCGGAGATCGGCGAGGCCGGCGGCGGACTGTAGTAGCCGAGCGCCGGCGGGACGACGAAGCCAGCGGGTGCGGCGGGTGACGCGGCGAAGGGGTTGGAAGGCATGGCAGCCGGCCCGGCAAATGGATTGGAGGGCGTGGAGGTGGCGAAAGGATTGGAGGGCGAGGCGCTGGCGAACGGTGACTGCTGCGGGAGCGGGCCCAGCGCGCCGGAGCCGAACGGCCCCTGCGCCGGAGCCGGGCTGCCACCGGTCAGCGGGACACGCTGGCGGATGGCGGAGATCATCTGCTCAAACTCATTGGCGCTGCTGACCTCGATATCGGCGATCGCACGCGCGGACGGCTCGAAGTCGGTGTCGAAGATGCTGCCAGGTGGGGTGTAGCGGAAGGTCAAGATCTGTGTGGACTGGCCGCGGCGCTGGGCATCCAGCGCCACCCAGAACTCGCGCCGGCCCGCGGTGGCGTTGCCCAGATCCACCAGCACCAGCGCAACCTCTTGCTTGCTGAGCGTGTCGAAGAGCTCGACCGGCGTGCGCGCGGCGCATACGTCGTACTGGGCGAGGCGAATCTGCGAGAGCAGCGGCACGGCAATCGTGTCGTCCCGCTCAAACAGCACAACCAGTGGCGCCGTCGTGGTTGCGGTGGCCGTCGTGTTGAGGGCCGATCCCGCGATCTGGAATGTCGCCATATTCGCCCCACACCCCCAGAATGTCGTCTCGGTGCCGGCGGTGTCCTTCCGAGCGGTGATCTCGCCGCGTGACCAGTATAACATACCCCACGCAACTGAACAGTCCCGAAGGTCCTTCGGGTGACGTTCAGAGCTGTACGGGCTGGCCAGCGATAACCGTCCGCGCGACGAGATTGACGCCGAAATGGTAGGCCAGCTCGCGCTCGTCGGGTCCGCGCAGCACGCTCAGATCGGCGCGCTTGCCTGGCTTGAGGCTGCCAGTATCGTCTTGCATGCCCAGCGCGCGAGCGCCGCCCAGTGTGGCCGCCGCTAGCGCCTCGTCCAGCGTCATGCCCATCGCACTGACCGCCAGCGCGATCATCATCTGCATGCTTTCACAGTACGACGTGCCCGGATTGTAATCGGTCGCCAGCGCCACCGAAAGGCCCAGATCGAGCAGCCGGCGGCCGGAGGGATAGGGCGTGCCGAGCGAGAAGGAGCAACCCGGCAGCAGCGTCGCCGTCACGCCGGCCCCGCGCAGCGCCAACAGCTCCGCGTCGGAGGCGAAATCCAGATGATCGGCCGAGACGGCGCCCAACTCAGCAGCCAGCGCTGCCCCACCAGTGGGGCCGAGCTGGTTGGCGTGCAGCTTCAGCGCGTAACCAGCGTCCCGGGCGCGCGTGAGGATGCGACGGGCCTCCTCGACGGTGAAGGCGGTGCCCTCGCAGAAGACGTCGCAGAAGCGGGCGCGACCCGCGAACTCCGGCAGCATCTGCTCGCAGACGAGGTCCACGTACGCGGCGCGGGCCTGGGGCGAGCCGCGGGCCTCCGGCGGCAGCGTGTGCGCGCCCAGGAACGTGGGCACGACGGCCGGCAGCCCTGGCTGAGCGGCCAGCTCCGTCATCAGATCCAGGCAGCGTCCCTCGGTGGTCACGTCCAGGCCATAGCCGGTCTTGCCCTCTACCGTCGTGGTGCCGTGCGCCGCGAAGCCGCGCAGGCGCTCGCGGGCCAGCGCGCGCAGCTCGTCTTCCGTGGCGGCGCGCGTAGCGCGCACCGTGTTGAGGATGCCGCCGCCCCGCGCGGCGATCTCTTCGTATGAGACGCCAGCGTGGCGCTCCTGAAACTCGGCGGCGCGATCGCCGGCGAAGACGAAGTGTGTGTGCGAATCCACGAAGCCCGGCAGCACCGCACGCCCCCCGGCGTCCAGCCGCGCCTCCGTTGGCACGGCGGCCAGGTCTACCGCCGCGGCTAGCTCGTCCTCGGGTCCGACCCACACGATCCGGCCGGCACGGGCGGCCAGCGCGCCACGCTCCACCACGCCCAGCGGCCCCTGCGCGCCCGGCACAATGCCAGGAGCCAGCGTCACCAGCCGGCTAGCGCCGGTCAGCACGAAATCGGCGGGCAGCGACCGGGCAGACTCACGCATCGCCGCGTCGGCCCCGTCGGGGGCGTCGGGGCCGTCATTTCCCATCGAGCTTCGCCCGAATGGCCTGCGCGACGTTGGGCGTCACGATGCCGTCCAGATCGCCGCCGAGACGGGCGACCTCTTTGAGCAGCGAGGAGCTGACGAAGAGCGACGAGAGCGACGAGATGATCATCAGTGTCTCGATCTCGGGCGCCAGCTTGCGGTTCATTAACGCCTGCTGGAACTCCGACTCGAAATCGGTCACCGCCCGCAGGCCGCGCACGATGGCCTGGCCCCCCATGCGGCGCGCGAAATCTACGATCAGCCCCTCGAACGGCTCGACCCGTACGTTGGGCAGATCCTCCTCGGCCAGCATTCCGCGCCAGAGGGCGAGCCGCTCGTCGGTTGAGAACATCAATTGCTTGTTAGGGGTCTGGTAGACGGCCACGATCAGCTCGTCCACCAGCTTGGCGGCGCGCTTGGCGATATCGAGATGACCGCGATGGGCAGGATCGAAGGAGCCGGGATAGACGGCGACAATGCGGCGATGGCCTGTCGCATCGGGCATGGTGTGTCGCGGGGCGTGGGCCTCTGGCCGTGACGAGTCGTCCTGCTGCACCACCGGCTCCTTTCTACGCTACTTTGGGCTTGGGCTGGACTACCTCCGAGTGCTCTTTCGAGTGCTCTGTGCCGCATTCTACCTGTCCGCGCGGCAGCCTGTCCACCGGCGGCACTGCGAGGCCGGCGGCAGACGCATGCGCTGCTCCCCCTTCCTCGCACGGGAGAGGGCGCCGGGGGGTGAGGCATCTCAGCTTGGCGGCAGCGAGAACCAGAATACCCACTTCCCGCTCTCGAGCAGGTAATACGAGGTGTAGTCTTCGGTGGTCGTCTTCCCGTTGTACTCGACGGTCACATGCTCGACCACCGTGTAGTACGCCTGGCCGGCCACGTCGAACTGCACCTGCGGCGCTGGCCCGGAGACCGAGGCGGCGGTCATGCGCCCGGTGTGGTCAACCAGGCTGTTCATCATGGCCGTGAATTGCCCCACATCGCGGAACTGCTTGGCGATGAGGTGCGAGGTCTGGTTGTAGACTGCCTCCCAGGCTCCCTGGCTGCGGCTGTTCATCGCCCCGAGCAGCGCGCCCTCGTATTGTGGTGGCGCGGCCGCGGCGGTATCCAGCGGCGAGGTGCAGCTTGTCGCGTCGCAGCCCGCGCTCATCAGCAGATGCGTCGTGCCGGGTGTCTCGGCCGCGCCTTTGCAGACCGCGCTGGCGGCGAGCTCATTGGTCACCGGCGCGTAGAGGATCTCCGCGTACGCCACCAGGCCATACTGGTCGAAGTGCATGCGCAGCGCATACTCGACCGGCGCGCGGGCCGGCGCACCCTCTCGCGAGGCGGCGACCGATGGCTGGCTGACAGTCAACACGCCCCGCGCGCAGCCGCTCAGAATGGCCGGGGTGTCCGACGTTGTCTGGACGTAGGACAGATCGTTTTGCCGCACCAGCGGCAGCACCCCAAGCACCTGATCGCCGGTGGGGGCGGTGAAAGTGAAGAGATTGCCGGTCACGCGCGAGAAGCTGGGAGTGGCGCTTGACTTCGTGTGGACGGAGTACGCGGTGTTGTCGGTGAAGTCCTGCCAGCGAGCAGTCTCGGGCAGCGCCGCGGGCGGCACGGCGCGCCCGGCGAAGGGACGGGCGGCGTGCGCATGGGCGGCATCGGAGGCAAGCGTGGGCGCACTGGCGCCCGAAAGGACCACCGCCAGCACCAGCAGCGCGAGTGCGGAAGGTCCCCACCAGAGTGCGGAGCGCAGGCCGAAACGGAGGCGCGTGGGTAGCGGCCGTCGGGCGGGAGAGCGCCGGGGCGGCTGCAGGCGGCGCAGGCGCGCCGCGCGAGGGGTATGGCGTCGCATGGGTTGACCTCCGCCGTCTAAATGAAGTGGTCTTCGTGCATCAGCACGAGCAGGATCTCGTACGGAATGTCGGTCGTATCCGAGCCGGCCAGACCGGTGGCATCGTGGATCTGGATGGCGGTGCCAGGAGCCAGCGTCACTGGCTGTGTCACGTTGAGGTGCGTCACTGGCGAATTGATCACGCTATCGAGCGATGAGCCGATGTCGCTGATCGAGAGCAGCGGCACCAGCCCATCCATGTTGATCGCGTAGCGCTGCGTCATCACCCAGGCGTGGAAGTTGCCGTTGGCGTGGAAGCCAGAGTCCGAGAGATTGCCGCAGCCGCCGCAGAGCGTCCCCCCGCCCCACAATGGCGTCGCCAACGGGTCATCGTTTTGGGCGAGCATGACGAGATCGCCCATTGGCAGATACGACGAGGCGGGGATAGTGTAAGAAAGCAGTCGCACGTTGATGCCGACCTCCACATCGCCATGGAACGTGTAGATCTGGACGTTGCTGGCTGGTAGGACGCTGTTCTGATTCACGTAGTTGGTGCTCTGCGGCGTGAGGTCCTGCTCGGCGCCGCCGTTGAGATTAAGGCCGAGCTTTTGATTGACGAAACCGTAGATGCGCGGCTCGATCACCGGCAGCACCGAGAGGAAGGGCGAGTCGGCCAGCGCGGGGATGTTGGCGCCGGCCATGGTGGCGGCGTCGGCGCCAGCTTTGACGAGCAGCAGCCACGAGCCCTGCTGTGCGCCGTCGAGGAAGAACACATTGTCCACCAGCGCATCGGCGCTCGAGCAGTCAGGGTTGGGTGCGCCGCGCGGCGCCGTGAGGCAGCCGGCCAGCAGATTGCGGACCACCGCGCCGCCCATGCTATAGGCCACCAGCGTAACGGGCTTGTTGCCGGCGCTGGCCGAGAGCTGCTGGACGACATGCGCCAGCGCGACGCCGTTGGGGGTGATGGCGCTCTGGCTGATGCAGGCGTTGGGCTGGTCGCGCGCGACGTTGGGGTCACACTGCTGCGAGCTGCCCGCGGGGCAGACGCCGGCGCTATGCACCCACGCCACATCGTCTACGTAGCAGAACGCTTTGAGGTGGCGGCGGTCGTAGAGTGTGGTGAGGCCTTCGATCAGCGGCGTCCAGGTCTGCTCGCTGGCGTCGGTGGCCTGATCAAAGTCGCTGATGGAGGGATCGAACTGGTGGGCGAAGTCGGTCGCATCTTCTTGGATGCCATGCACCAGAATCAACGGATGGGCGGCGCCGCTATGCGGGGTGAGCCAGTGGATGACGGCCGGCCGCTGCAGCTTACTCGTACCGCCCTCGACCGCCACTGAGATGGTGTCGGTGCCCTGCGCCGCCCCCGCATACTGGAAGGTAGCCTGGCCGTCGGCGTCGGTGGTTGCGGAGGCGCTCTGCGAATTCGTGCCCTTGACGGTGATCGTGAGGTGCGCGTTGGCCTCCGGCTTCCCGTCAGTCCCCACCGCGGTGATGCGGAAGTCTTGCGTGCTGCCGGTGGCGTGCAAGGCGCCGCTCTGGCAGGCGTCGGCCGGGAAATCGGCGGCGCGGGCAGCATCCAGCGCGCAGATCGTCAGCGAGGCGTTCGCGGCCGGGGGCGGCGGATTGCAGCACGAGAAGATGAAGGCGAGCACGAGCACATTCGAGGCGAGTACGACGGGAATGCGGATTCTGCGGCGACGAGGGGTTTCCCCAGCGTGCTCCCGAGCGGTCTCCATGGCCTGGCGCTCCGTTCCGACGCGGGATTCGTGGCCCGCTGCTTCCGGTTCCCTTGCTTGGGGGATTGCGGCCAGTCTAAGTTACCCGCCATCTTGTGTCAATCGCCGCCAGTATGCGATTCTGGCGCGTCCGGGAGCAGTGATCGAGCTCACATGCAGTCGGTGATTTGCCTCTCCCCTCGTCCACCAGTCACCAGCCTTGACAGGACTTCTCCGCTGTCGCTATAGCCATATCGAGTTATAACGAGATATGTCGTAAAAGTGTCGGTGTGTCGCTGCGAAGTGGCCAGGCTCACGTCACAATTCGGCGGAAAGGAACGGCGCGATGCTCTACCCCAGTGCGCTCTTCAGGCACATTGTCGGCGCTGTGGCTCGCCACCAACAGTGTCGCGGCGGGCGCGCTGGGGGATTGTCTTCCGGATGGCGGTCACACCGGGCCTCGTCGCCGCACTGGTGGCGCTCATCGTCGCGCTGATGCTGGGGCTTGCGGTGAGGCTGTTGACGCAGCGGCGCGCGGTGGACGGCGAGCGCGCCGTCCATCAGTAGCCGCTCGCGCGACATCGCGGAGAAACAGCGAGCCGGGAGGCACGACGGCGCTCCCGGCTCGTGGCCCTGCGGGGCGATGGTGGGTCAGCCCGGCGTCAGGTCTGGCTACGCGGGTGGCGTGGCGCCCGGCACCGCCTGGCCCTGGCCGTACATCTGGCCGGCCTGGGCAATCAACTGGCGGCCCACCACATCGCCGAAATGCAGCACCCGCTCGGCCATTGCCTGCTCTTGTTGGAGGTTCTGCTGCAGCAGCCGCACGCACTCCGGCTGGTTCATCAGCTGGCACTGCTGGATCAGCATGAGGTACGAGCCGATCTCATAGTGCTCGGTCTTCTCGGCGCCGCCCAGGTCGAACGCCTCCAGGATGTGCGGCGTTGGGTTCTGCTTCTTGAAGGTATCGTGCTCCTGCTTGATGCCCTCGATCGCCAGGCAGGCCTGGCGCCGTGGCTGCTGACCGAGGATCTGGAAGACCTGCGCGAGGTTCTGGATCTGGTGCTCGGTCTCGTGCAGATGCTGCTCGTAAGCTTGCTTGTTCTGGCTGTTCTGTGCTTCGCCCGCCAACCCCTGCAAGATCGGAATCAGACGATGCTCGGCATCATACATGCCGGCAAGCTCTTCGAGGAACAGCTCCATCGGCGAATTGATGGGCATAGGGCGTCGGTGTCCTTCCTTGTTATTCGGCTTCGGCGCCGCCGGCCAGGGTGGGCGGATCCCGCTCGTCTCGCCTGGCGCGCCATCCCTGATACGGCCGCACACCGCGTGCCATCAACCCTTGCGTGGCCCTGCCAAACGGATCTCGCGCCTCCTGTTCCTGGCGCGGACACGCGAAAGGGGCGAGCATGTGCTCGCCCCTGATACGCTCGCCGCCGTACGGAAAGCCGCTCCGTAAGATCGGCGTGACGGAAGAGAAATCAGCCTCTCCGCCCATGTGGTAGCCGGCAAGCAGCGCCGCCTACGCGTCAGAGGCGTTTCGCGGGAAGCCGCCCCGCGTCGTCCTCGTGATGGTGACAGTATACCGGGTCCGACCGCCAAAGTCCACTATGGGTTTGTGATGCATAGCATAAACTGTGATTTATGGGCGAAGATGGCCGGCGACGGCGGCGCGAACCACGTCATAAATGACAGCCGCGAAGTCGGTTGTATCCAACGTGAGCGCCTCGCCGCCGATCGGCAGCGCCCCATAGCGGCCGTCATCTAGCGCGGCGGCCAGCTCGGGCAGTTGCGCGGCCTCGACGTGGCCAGGGTGGCGCTCGCCGGCCACCCAGCGCGCGGCGAAGCGGGCCAGCAGCGTCTCGCGCTCGGTCGTGCAGACGATTTGCAGCGGCTCGAAGGCGACCCGCTCGCGCAGCGCGGCGAAGTGCGGCGTATCCCACTCGCGCGAGAAGTTCGATTCGAGCACCGCCGGCCGCCCCGCACGCAGCACGGCCTCGGCGAAGACGAACAGCAGCCGCACGCTCGCTCCACCCAGCCGCCGCGACCATTCACGGTCCGACCAGCCCAGCGCGTCGAAGAGCGTCTCCTTGACGGTGTCTTTGGCGATCAGCGGCAGGCGCAGATCGGCCGCCAGACGCGCCGCGAGCGTTGTCTTGCCAGTGCAGGGCGCACCGCTCACGATCACCAGCAGCGGCGGGCGGCCTAAGGCCGTACGATGTGCGGGCGGCTGCTCGGCGGCCACTCAGACGTCCTGGACTTCCCAGCGGTCGCGCGCGGCATAGGCCTCGACGGCGCTCGGCCAGCAGTAGGGCTCCGAGGTGACGCTCAGCCGGGCGGGGTTGCCCGAATCGGGCCGCAGCCAGTGGCCTCCGCGGTGCCCGTCGAATTCACAGGCCACCCACATCCAGAAACCGTCCGGGCGTGTGCCCAGCTCGAAGGAGGCCATCTCGAAGTGGCCGTCGCGGCAGCGGAGCTGCTGACCTTTATCAGAGAGCGCCATATCTCTGCCTCCCATTATTGAAGCGACTCCAGAAACTGCGTCGTCAGCGGCAGCGCCCGGTCCACCCGCGCCCGCCTGTCCACCCCAACACGATAGCACACGTACGCTGAATCCGCGTACCTCCCGATTTGTTCCCATCCGCGGGCGATGCTATGCTACGCTACGAGCGATCTCCGCCATTTCCGCCGTCTTGGCCCGCGCCCACTGGAAGAAGCTCGCACGATGCGCCCCGCCCCCACCGCCTGGAACCTCGATCCGCTCGTCTGGCTCGCCCTGGCGCTGCTGCTAGGCGGCTACCTCGCCGCGATAGGCCCGCTGCGCCGCCGGCTGGGCAGCCGCGCCGCGCCGGTCGCGCCTGGCCGCATTCGCTGCTATCTCGCGGGCTGGCTGACGCTCGCACTGTGCCTGCTGACGCCGCTGGATACGCTCGGCCGCTACTACCTCTTCTCGGCGCACACGCTGCAGCTCTTCGTGCTCACCACCGTCACTGCGCCGCTGTTGCTCTAC
>DASUBU010000028.1:0-4284 GCA_035763125.1 Ktedonobacterales bacterium
GCCAGCGTCCGTGCTGCCTCCGCGGCGAACTTGCGCCGGCCCCGTCCGGTCCCCTCGCCGATCTTGACGAACTTATGGAACTCGCACAGGCAGTTTTGGATATTGGCGAGCGATAGCTCTCGCTCCATTCCGCTCGTGTCCCGCAGATACGGAAAGTCCAGCCCCAGCCGCGTGAACTCGGCCCGCTGGTGCTCGCGCAGCCAGCGCATCACCGTCAGATCATCCGGTCGGCTGCCGCGCGCATCCGTCGCGTCGTCGCGCAGCAGCATGCGGATGCCGCGCCGCGCGCCGGGGCCGGCCGCCGACCAGTCGTTGTGCGAGAAGGGCAGCAGCGGGCGCCCGTCGTACACGTCGAGCGGATAGAGCAGGTCCACGAGCACCTGGTACGCCAGGAAATTGCCGAAGCCGTGCGCCGAGGCGAGGATCGTGTAGACCTGCGAGGGATGTGTGGCGGCCGCGATGCGCGCATAGAAGCCGTCGAAGCTGGCGTGCAGCAATGTGAAGAGCTTGACGACGTTCTCGATCTTGTCGCGCGAGCCCATGCTGGCGTACGCGCTGACCATATAGGCGGCGGTGAAGGGCGGCTTGCCCTCCTCATCGCGCAGCCGCTTCAGGCCGCGCTCCAGCGCCGCCGGATCGAAGCGGTCGAGCCACTGGAAGCCGACCGCGGCGTGCGTCTCGGCGCGGCCGATCAGCCGGTAAAGCATGACGTTGAAGATCTTGTCCGGCTTGGGTGCGTCGCGCTCCAGTATCTCGCGGATGACGTACTGCGTGCCGGGATCGAGCTCGCGGTACATGTTGGTGAAGCGCTCGCGCTGCATGACGAGGTTATCGGTCCACGGCGGCGGGCGGTGCTCGACCACGCGCTTGTGCCAGATCGTCTGGCGCTCGCAGACGAACCACCAGAAGAGATCGAGCCGGTCGCGGCGGAACTGCTCGGCGGTCAGGATATCAGGCACGTGGGCCACCTCACTCTTCCTCACTGCTAGGTGCTTGCCACCGTCGCGGGCAGTGGGCGCGGCGGCAGCCCCAGCGCATCCAGCAGGGCATGCCAGACATCGGCCAGTGTCGTATCGTTGCTCAGCACATGCACCGGCGTGCCAGCCTGGCGCTCGGCGGCGATCACCTCGCGGTAGTGCGCGTCCAGCGCGCGATGCGCCGTGGGCGCCAGCTCGTCGGCCTTGAGCGTCGCCTCGCGCGTGAGATAGACCGCCACGGGAGCGGGCAGCTCGGCCCAGAAGACCCGCTCGGCGCCGACCATCGGCCAGACCTTCTCCGGCGGCAGAACCATGCGCGAGTAGGCGTAGGTGCTCCACCAGTAGCGATCGAGGATGACGCCGCCGCCAGCGCGCAGCGTCGGGCCGATGTGCGTCAGGATCAGATCGACGTGCGCGGCGACGTGCAAGAGCTGTAGCGCGGGCGGGGCGATCTCGCGCGGACTCGGCGCATCGGTCGCGCGGCCATGATGCAGGCGATAGACCCACTCGCCCAGCGTGCCGGGCCGCGAGCCGGGGAAGTTGTCCGCATAGAGCGGCATTTCGGGCGTCAGCTCACGATAGTAGTCCGCCAGTGCGCGCGCCAGCGTCGTCTTTCCCGAGCCGTCCACGCCCTCGAAGATGACGAAGCGCGGCGGCTCAGCCGTCAGATCGTGCGCCATGGTGTCCTCTCGCCAGTATGCTCAGCTCTTCATGATAGTGTATCTCGCGCCGCCGCCGCTCGCACGCAACCTACCGGGCGCGCTGTCTCTCGCAATCCGCGTATGCTCTACAAACGACCGGTATGTGCGACACGCCACCTCGCCTCTTTGCGCCGCCATCTTGGCTAGCGGGTGGGTACCAGCGCGGCGTATACTGGCTGTCGAGATACCCCTGGCTTGCCCGCCATATGCCTCGCCTGACTTGCTTCTTTGGCCGGTTGGATTACGGCGAGTGGAACTGCGAGGCGACTCATACTGGAGACCCGCGCGATGCCGTCCTCTCTTACGCTGTTCCCACCGCCTGGCGCACCCGATCCTGCCACGCCGGCCCTGCTCGACGCCGTGCTAGCGCAGGCGCGGGGGTGGCTGCGAGAGGCGTTCAGCCGCGCCGACGCTTACCATGGCGTCGAGCACGCCGAGGACGTGCTGCGCCGAGTCGAGGCGATCCGGGCGCGGCTGCCCGCTGCGCTCATGCCCAGCGAATGGCTGGTGCTCGCCACTGCCACGCTGCTGCACGACATTGGCTACGCGGCCCACGCGCCGGATTGGGCGCCGAATCGGCGCGAGCACGTACCCGCCGGTATCGCGCTGGCCACCGAGCGCCTTGCGCGGGTTCCCCTCTTTGCCGCTCATCCGTCGCTGATCCTGGCTGTGGCCTTTCTCATTGCCCATCACGACGACACCAGCTATCAATTCCCCAGCCTGGTTTGGGATGGCCTCGTCGGCGACATCGAGCTGGGCGCCTATAGCGACGAGCTGGCTACCTTCGAGGCCGCCCTGCCCGCCGAGCAGCGGCAACGTCTGCGCCTGCTGCTCGCCGTGCTGCGCGAGGCCGATGCCCTCACCGCCGCTGGAGCGGCGGGCGCGGCGCGCTCGTTCGAATATGCTGTCTCGCGCGGGCTGCCACTCTTCGCGGCCGGTGATCCGCTCGGCGCATGGTGCTGGGAGGTGAGCGCTGCCGGCAATACGCGCCTCTCGGCCAAGCGCGCGCTGCTCGACGCCTTCACCCCGGAGGGCTGGCGGCTGGCCCGCGAGAGCTACCGTGCTAGCGAGGCCTATCTGACCGCGGTCTGCGCCCGTGAAGGTATCTCCTATCGTCCCGAGGGCATCGCCGCTCTGCTCGATGGCGGCGCGCTCTCCTCCGCCTCTGCTGCCGCCCCTCCTCCGCTGCGCATCGTGCGCTATAGCAGCGAGGTGGCGCTACGCGCTGCCGGACATGCACGTGCGGGCACCAATCTGTGGGACGCTGGTGCCAATGCGTACGCGATGCGTCACCTACCCGTCGCGGTGCTGGCGCTGCCGCCCGCAACCGGCGCGGTCGCCGATGCAGCCGCGGGGGCGCTTGCGGCGCTGCACGCCTACCTGCTCGACGGTTACGCGCTGAGCCTGTTCGATCTGACGGGCGCGCTGGACTACGAGCTGGCGGGGATCGCGGGCCGCGTGTTGCCGCCCATCGTCGAGCGGCGTTCCTCCGGCGCACTGGCCGACGATGCCGAGTGGCAGATTGCCGGCGGAGGCGCCACGCTCATGCTGGCCCGCACGCTTGAAGTCAGCCATGTCTGGGTTGCCATGGTAGAGTCCAGCGTGTGACGGTTGATGAAGGCGAAGCAACGGCAGCAGCGCCCAGGCGTTTGGCTTTGCGGCCCGCGGCGTGGGATACTTGTCTGGAAGGATGCATGGCTGAGGCTGGTGAGCCATACGTGGAGTGGGCCGTTCCGTGAGGGGCGCAGGCGTCCCGTTAGCAGGCAGGAGTATGTGGACGATGCGTGAGGACGAGGTGCTGTCTCCGACGGAGTTAGAGGCGACCGAAGCGGATGCGGAAGAAGCGCCTCAGGTCGCTAGCTCCGCCCTAGAGGGCCTTGCGCTGTCCCACAGCCAGGTGGAGATCTTCCAGCAGTGCCCGCGTCGCTGGTGGCTGCTTAAACGCACTGAAGTCTCGCATGCGCCGAGTGAGGCACTGATCCTGGGCCACGCCGTCCATCAAGCTATCGAGGCCGACCTCACGGACCGGCTCAAGGAAAGCGCCGCACCGGCGACACTCGAAACGCTGAATCAGACGTTTGAGCAGGCACTCGCGGCCCGGCTGACGGAGGACGATCCCGATGAGCTGCTTGGCGAGCAGCAGCGGGCAGCGCTGCGGGCGCAGGGATCGGCGGTACTGGCTGCCTATAGCGAGCGGGTGGCACGCCAGGTCAACCCCGTCGAGGTTGAGGTCGAATTCGCCTTCACGCATCCCGATGATCCCACGATCACCTTCGCTGGTCGCATGGATGCCATCACCGAGCGCGCTGGATGGGGCCGCACGATCGTTGACTGGAAGGTGACGCGCCGTCCGTGGCGCGAAGGCGAGGAGCACCGGCGCATCCAGGCCGACGCGTATCTCTGGGCGGACCAGCAGCGCCTGCTTGCGAATGGCGGCGAGCCACTGGCGCCCAGCGAGCGCGTCACCTTTGTCACGTTCCCACCCGCCGCGCCCGGCCCCATCTCCGCTGCCAGCGGCAAGGGCGCCGATCCCGCTGGCACGCGCATCGTAGATATACGCACCACCTCGCGCACGCCCGGCCAATTGCGCGCCTACGCCGGCCTGG
>DASUBU010000029.1:0-38577 GCA_035763125.1 Ktedonobacterales bacterium
CTCACGGTGATCGAGATGTTGGCTGGGTCAGTAGCGACGCGCTCGGCGGTGGTTTCGAGGTAGGCGCGCGCACGGTGCAGGGCCGCGGTCTCCGGCGTGTCATACCTGAAAGCTCGCTTTGGATCCATCACGTAGGCCAGATGGATAGTGGCGCCGCGTCCGGTCTCCAGCGCACGCAGCAGCTCGATGGCGCGCGGAATCGCTTGCTCCGCGGGGCGCGAACCGTCGAGCGGCACCAGCGCGCGCACCGGCCGCGCCGCGGCAGCGGTAGACGCGCCGCCGAGTCTAGCGGCGTCATCGGAGTCCAGTACCAGGATGGGGATCTGCGCGTGGCGCAGCAGCGCATCCGCCACACTGCCCAAGAAGAAGGACGCGGCCGGCCCATGTTGACGATGGCTGAGCACAATCAGATCCGCGCCGCGGCGCACAGCCTCGGCCTCGATCTGTTCCGCAGGGCTGCCGTCACGCACCACTGTCTCGGTCGGCACGCCCCTCAGCGCGGGCGCCTGCGCCGTCCGCTGAAGGTATTCCGCGGCGGACCGCCGGTCGTCGCGTTCGGTCAGCTCGCCGACTCGCACCGGAACCGCATCCCCGCCGCGTGCCGCCTCGGCGGTGACGACCTGCATCAGCGTGATCGCCGCGCCCTCGTGCCGCGCAATACGCGCCGCGACCCTCATCGCATCCTCTGCCTGTTCCGAGCCATCTAGCGGCACCACGATCTGCTTGTACATTCCCCTTGCTCCTTTTGGCCCATACGGGCATCGTCTGATTGCCTTCATGGGAAGTGTAGCAAGCTGGCCTCGCAGCCGAATCACGACCGGTGGCGATACGTCACGAGCCCGTCACAACTCCGGCGCTTCTCAAGTCGAGAACGGCGCCTGTTGTGTGTCCTCGTGATCGTGCTGCTCTTCGCGCTCGCGGGCGGCCAGCCGGGCGGTGGCGGCCGAGCGCGGATTGACGAGCAGCAGCGGCGCGGTCGCTCCCTGCAGCAGCCGGTCCGCCACACTACCCATTGTCCAGCGGGTCCATCCCGTCTGCCCACGCGTGGCCATCACGATGAAGGCGCCAAGCTTCCCCGCCTGCCCGATGATCTCCTGCGCGGGCTGGCCGCGTAGGACGCTCACATCCACCGCGCAGCCGCGCTCGCCCCACGCCTGCTGGAGCCGGTCGCGCACGGCGTGCAGCGCGGCCTCGACCTCGGCGGCGACGGCGTCGCTCTCGCTGGGACCGATCACCCGCACGAGCGTGACCTGCCGGACCAGCGTCCCCACCAGCGGCTCGAGGATGATCAGCGCCGAGTCGGCATGGGCCGAGCCGTCAAGCGGGATCAGCGCGTGCTCCAGGCTGCCGGCGGCTGCCGCTGACTCGAAGCTGCGCAAGAGCAACACCGGCGCCGCGCCCGCCCGCGCCAGGCGATCCGCCACGCTGCCGAGCGTGAAGCGGCGCAGACCGGTGTAGCCATGGGTGGTCATCACCACCAGGTCAATCGCCTGCTGTTCGATGAGCGTCAAGAGTCTCACCGCGACGTCGCCGCGGACGTGGAGCATCACCGCCGCTACATCCGGCGGCAGTGTGGCATGCCTCCGCATGAGATAGCCCGCGGCTGCCGCGTCCTCCCCGGCGAGCAGATCATCATACACCTTGGCGCTCGTGAGGCCGGTCTCCGCGGCGAACGCCCAGGTCAAATTGGAGGTCACGTGCGCTAGTACGAGGGTGGCGCCGGTTGCGCGTGCCAGCGTGACGGCCACCGGCATGGCAGCCTCAGCCAGCCCCGATCCATCGAGCGGCACCAGAATATGCCTGATCGCGCCTGTGGGTTCAGATGCGACGTTCATCATGTTCTCCTTGATATCTTGCGGGCTCTCATCCTTCGCTGATCCCCACCAGCCCGCTCAGCGCCGGATCGTACGCTGGCTCGAGCTCGTGCCCCTTGTCGAGCTGGGTCCGCAGAGACGGCGGCTTGCCGGCGCGCAGCGCGTTGAGAATGACGACGACATCAATGCCCTCCTGCAGCAGCGCGCCCGCCGTCGGCGGGATAAGCCCTGCCGCGGCGAACAGCATCGCCAGCAGACTGAGTCCGATGCCGACCCAGATCCCTTGCTTGGCGACGCGCAAGACATGCCGGCCCAGCCGCACAACCGTCACCACCTGCAAGATGTTGGACGAGAGCAGCACGCCATCGGCGACGCCCGTGCTGGCGGTCAATCCCTGCGAGCCGAGGGCGAGGCCGACAGTCGCGGCAGCCAGCACCGGCGCGTCGTTGACGCCATCACCCACCATCAGCACGCGCCGGCCTTCGGCTTCGAGCGCGGCGACCTCTCGCACCTTGTCGTCGGGCAGGCTCTGGGCAATCACCCGATCCACGCGCGCCAGGCGTCCGACGCGCTCGGCGGCCGCTGGGCCGTCACCCGTCAGCAGCACCACCTCGCGGATGCCGCTCGTCCGTAGCGCCGGCCCCAACTCGGCAAGCTGGGGTCGCGGCACATCGGCAAAGACGAGCAGGCCCACCACGCGGCCGTCCATCGCCAGGAGGCTGGAGATCTGCCCCTCGGCAGCGCGCCGCTCGCGCTCTTCGAGCAGATTGGGGGGCAGTGAGATGCCCAGCAGCCGCATGTACGTGCGGTTGCCGATCGCGAGCTGAACGCGCCCGTGCTCGCCGCCTTCGTCCGAGGGCGCCGCAACGCACGCCATGACGCCTTTTCCGGCCACCTCGGAGAAATCGCTCACTGGCAGCAGCGGCCATTTACGCTCGCTCGCCGCGGCGACCACCGCGCGCGCGAGGATATGCGCAGAGAACTGCTCGACCGAAGCCGCCAGACGGAGATAGAGATCCGCGTCCGGCGGCGGCGAGAATACACCGGAGAGGAGCCGCACTTCAAGCAGTTGCGGCGTGCCGAGGGTGAGAGTGCCCGTCTTGTCGAAGACGGCAGCATCCACTTCGCCGAGCTGTTCCATCGCCGCGCCGCTCTTGAGGATCACGCCACTACGCGCCGCGCGATCAATGCCCGACATGATAGCGATCGGCGTCGCCAGGATCAGTGGGCAGGGCGTGGCCACCACCAGCACCGCCAGCGCGTAGACGCTATTGCCCGACCACGCCCACGCAAACCCCGCCAGGGCGAGCGTCACCAGCGTGAACCAGACCGCGTACCGGTCGGCAAGCCGGTGGATGGGTGCCTTCCGCCGCTGAGCGGCTTCCACCAGCCGCACGATCTGCGCATACTGACTCTCGGCGCTGCGGCGCGTCGCGCGCACATCCAGCACCCCATCCAGGCTCAGGCTGCCAGAATAGACCAGATCGCCATGCTCCTTGCGCACGGGCAACGGCTCGCCGGTGAGATCCGCCTCGCTGACGCTTGCGCTGCCGCCGGTCACTACGCCGTCCACCGGCACCAGCTCACCGGCCCGCACGACCACCTCCATCCCAGGCTCGACCGCGTCCGCTGGGATGCTGACCAGCGACTCCTCGCCGGGTCGCCGCAGGTGCGCTTCACGTGGAGCGCGCTCAGCCAGCGCCGAGAGCGAGCTGCGCGCCCGCCGCAGCGCATACGCCTCCAGCGCGACACCTCCAGAAAGCATCAGCACGATGATCGCCCCCGCAAGGTACTCGCCAAGCAGTAGCGAGCCACCGATGGCGAGGATGGCGATCAGGTCCACACCGAACTCGCGCGCCCAAATCTGTTGCAGCGTCTCCCACAGCAGCGGCAACCCACCGGCCAGGATGACCGCGATCAGCGCCCACTGGGCGAGATCGCCCCGCCCGACGAGCGCCAGCACACCGGCCAGCACCAACAGCACCAGCGTGATGGCAGGGAGCGGATAGCGCCGCAGGGTGCCGGCGAGCGCGCGACGCCAGCCTCCCTGCAGAGGAGCGTGCTCGGCTGAGGCGCCCGGCACACGCTCGGCGGCAGTCGCGTCGAATCCAGGACGCGGAGGAGTGCTCACCATGTACCATCGCCCTAGCCATAGGGGCGGCCGAATCCGCCGGTCCGCCCCTTACGTCATACCGCCGCGGCCTCACGGGCGCGTCACAGCTCATCCAGAGCGAGTCGCGAGCACTTCACACGAGGCGCGGGCCGCCACTCGTCGCGTCCCATGCGGGCCAAGCTCGCCACGCGGCGCATAGTCCGCCACCAACCGCATTTCAGCGCGCAAGCACGGCGGCCAGCTCCATCAGCTCCGGCGTCACCTTGCAGCAAGGCTCGACAGCCACCTCCATCGGAATAGCCGCAGGCTCGCCGTGGCGCCAGCCGATCACCTCGCCGCTGTGACCACCCAGGAGAGCCTCGACCGCCGCGACGCTTAGCAGGCTTGCCAGCAGCCGGTCGCGGACGGTCGGCGATCCGCCGCGCTGCAGATGGCCCAGCACGGTGAGCCGCGCCTCGAAGCCGCGGGGGTGCTCCTGCAAATACGCGGCGAGCGCGCGCGCCGAAAGCTGCGCACCTTCGGCGACGGCGGCGATGTAGTGGGCCTTGCCGCGCGCATAGGTAGCCTCCACATCGGCCGCCACAGCTTCGGCGTCGGTCGGAAACTCGGGCACGACGACCATCTCAACGCCCGCCGCCACTGCCGACATCAGCGCCAGGTAGCCCGAATTGCGCCCCATGACTTCGACGATGAAGGCACGGTGATGCGAGCTGGCGGTGTCCTTCAGGCGATCTATGCAGGTGGTGGCGGTGTTGAGGGCGGTATCCACGCCAATCGTCACCTCCGTGCCGGCGAGGTCGTTGTCAATGGTCGAGGCAACGCCGATCACCGGGAAGCCGAGGCGGTGCAGCGCTAGCGCCCCCTGCTGCGACCCGTTGCCGCCAATCACCACCAGCCCCTCGATATTCGCCGTACGCAACCGCTCGACGACCGCCTCTTGCACCACCACGTCGCAGAAAGAGGGGAAGCGCCGGGTGCCGAGGATGGTGCCACCACGCTGCAAGATGCCGCCGACCGCGCGATCATCCAGCGGCTGACACTCGCCCGCGGCCAGCCCAGCGAACCCGTTCATCACGCCTTCTACCGCAACCCCGCGCGCCGCGGCGCTGCGCACCACCGCACGGATCGCCGCGTTCATGCCGGGCGCATCGCCACCACTCGTCAGCACCGCCAGACGCTTCATGTCGTGCCGCCCTCCCCGGTCATCGTCATCCGGTCGCGCATGTCCGCGCTTGCAGTTCGCGGATTGTAGCCCACTGCCAGTGTCCAATCATGGCGCCACCATGGGGGAGGGGCCAGTATCCACTCGCCGGCCATATTGCATGGCGAACCAGGCTTGGCCTTCCTCGACGGTCGCGAAGCAGAGATCGGCGCCGGGGTGGTCGGGGTCGGGCAGACAGTATTCGGTCGGCGTCGTGCGCATCGCGTACCAGCGATAGGCAGGCCCCGGGCCGCGCTGCAAGACGTATCCCTCAGGCAGCCCAGTGTGGACGCGCGTGATCGGATTCTCGCACATGACGGATGCTCCTTTCGTCTGGCGGCGTTACGGCAGACGCCGGAACGACCGCAGAACCTTCATGTAGTTGGCGCGCTCGAAGGCTGCCGGATCGGCCAGCCCGCGCAGGCTCATGCTGCCGCGCATCTGTGCCACCGAGGCGTATTCGTGCTCCTCCATCCAGGTGGTCATTTCCCGCAGGATCGCCGCCACACGCTTCGTGCCCCGTGCCAGCAGCTCGGAGGCCAGCATGGCTACCGAGGCCCCCGCCATCAACGCCTTCAGTGCGTCCGTGCCACTGTGGACGCCGCCAGTCAGCGCGAGGTCCGCATTGACGCGGCCGTAGAGCATGGCGATCCACTGCAGCGGAAGCCGCAGCTCACGCGAGGTGCTCAGCTCCAGGTGCGGCGTAACGCTCAAGGCCTCCAGGTCGAAGTCAGGCTGGTAGAAGCGGTTGAAGAGCACCAGGCCCGCCGCTCCTGCCTGCGTCAGCCGCCGCGCCATATTGGGCAGCGACGTGAAAAACGGCGTCAGCTTCACCGCGACTGGGATGCTCACCTGGTCGCAGACATCGTGCACCAGCGCCAGATAGCCACTCTCGATCTCCGCGCCGGTCATCTCGGGATCGGCGGGCAGGTAATAGACGTTGAGCTCTAGCGCGTCGGCGCCGGCATCCTCGATCCTGCGTGCGTACTCCACCCAGCCGCCGGTCGAAACACCGTTCAAGCTGCCGATGATGGGGATCGAGACGGCCTGCTTGAGCCGGCGCAGATGGTCGAGATAGGGATGGGGGCCGACGGCGTAGTGCTCGAAGTCGGGGAAGTAGCCCGTGCTTTCGGCGTGGGTGTGGGCGCTGTCATGCAGGTAATGATCGAGCTCGAGGCTTTCGTGCGCGATCTGCTCCTCGAAGAGCGACGACATCACGATCGCCGCTATGCCGGCGTCTGCCAGCCGGCACGCGCGCTCCACCGACTCCGAGAGCGGCGAGGCGGAGGCGACCAGCGGATTGCGCAGCGGCAGGCCGAGGTATGTGCTGGCGAGATCCGGCATGGCACAAAGCTCCTTTCGGCTAGCTTGGGGCAGCCGGCCAGCAAACTGTCTATCTTGCTGGCCGGCAGGGCGCGTCACGGCGCCGGCTCCGGCTCCGGAGTTGGCGAGTCCGCGCGCGCCGCGGCGTCCGCTGGATGCGCTGCCGCAAGCTGCTGGTACTCGCTCCATCGCTGTCGCACGTCGGCCTGCGCGAGCTCCATCAGCTCGCGCGCCCGCTCGGGGTCGGCCTGCCGCAGCACGCGATAGCGCACCTCGTTGTAGGCAAACTGCTCCAGTGGCACGCTCGGCTCCTTGGCGTCGAGCACCAGCGGATTGCGACCCTCGTCCGCCAGCGTCGGATTGAACCGGTAGAGCGGCCAGTAGCCGGACTGCACGGCCAGCTTCTGCTGGTCCAGACCTCTTCGCATGTCAATGCCGTGCGCGATGCAGTGGCTGTAGGCGATCACCAGCGCCGGCCCGTCGTAAGCCTCGGCCTCCAGCAGCGCGTGCAGCGTCTGGGCGTCGCTGGCGCCCATCGCGATGCGCGCGACGTAGATGTTGCCATAGGCCATCGCCAGCAGACCGAGGTCTTTCTTCGGCACGGCCTTGCCCCGTGCCGCGAACTTGGCGACCGCCGCCCGCGGCGTGGACTTCGAGGCCTGCCCACCGGTGTTGGAGTACACCTCGGTATCGAGCACCAGCACCTTCACGTTGCGGCCCGAGGCCAGCACGTGATCGAGCCCGCCGAAGCCGATATCATACGCCCAGCCGTCGCCGCCCACGATCCAGACGCTGGTGCGCACCAGCGCGTCGGCCAGGCTGAGTAACTGGCGCGCGGCCGTCCGCGCTTCCGGCGCCAGCTCGCTAGCCAGCGCCCTTTCGAGTCGCTGCTTCAGCCGCCCGACACGCTCGCGCTGCGCGTTGATGCCAGGCGCCGTGCTCTGGTCCGCGGCCAGCAACTCGCCGGCCAGCGCCTCGCCGACCACGCCATCCGCCGCCAGGCGCTCGACCAGCTCGCGCGCGAAGCCCTCCTGCTGGTCGAGCGTCACACGCATACCGAGGCCAAACTCGGCGTTGTCCTCGAAGAGCGAGTTGGCCCAGGCTGGGCCGCGTCCGGCGCGGTTGGCAGCCCACGGCGTGGTCGGCAGATTGCCGCCGTAGATCGAGGAGCAGCCGGTGGCGTTGGCGACCAGCAGGTGATCGCCGAAGAGCTGCGTGAGGAGCTTGAGATAGGGCGTCTCGCCGCAGCCGGAGCAGGCACCAGAGAACTCGAAGAGCGGCTCGGCAAGCTGCGCGTTCTTGATGCTGGCGAGATTGAGCGCGCTGGTATCCACCTCGGGCAGCCGCGTGGAGAAGAACGCCCAGTTGGCGCGCTCGCGCTCGCGCAGCGGCGGCTGCGGCGCCATGTTGAGCGCCTTGCGGCCGGCGGCGCGCTTGTCCTTCACCGGGCACGCCTCGACGCACAGCCCGCAGCTCGTGCAGTCCTCTGGGGCCACCTGTAGCGTATAACTCTGGCCGGGGAACTCCTTGAAGCGCGCGGGCGTGGAGACGAAACCCTCTGGCGCGCCAGCCAGCGCTGCCGGCTCGTAGACCTTCATGCGGATCGCGGCGTGCGGGCAGACGAGCGTGCACTTGCCGCACTGAATGCAGATCTCCGGGTCCCAGACAGGAATCTCGTCGGCCAGATTGCGCTTCTCCCAGCGCGCGGTGCCGCTGGGGTAGGTGCCGTCGTCGGGCAGCGCGCTGACCGGCAGCATATCGCCCTCGCCGGCTAGCATCGGCCCCAGCACGTCGCGAACGAACGCCGGCGCCTCGCATGGCAGCGCAGCGCGGCCATCGTGCTCGCCAGAGGCGGCGCCCACTCGCGCGGCCGCCGCGGCCTGTTCCACTTCTTCGCGTGGCGGCACCGCCACCTCCTCCAGGTGCGCCAGCGCCTGGTCCACGGCTGCGGAATTGCGGCGGACGACCTCCTCGCCGCGCTTGCCATACGTCTTGGCAATCGCCTGCTTGATGGCGGCAATCGCCTCGTCGCGCGGCAGCACGCCGCTCAGCGCGAAGAAGCAGGTCTGCATGAGCGTATTGATGCGCCCCGGCATGCCGCTCTCGCGTGCCACCCGGCTGGCATCAATTACGTAGAAGCGCAAGCCCCGCTCGCGGATGATCTGCCGCACGTCCGCTGGCAGCCGCGCCCAGACCTCCGCCGCGCCGTGCGGACTATTGAGCAGGAAGGTCGCGGCTGGCGCGGCCTCGCGCAGCACGTCGTAGCGCTCCAGCAGCGAGAACTGATGGCAGGCGACGAAGCTGGCCTCCGAGATGAGGTAGGGCGCGCGAATCGGGCGCGGACCGAAGCGCAGATGCGAGATGGTGAGCGAGCCAGACTTCTTGGAGTCGTAAACGAAGTAGCCCTGCGCGTAGCTGGGCGTCTGCTCGCCGATGATCTTGATCGAGTTCTTGTTCGCCCCCACCGTGCCGTCGGAGCCGAGGCCCCAGAAGACACAGCGCACGGTGTCATCAGACTCAATCGAGAAGGCTGGATCGTAGGCCAGGCTGGTGCGCGTCACGTCGTCGCTGATGCCCACCGTGAAGTGGCGCTTGGGCGGCTCGGCGGCCAGCTCGTCGAAGATCGCTTTCACCATCGCTGGCGTGAACTCTTTGGAGGAGAGGCCATAGCGTCCGCCGATCACGCGCGGCATGGGGTGCGCCGCGGCGCCGGCATCCTGCGGCTGCTCCGCCAGCGCGGCCACCACGTCCAGATAGAGCGGCTCGCC
The DNA here is from genome assembly GCA_035763125.1 of Ktedonobacterales bacterium. GTDB lineage: Bacteria > Chloroflexota > Ktedonobacteria > Ktedonobacterales > JADMIN01 > SMAG-U1939. The sequence continues at coordinate 9,220 of DASUBU010000029.1, forward strand.
CGCGCTGCCGGGCTCCTTGGTGCGATCTAGCACAGCCAGCGAGCGCACAGTGGGCGGCAACGCCTGCACGAAGTGAGCGACGGAGAACGGGCGGAAGAGTCGCACCGTGACGACGCCCACCCGCTCGCCGCGCGCGGCGAGATAGCGCGCCGTCTCGGCGGCGGTCTCGGCGCCCGAGCCCATCGCCACGATCACGCGCTCGGCATCGGGTGCGCCGGCGTACTCAAAGAGCTGATACTGCCGGCCGATGCGCGCGGCCAGCCGGTCCATCGCCTGCTGGACGATCGTAGGGCACGCCAGGTAATAGGGATTGACCGTCTCGCGCGCCTGGAAAGCGACGTCGGGATTATGCGCCGTGCCGCGGATGACAGGATGCTCCGGCGAGAGCGCGCGGGCGCGGTGGGCCTGGATCGCACTCTCGGAGATCAGCGCGCGCAGATCGTCGTCGTCGAGCGGCTGCATCTTGTTGATCTCGTGCGACGTGCGGAAGCCGTCGAAGAAGTGCAGGAACGGGATGCGCGACTCCAGCGACGCGGCGTGCGCGACCAGCGCGAGGTCGTGCGCTTCCTGCACGGAGCCGGAGGCAAGCATGGCGAAACCGGTCGCCCGCGCGGCCATCACGTCGGAGTGATCGCCGAAGATCGAGAGCGCCTGCGCCGCGATGGAGCGCGCGGCGACGTGCAAGACGACGGGTGTCAGCTCGCCGGCGATCTTGTACATATTGGGGATCATCAGCAGCAGGCCCTGCGAGGCGGTGAAGGTCGTCGCCAGCGCCCCCCGCTGCAACGCGCCGTGGATCGCACCCGCCGCGCCGCCCTCCGACTGCATCTCCACCACCGTCGGCACCGTGCCCCAGAGGTTCGGCCGGCCCGCGGCTGACCAGGCGTCTGCGGCCTCGCCCATCGCCGTCGAGGGCGTGATCGGATAGATTGCGATGACCTCGCTCAGGCGGTAGGCCACGCTCGCCGCCGCCTCATTGCCTTCTATCGTTGTCCATCTCTCTGTCATGACCTGCCTCCTCGCGGCCAAGCGTGCCGGTGGGCGTCTGCGCCACGACCGCGCCTGGTCACCTCCTAGCCTGCGGTTTGCTCGTCACAGCGCCGTCTCGGCGCCCATGGCCCGCCTCACGATTGACTCAATGCTCCACGGCTGAGTATCGAAGGAGCGGGCAACCATGCGGCCACCCAGCGCGGCGTGATGCAGCCGTGAGGACCGGAGGCGTCAGTTGTGAACTGCGCGTGAGTGGGAGCGAGTACGCTGGGCGCCAGAAGGCGACCCGCGCTGCCAGCACTCGGCAGGCGGCTCGGTAGGCAGTTCCGTCTGGAAAGGGGCGACGTGATGTCGGACGTGCTCATCATCGCCGGCGACTCTGCGGTGGCTCGCCATCTACGAGAGACATTGGAGCAGGACGGCCACACGGTGGCGACGGCACGCGACCTCATCTCCGCGCTGCCGGCGCTCTATCTCAGTCCCTCCGCCGTGAGGGTGATCTTCGCCTCCGAGGTCGGCGCCTGCGCGGAGGATGCGCTGCTGCTCGCCGCGGCCGATCCAGGGCCGCTCGGCCGGCATTCGTACGCCACCTTCGCCATGGTGGAGACGGAGCTCTCGCTAGCGGAAGAGATCGGCGTTTAGGGCAATCTTGACCGCACCACCGTAAGACAACGCGATATCGAACGATGGCCGGCGGTCATGCGTTTCTGGCAGGCGCGCCACACCAGCTTCGTGACGACGCATGCGGCCGGCGATCGGCCGCATGTGACTCAGCGGTGTGCATTGGCCGGACAGCTGTGCCGTGTATGTGAGGCGCGCGTGGTCTGCTACCGGTGCAGAGCTGGTACCGACTGAACTGAAGGGAGCAACTACTGTATGTCGCCTCAATCCCCCATCCTCGACCGTGATCCAGCAGCCACGCCGCAGCCAGCGATGTCCGCGCCGCTTGCGCCAGCTCCAGTGACACCGGCATCAGCGCCGGCGCAGTCTCCAGTGGGACAGCCAATGATGCGCACGGCACCGATCTACCCAGCCGGATGGCAGCCCTCTCTCCCGCCAGTCCACGCTGCTACAGCCGCCCCCACCGCTGGTCAGAGGTTGGCGCTGGCCATCTCGTCGCTGGCGTTCTTCTGGCTGATGATGGCGATCTCTATCGGCGCGGCACAGGTGTTCGGGGCCGGTTTCGGCGGCTGGCTCTTCGCCGTCCTGCTGGTGGCGCTCATCACCATCGCGGTGAACGTCGTGTTCAGCTTCGACCTCTTTCGGGCGCGCCGCTAGCTCGCGAAAGGACGAGTGTTCGCCATGCTGATGTGATTGGATAGACTAGCGAGCCGGCCATATGCGGCAGGACCGCCCCTCATCAGGCGGTCCTGCCGTTTGGCTTGTGGTGCGCCACTACATCAGCAGCAAGCCACCATCGGCCACGACCAGGCTGCCGGTCATATACGAGGCAGCGGGGCTGGCAAGGAACAGCGCGACGGTGGCGATCTCGTCGGGCTGGGCCATGCGGCCGAGCGGAATGCCCGCCATGGGGTTGCTGAGCTGCTCGCCAGCGGCCGATGGGACTGCGGCCGTGGCCGCCGTGGCGCCAGGCGTCTGAACGCCGCCCGGCGCGATGGCGTTGACGCGAATGCCACGCGGGCCAAGCTCCTTGGCGAGCGACTTGGTGACCATAATCAGGCCCGCCTTGGAGGCGTCGTAGTGTGCCAGAGCGCCGGTGGGGTGCAGGCCGTCAACCGAGGCGATGTTGACGATTGCGCCTCCGCTGCCCTGTGCGATCATCTGCTTGGCCGCTGCCTGCGCGTGGAAGAACGCGCCCTTGAGGTTGAGATCCAGCACGCGGTCCCACTGCGCCTCGGTCAGCTCCAGCACGGGGGTGAAGGGGAAGATCCCGGCGTCGTTCACGAGGATATCCAGGCGTCCGAAGCGCTCGACCGCCTGTCCAACAGTGGCCTGCGCGTCCTCGACACGGCTGGCGTCGGCGCGCAACGCGAGGGCCCCCGCCCCACCACGGCCCTCAATCTCATCGGCGGTCGCCCTGGCCGCCTCGATGTTGATGTCGGCGATGACGACGGCCGCGCCAGCCTCAGCCAGACGCCGCGCGATGGCCTGGCCGATACCGAGCGCCCCGCCGGTGACGATCGCGGTCTTGCCGCTCAAGTCGAAGAGCTGAGCGATGCTTGGCGTCGCGCTCGCGCGCGTCTCATTCGTTGTGCTCATGCGCGTCCTCCCGTTCCGCTCCCGCAGCGTATCGCGCGCTACATAGGCGCCGACCCGCCCTCCGCCGCGGCGCTCTCCGTCGAGGCGGCGTGAAGATCAGCGCTGCCGGCGTCCTGTTGCGGGCGCAGCACCAGCACGGGCGCCTCCACCTCTTCGAGCACACGCGCCGCCAGGCTGCCGAAGAAGGTGCCGTGCGGACCGAGTCGCCCGCGGCTGGTCATCATGACCAGGCTGCCATAGTTCTCGCGCCAGGCATTCTCGATCACGCTGAGTGGGTCGCCCGTCGCGGTCTTCGAGATCGCCGCGACGCCACGCTGGTCCAGCTCGGCCTGAACGCGGAGAAGATACTGATGGGCCTCCGCCTGCTCCTTCGGCTGGCTCACTGCCCGCACCAGCACGATGTAGAGCCCAAACGCACGCGCCAGCGTCTCGGCCACCGGCAGCGCCGTCTCCGCCAGTGGCGAGCCGTCCAGCGCCACGAGCAGCGGCGACTCAACGCGCGCGAGCAGCGGCGGCCGGTGGTCAACGTCAGGGCCGCCCTCTGCCTCCTCCATCGCGCCGACGCGCCAGGCCAACAGCGGCACGCGCGAATGGACCAGCACATCGAGCGCCGCGCTCGTATCGGGCGAGGCAGGTACCTTCCACCGCAGATGAGCCGCCATCACGATCAAATCGGCATGCGAGAGCGTGGCGGCCTGGGCAATGGCCGTGCCGGGAGCCGCCAGCGCCAGCGCCAGATCAACGTCATAGCCATCTTGCGTCAGATGCTCGGCGACCGTGTGGAGGTACGCGTCGGCGTCGTTGGCACGCTCGACCTCGCTCTGCCGGCCGTCACCATTGGCCGTGCTCAGGCCCGGGATCACACTCGGCAGGCCGTGCGGCGGCACCGCGCGCACAAGCAAGATGCGCGAGCTGAACGCACGAGCAAGCTCGCGGGCGGGCGCCAGCGCCGCCTCGGCGAAGCGGCTGCCATCTAACGGAACGATGATTCGCTCGAACATTGGAGATCCACCTTCCTCCCGCATACCGCAACGATGGCGCCGCCGGAACGCGGCGCCATCTCAGGCCATCCCACAGGATGAACCGCCGCTATCACGCGACTCCTGGCGCTAGAACAGGGCCGGCCACGGCGCGTCAACTTCATGTGGCGGCTGCGATGCCTCTGTCGGCCGCACGGCTGGAACATCCTGCTGGGCAGCGGCGGCTGGCCGCACGATCAAGAGCGGCAGCTTCGTGCCGTGGAGCACCCGCTCAGTGGTGCTGCCGAGCGCCCAGCGGATGATGCCACTCCGCCCGTGGGTGGCCATGGCGATCATGTCGCTGGTGCTGCCGGGACCGGTGCCAACCTCATCGCCGGTCTCCGCCACACGTAGCAGCGCCTGTGCCACGTCCACATCCGATGTCACCGACCACGAGACGCGCAATTGAGGATACGTGCCGCGCATGCGGTCCGCCGTGCGCATCAGATAGGCGCGCGCGCCGTCAAGGGCGAGGGTGTTGGGGACGTTCTCACGGTCCATCTCGTACGGAGGCAGAGCTAGCGCGAGGTGGAGCGCGGCCTGCTCAGGTCCGGCGAGCGCCAGGATGAGCTGGGCAGCAGGCGCGAGGGCAGCCTCGGCAAAGAGCGAGCCATCCAGCGGCACCAGGATGCGCATCGGCTGCAACGGATCAGGATGCGGGTGGGCAGGAACTGCGCCCTGCTCGCGCAGGATCAGCACCGGTACCAGGGATTGACGCGCGATGTGCTCGGCGACGCTTCCCAGCATCCAGCGAGTAGCGCCGGTGCGGCCGTGGCTGCAGATCACGATCAGGTCCGCCTGCTTCTCGCGCGCGATGTCCAGAACCGTCGCGGCGGGTGCGCCGGTCACCACTTCCGTCTCCACGCGCACGCCGTTGAGCAACGGCCATCCGGCGACACGCGCCAAATAGGAGGCCGCCTCCGCCTCGGTCTGCTCGAACGAGTACGCGCTCAGTGCCGCCGCGTCGTAGGGGGCGCCGAGCGGCATCGGCAGATTGATGACCTGCAACAGCGTGATACGGCCGCCGGTCGTGCGCGCGATACGCTCGGCCACTGGCACAGCGCGTTCGGCACGCTCAGAGCCATCCAGTGGAACCAGGAGGTGGGTGTACATCGTGTTCTCTCTCGCTTTCTCATCGCACATTACCCTGCTCCACCCGCTGTGCCACCAGCCTCGTCGCGCTGCCGGCACCGGCAGGAGGCGGAAGTGCCCTCGCTTGCAGCATAGTCACGTCACATCACGCCCCCCTCACACGTCTACCGCTGCCTATCACGCCGGCATCACGCTCGCACAGACGGGGCCGCTATCAGATCGGAGGGTGGCGGGGCGCTCGGCTGCGGATACGCCGCGAGCAGGTAGCCGATGCCGACTTTGGTGAGCAGGTAGCGCGGATGCGCGGGATCGGCCTCCAGCTTGTGGCGCAGCCGGTTGATGTTCACCTGCAGCAGGTGGCTCTCGCCCAGATACTCAGGTCCCCAGACGCGCTCCAGTAGCAAGTCCTGCGTGACAACTCGGCCAGCGTTCTCGGCCAAATACGCCAGCAAGCGGTACTCAATCGGCGTGAGCGCAAGCGCGCGGCCCTGGAAGGTGACGCTGTGCTGCCCAAAATCCACATGCATGTCGCCGACCGTCACCGGCGCCTGAATGTGGGCGACCTGCTCGGTCGCAGTCAGCTCGGCCCGCCGCAGCACAGCACGAATGCGCGCCAGCAGCTCGTCCACGCTGAAGGGTTTGGTGAGATAGTCGTCGGCGCCAGCATCGAATGCCAGAATCTTGTCATCGGCCGAGCCGCGAGCGGTCAGCATAATGATCGGTACGGTCGAGAAGTCGCGCACGCGCCGGCAGAGCGCGAAGCCGTCTAACTTGGGCATCATCACGTCCAGCAGCAGCAGATCGGGAATCTGCTGGCAGAGCGCGTCCAGTGTCTGTTGGCCATCGGCGAACGCCAGGGGCTGATAGCCTTCCAGCTCCAGCGTCCGCGCCACCAGCCGCAACAATCGGGGGTCGTCATCGGCAATCACTACATGGACTTTGCGGGCCGGCATGGGGCTATCTCCTTTCTGCACTGCGTCCGCTCCCACTCACTCACTCACTCGGACTCCAGCGCCATGGGCAGTAGCACACGGAAGACGCTGCCATCGCCAGGCGTGCTCTCCGCCCAGATGGCGCCAGCGTGAAGCTCTGCGATGCGCTTGCAGATGGCTAAACCCAGGCCCATGCCGCTCGTCTCGCGCGTCAGGCCGGAGTCAACCTGGTGGAAACGCTCGAAGACTAGCGGCAGATGTTCCGCCGGAATGCCCATGCCCTGATCTTGGACTGTCAGCTCGATCATGCGAGTGGGCGCGCCCTGGTGGGGCATAGGCGCGGCAGACGGCTGCGCGGTGGTGGAAGGGAGGCCCGCCGCCACCACCACAGGACGTAGCCCGACGGTGATCGCGCCGCCCTCAGGTGAGTACTTCACGGCATTCTCGAGGAGCTGGTCGAGCAGATCACGCAGCAGGCGCGCATCGCCCAGGACGAGAGCGAGCGTCTCCACCGGTTGCCCCGCCTCATCCACAACGCGCAGCGCCAGCCGCGGCGGCGAAGGTTGCTGGCCGAGCCGCGCGGCCTCAATGGCCGCTAGCGCCTCACGCGCCGTGCGCACAAGATCCACTGGCGCCAGCCGGAGGGGATAGGTGCCGGTGTCGAGCTCTGAAAGCTCCAGCAAACGATCCACGATTGTGCTCAGACGGTCGCCCGCCTCTTGAATAGCCGCCAGGAACTCGTGGCGCTCCGAGGCGGGCAGGCGCTTCTCATGGCGCAGGAGGGTCTCGGCGTAGCCCTGGATGGCCGCGAGTGGGCTGCGCAGCTCGTGGCTGACGGTGCCCAGCAGCTCGGCCTTGAGCCGATCCTCCTGGCGGAGCGACTCCGCGGCGCCCACGGCCTCGCGCAGCCGGGATTCCTCGGTCACATCCTTGGCGATCTCGACCACCCGATCCACCGTGCCGTCAGGATTAACGATAGGATAGGTCCAACGCTCCAGCGTGCGCAGCTCGTCTTCGGCGGGGGTAGCGCCGCGGACCACCTGCGTGTGACGTACGTAGCCCGGACGCCGCGAAAGCACTGCCTGCGGCATCGGACAACCCTCGCACGGCTCGGGGGCCGCGTCGAAGCAGGCAGATCGCTCCCGCAATTGCATCTCGTCGCCGAGCAAGCGCCGATAGGCGGCGTTGGCGCGCAGCACACGATAGTCCGCCGAGATGATCGCAACCGGCTCGGAGACCGAGCTGAAGGTCTGCTCCCAGACCATGCAGGCTTCCTGGGTCTGCCGCAGGAGTTCGGTAACGCGCGCCAGGGCGCCCTCTAGCTGTTGGATGCGCTTGCCCGGTGGCGCGGCGGCATCTTCTCCGGCTTGCGCGGCCTGCGCTGATATGTTGGTCGTGCCCATGTGCCACCTCTCAAGCTGGCCGGCAACCGACTGCGTGTGGCGCTCCGGCCTCCTCATCGCGACTGCGTTATCCAAAGAGTAGACCGGTCGCCGTCTCACGACAGTCTCAGCCCGCGCCGTTGCATCACGCCTCGGTCACAAGTTGGCGCTGAGCCCCGCCATTAGTTAACAAGCACTTCCGTGGCGGTATGCGGAGCACGCCCAGACAGGCACATGCGCCCAGGGAAACATCGAAACGCGCCGGAACCTGTCCTCTCCAGATCCCAGCGCTACGCTATTGCCCGACAGGAGTGTGCCGCGATCCTTGCGGCCATCATTGCTCCTCCTATCACCAATCGCTCCTTCGAAGGGGCCGCGAATCGCTCAGGCTGCGCCCGCTTCGTCCTGAGAATTCACTACAGCGACTCTCCATGCCCGCAGGCTTCTCCGACTATCCCCGCCCATCACGATGCCGTGCGGATCCAACGCGCACGTCAACTCGCCAGGCGAGCGCTCGCGGCAGGTATAGGCGACTCCCTTCTCTTCTCTACCTCCTTGCTTTTGTCTCCTTCACATCAGTCTATCCCGCGCACCTCACGGCCACGTCAGGAAACGCCGCGCCAACGTCACAGAAGCGCGCGGTTGATATTGTGACCGCGCTGTGACGTATCGCGGGGCTAAGGTGACAGCGGCGTGACCTCTCCCCGTCACGCTGTGATTCAACACGAGGCAGCTTGGCGGCAGAGCGCCGGACGAGCCGACCACGGGCACGCTGGGCAAGCTCTTGGTGGTCCATCCAGGTGCGCATGCGCCCCGCGCTCGCCTCGTAAGGGGGGAAAGGAGCAGGTAGAGACATGGCATATCGTTTCCATGTCAACCAGCAGACGTGCATTAATTGCGGCATTTGTATGGACCTCTGTCCGGTCCGCTGCCTCGACATGACGCGCCCGGCCGGCGAAGGGGAGCCGGCAATACTTAGCGAGCGCGAGACTCCGATTCCTGGTGTGTATGGCCTGCGCGACTGGATGATGCTTGCTCCGGTGCAGGTGGCTGACTGCATCGGCTGCCAGGTCTGCGCGCAGGAGTGCCCGACCAACGCCATCGTCATCGAATCGGCGGAGATGGTGGTGCTCGCCCAGCGCGGCCCACTCGAGCATCTGCCAACCGAAGAAGACGGCTGGCATCCGCTCGACGCCTACACACGCGCCACGCCCGACATCCCCGGTGAAACACCGTGGGGCGCCGGCCACGACTGGCGGGTGGCCGAGCGCACGGATGCCTGGCAGAGCTGGCGCACGTGGCTGGGCGAGCGCAAGGAAGACCTGCGCGCGCCATGCCAGGCCGCCTGTCCGGTCGGCACCAACGCCGGCCTCTACGTCAGCCTGATCGCCGAGGGGCGCTACGACGAGGCGCTGCGCGTCGCCGCCGAGCCAAACCCCTTCCCCGCCATCTGCGGACGCGTCTGCACAGCGCCCTGCGAGGATGTCTGCCGCCGCGGCGAGTTCGACGCGCCGATCGCGATCCGCGACCTCAAGCGCTTCGCCACCGAGTACGGCGGACCCTATCACCGGCAGGTCGTGCCAACGCCGCAGCGCTACCAGCAGCGCGTCGCCATCGTGGGGGCGGGGCCGACCGGCTTGAGCGCGGCCTACTATCTCGCCCGGCGCGGCTATCCGGTGACGGTCTACGATGCCATGCCAGTGGCCGGCGGCATGATGGCGATTGGTATCCCAGAGTACCGCCTGCCACGCGCGGAGCTGCGGCGCGACATCGAGGCGATTGAAGCGCTCGGCGTCCAGCTCAAGCTCAATACCGCCATCGGCCGCGACGTGTCGCTCAGCGACATGCAGCGCGACTACGACGCGGTGCTGCTGGCGGTGGGCGCCCAGCGCAGCCAGCGTCTCGGGATTCCGGGCGAGTTGGAGTACCGCGACGTGATCCCAGCGACCACCTTCCTCAAGCAGTACAACCTTGTGCCGGAGACGCGCATCGAGGGAGTAGTGGCGGTGGTCGGCGGCGGCAGCACGGCGATGGACGCCGCGCGCTCGGCGCTGCGCGCGGGTGCGAGCGCCGTGCATATCCTCTACCGCCGCACGCGGGCCGAGATGCCCGCGCAGGTCGAGGAGGTGCGGGCGGCGCTAGAGGAGGGCATCGAGCTGCACGAGTTGGTCGCTCCGGTCGAGGTGCTCGGCGCGGCGGGCCACGTCACCACCCTGCGCATCCAGCGCATGGTGCTCGGTGAGCCCGATGCCAGCGGCCGGCGACATCCGACCGCGGCGCTGGAGCCGGCGACCGAGCTGGCCGTTGATCGGGTGCTGGTCGCCATCGGCGAGGCGCCAGATCCCTCGTTCTTGCCACCCGGCACGAGCGTGGAAGTGGCGGCCTGGGGCGGCCTGCTGATCAACTCAGAGACGCTGGCGACCGGGGCGGCGGGTGTCTTCGCCGCCGGCGACGTGACCTACGGCCCCAAGACGGTCATCAATGCCGCGGCGCACGGCCGGCTCGCGGCGCGCTCGATCCACGCCTATCTGCAAGGCCTGCCGCCCAGCGTTGTGACCGAGCTGCCCGAGGACGAGACCCAGACCGTTTCCACGCTGCCGCCGGGTGGCACGCTCACGCTCGACCTGCAGCCCACGCCGCGCGAGGTGATGCCGCTGCGCACAGCCGCCGAAGCACGCGAGCGGTCTGTCGAGTTCGCGCTTGGCTTCACCGAAGAGCAGGCGCGGCGCGAGGCGAGCCGCTGTCTGCGCTGCGACCTCGCCTATCTCTGTCCCACCATCCAGGTGGCCGGCCCCAAGGAGCGTGCACGGGCGGAGGCCCGCGGCTAGCTCACCGTTCAGCCTCGCTTGAGGAGGTCTTCTTATGTCTCCGCAGGATCTGACCAACGCAATCATCGACGGCATCAACGCCGGCGGTGAGCAGTTTCTGGAGGGCACGCTGGCTGCGGCGCTGCCGATCGTCTGGATTGTCCTGCTGGGGCTGCACCTGGGCCGCCCCTACATCCTCGCCATGATAGATCGCTTCACGCTGCGGCTGGGCGCTGATCTGCTGTGGCTGGTCTACGTCGCGCTGCGCGATCTGCTGATCGTTTCCGGCGTCGTGATGAGCTTCATGTTCTTCTTCCCCGACGTGGTCGTGGAGGTCGCGCTGCCCCTCACCGGCGGCCTGGCTGCCGCGTGCCTCTTCGGGGTGCTGGTCATCAAGCTCGCCGGCGATCCCGATCATGACGCACGCTCCTTCCAGCTTGTCACTCTGCTGCTGGGGCTGGGCGCGCTCTTCTACTTCGTACCCTACGTGTTGGGCGTACAGGCTTCTCAGGTCTCCGCTGGCGCGATCGCCGACATCGGCAAGTTCCTGGTCAGCAACACCAACCCTGTGTGGGCAGTTGGCGAGGCCTACGTCTCCATCGCGCTGATCGCGCTGATGGGAGCCATTGCCGTCGCGTATGCCCTGCGCTCCGGCGGTCGTGCCGAGATCGCTACGCCAGCCGAGCCCACGGCCAAGGCCCAGTAGTCGCAGACGCTGCGAGAGCGCGAGGAGGCCGGCATGCGCCCACGGGCGCTAAGCCGCTCCATACGATCGGAGGAGGTTCCCGATGAAGCCGGAAGATGTCTCGAATGCCATCGCCCAGGCACTGGTGCAGGGCGGCGGGCAATGGCTGATCGCCAGCCTGGTGGCTTTTCTGCCCGCGTTGTGGACGATGAGCCTGGTATTGCACCTCGCTCGGCCCTACGTTCTGCGCACGCTGCGGCGCTGCGGGCTGCGGCTGGGCGCCGATATCTGGTGGATGTCGTACCTGCTGATGCGTGACGCCGTGCTGGTGGTCACCTTCGCGCTGAGCTGGATCTTCTTCCAGCCCAATCTGGTCGCCACGCTGTCGCTACCCATCACCGGCTCGCTGGCGGCGCTGTTCCTGCTGCTGGCGCTGGCCGTCAAACTCACCCGCCGCGCCGACGACGACGTGACGGCCTACCGCTGGACGACGGTCTTCTTGATCATCGGCGCGACGCTGTATTACGTCCCACAGGTATTCGCCGTCGAGGGGGCCAGCCAGGAGCACCTGAGCTGGCTGGCGACCAATCTGGTCAGCAACAGCAACGTCACGGTCGCGCTGTGGCTGATGTACATCGCTATGGCGGGCGTCGCGCTCGTCGCGCTCTGGTTCTTTGCCCGCGCGCTGCTCTCGGTCGGCCGCAGCATGGCGCCGCGTGCGGGCGGGCAGCCCGCACGGGCCGCGCAGCCACCGCTCCCCGAGCACGCGACAGTCGCTCAGCCATAGCCTCTCGCGGCGCGGCCCAGCGCGCCGCCGATCATGGACCGGTCGTCCAGGGGAGCTGGCTTTCCCCTGGCGGCCGGTCCTTGTGATGTGCGCGCGTGCCGCCAAGAGCGGGCGAGCAGCATCATAGAGCGTTTGGGTGTCCGGGCGGCTGGGCATCCACGTGTGATCATGCAGTCACAGCAGCAGAGTGGACTAACCCCGCGGCTGGAGCACCAGCAGCGTGCAATCGCCCTCGACGCCGGCCCCGTCTAGCCGGCTGTAGTGGGCCGTCACCGGCAGCTCGCGCCCATCCTTCAGCGTGATGACGTACTGCGCCTGCTGATCGCTCACGCCGCGTGGCATCCCCTGCCGCAGCACGCAGCGTCCGTGGCACAGGAGCGCGCCGGCTTCGTCGTGGCAGCCCAGCAGGCTGTAGCATTTGACCTGCCCCGCCACTTCCTCCGCCTTCCAGCCGCAGAGGTGCTCCGCCGCCTCGTTGTAGAGCAGCACTGTCCGGTCAGGTGAGAGCACCAGCAGCGGCGTCGGCGCACGGCCCAGTGCGACGAGCGCCAGCCGTCCAAGGTCGTGCGATCCCGGAGGTGGGGGCGAAGCCTCCACGGTGGCGGCGATTTCCCCGCGCAAGCGGTAGCCCACCCCGCGCACGGTCTCGATCGGCGCGTCCTCGCCCAACGCCGCGCGCAGCTTCCGCCGCAGATTGCTGACGTGGATATCCACCGCCCGGTCGAAGGGCTCGCCGCGCAGAAAGCCCGCCAGTCGCCGGAGCAGGTCCTCGCGGCTGTATACGCGCCCCGGATGGGCAACAAAGACGGCGAGCAGCTCATATTCCAAGCTCGTGAGGGCGAGCGGTTGGCCCGCGGCGCGCGCCTCGCGCTGCTCAGGATCCAGCTCGATCGGTCCGCAGCGGTGCATCTCGGCGAGCTGCGCCGGGCCGGCGCCCGTGCGACGCAGCGCGGCCGTCATCCGCGCCAGCAGCTCTCGCGGATGCATCGGCAGCGCAAGGTAGTCGTCGGCGCCCGCGCCAAAGGCCAGCAGCTTACTCAGCTCATCTGGGCGGCTGCTCAGGATGAAGATCGCCGGAGCGTCCTCGCTGGCGCGTCGCAGCGTACGGCACAGCTCCAGCCCATCCAGCAGCGGGAGGTCCTGGTCTAGCAGCAGCAGTGCCGGGTGGTGGTGGCGCGCGAGCTGCTCGGCGATGCGCCCATTGTAGGCGCACAGCGCTGTGTAGCCCTCGTGCTCGAGCAGCGAGCGCAGCAGCTCGACGGTATCGCGGGCATGATGCGCCACGAGGACCAGCGGCAGAGTGGTGGCAGCGGACTGGGCTGGCATATCAGGATTCGCCCTCGCTCGGCAGCGGTGGCCACCAACGAAACGGCTGGCGGCATCAGGGCTACGGCTACGCGCTACATTTCGGCGTCCAGGTTCGACGTCGCCCGCGTTCATGGTCAGTATAGGACGGCCTCCGAGCCTCTATCAAAGAACTATACATCTACGAAACACTTCCTCGCGCATGTTGCACACATCACGGCGGCACAGTGTCTTCAACGCGGGGCGAAGCCCCCGCCAGGAGGAGCGCCGCCATGTCCGACCAGCGCCCGCCCAGTCGCGAGGACGCCGACACGCCCGTCGCCATCCGTCCCATGCGTCCCGCCGACCTGGACGCCGTGGTGGAGCTGGACGCCAGCGTCTTCGGCGCGCCGCGCCGCGCGTACTTCGAGCGCCGGCTGGCCTCGCTGGGCCAGAGTGGGCCGCAGGTCCACACGATCGGCCTGGTGGCCGAGCAGTCGGGCGTCATCGTCGGCCTCGTCATGGGCACGCTGACCCACGGCGAGTTCGGCTTTACGCAGGTGACGGCGCTGGTGGATTCAGTCGCCGTGCGGCCCGACCAGCAGCGGCGGGGCATCGGGCGCCAGCTCGCCAGCGCGTTCCTGGGTGAGAGCGCCGTGCAAGGGGCGAGCGAAGTCTACACGCTCGTCAACTGGAACGCCTGGGACATGCTCAGGTTCTTCGACTCGCTGGGCTTCGCGCTGGCCGCCACCGTCCCGCTGCGCCGCCGGATCGGCGGCGCGGAGCGGCCCAGCGGGGCTGGCGAAGAGCGCACCCAGGGGGCATGGGGCGAAAGGTGAAGCGCATGAGCATGTACGCGCGCCCGGATGCCGCAGTGCCGCAAGAGCCGGAGTCGGCGCCAGCGGCAACGCCAGAGCTGGCGTCAGACGGCTGGACGCGCCGCTTCACCGCCATAGGCCCGCGGCTGAGCGAAGCGGTCGAGCTCTACCGCGCGCTCGGCTACGAGCTGCGGCTGGAGCCAGCGGATTCCAGCGAGATGGATCTGGGCGGCGAGGCGTGCGCGCAATGCATGGTGATGACCCTCGCGCGGACCATCTACACGCGGCCGGCCGTGGAACCGGCACGCGACGAGGGAAAACCGAGTGCAGAGCAGCAGGAAGGGTGACGGCATGACGAACTTTCCCGGCAGAGATCCCGCAAGCTTCGGCTTCGAGGAGATCCTCTACAGCAAGCGCGATTGGGTGGCGACGGTGACCATCAACCGGCCAGACAAGTACAACGCCTACACCTATCGCACGCTGCAAGAGATGACCCAGGCCTTCCGCGATGCCGCCTGGGACGACCAGATCGCCGTCGTCGTGCTGACCGGCGCGGGCGACAAGGCCTTCTGTACCGGCGGCGACGTCAAGGAGTACGCCGAGGAGTACACGGCGCGCCCGCGCGACTACTGGAAGTGGATGGGGCTGTTTGTCGAGTGCCACGACATGCTGCGCAACATCGGCAAGCCCACCATCGCACGCCTCAACGGCATGGTGGTCGGCGGCGGGAACGAGTTCAACATGGCCTGCGACCTGGCCATCGCCGCCGAGCATGTGCGCATCCGGCAGGTGGGGACGGAGGTGGGCAGCGTGGCGGCCGGCGGCGCGACGCAGTGGCTGCCGCTGATGGTCGGCGACCGGCGCGCGCGCGAGATCCTGTGGCTCTGCGAATGGATAGACGCCGACAAAGCCCTCGACTGGGGTCTGGTCAATCAGGTCGTCCCCTACGCCAAGCTGGATGACGCCGTCGCCACGATGGCCGCCAAGCTGGTTGACAAGTTCCCAGAATGCTTGCGCTACACCAAGCAGCAGACCAACTTCTGGAAGGACTTCGCCTGGTCGCAGACCGTTGGGCATGCCCGCGAGTGGCTGGCGCTGCACTACGCCTCGCTAGAGCCCCACGAGGGGATGCACGCCTTCGTCGAGAAGCGGCGGCCGGACCACCTGGAGGTGCGCCAGCGCGCGGCGAGCGGCGGATCGAGCGAGTTCGTCTGGGGGCCCTACAGCCAGAGCTGCCCATCCTGCGGCGCGGATGGCATCCCCGCGGAGTTCACGTACTGCGGCCGCTGCGGCGAGCGTCTGGCGCCCACCGGCGAGCGCTAGCGAGGGCGAGAAGGAGGCGTTCCATGCGAGCCGCGGTCTTCTATGAGGCACACGCACCACTGAGGGTGCAAGACTGGCCGGATCCGCAGGTGGGGGCGGGCGAGATATTGGTGCGTGTCGCGGCGTGCGGCCTGTGCCATACCGACCTGCACTACATTGATCACGGCGTCCCGACGGCGAAGCAGCCGCCGCTGATTCTGGGGCACGAGGCCACCGGCATCGTGGGCGAGGTAGGGGCCGGAGTGACGAACGTCAAGCCAGGCGACCGCGTGCTGCTGCCGGCGGTGCTGCCATGCGGGTCGTGTGCTGCCTGCCGTACCGGCCGCGAGAACATCTGCCTGCATCTGCGCATGTTCGGCAACGACGTGGACGGCGCCTACGCCGAGTACGTCACGGCGCCCGCCAAGGATGTCTTCATCCTGCCGGACGAGATTCCGCTGGTCGAGGGCAGCATCATCGCTGACGCCGTCACCACGCCCTACCACGCGGTCAAGAATCGCGCCGAGGTGCGGCCGGGCGATAGCGTGGTGGTCTACGGCTGCGGCGGCGTCGGCCTCAACGTCGTGCAATTCGCGCGACTGGCCGGCGGCATCGTCATCGCCGTGGACATCGCCGAGGAGAAGCTAGAGCAGGCGACACGCCTGGGCGCCGCCGCGACCCTCAATCCAGCACGCGAGACGGCCGGCGTCGGCAAGGCCGTCCGCAGGCTGACCGGCGGCGCGGGGGCCGACATCGCCATCGAGGCCATCGGCAACCCCACCACTATGCGCGATGCCTTCGGCACGCTGCGGCCGGGCGGGCGGCTGGTGGTCGTCGGCTACAGCGACCAAGAGGTCGCGCTCAACGCCGGCCGCATCATGTACCGCGAGATGGAGATCCGGGGCAGCCTGGGCTGCCGCCCGGTGGACTATCCGCGCGTGATCGAGCTGGCGCGCAGCGGCCGGATCGAGGTCGCCTCGCTGGTCACGGCGCGCTTCCCCCTCGAAGACATCAATGCCGGGCTGGATACACTGCGCGCCGGTCGCGGCATCCGCTCCGTCGTCGTCATGGCGTGAGTGAGGCAGAAGGAGGGCAGGAGCATGCAGCCGACGCTTGGCTTCGCGCGGCTCGAGATGGAGGACGGCACGATCTCCATCACACTCGACCGCCCGCCACTCAACATCCTGACCGTCGAGCTGATCCGCGACCTGGACGCCGCACTGGAGAGCGCCGCCCAGGACCGCCACCTCAAGGCGCTCGTGCTGCGCGCCAGCGGCAAGGCGTTCTGCGCGGGCGTGGATGTGGCCGATCACACGCCGGAGCGCGTGAACGAGATGATCCGCGGCTTCGGGCACCTCGTCACACGGCTACGGGCGTTCCCCGCGCCGACGGTGGCCGTCGTCCAGGGCGCGGCGCTCGGTGGTGGGATGGAGCTGGCGCTTGGCTGCGACCTCGTGCTGGCGGGTGCCTCCGCGCGCTTCGGTCAGCCGGAGATCAAGCTCGGCGTCTTCCCGCCCATCGCCGCCGCGCTCTTGCCCCACGTGATCGGCCACCAGCAGGCAGCACGCCTGATCCTCACCGGCGAAACCGTCTCCGCCGAAGAAGCCGCACGCGTGGGCCTGGCGACCTTCGTCGTCCCTGACGCCGAGCTGCCCGCCCGGCTGGACCAGCTCCTTGGCCAGCTCCGCGGACTGAGCGCGGCCGCACTGCGGCTGACCAAGCGCGCGCTGCTCTCCGGCGCCGAGCTTGGTCCGGCGCGCGGCCTTCAGCCCATCGAGGATCTCTACCTCACCGACCTCATGGCGACGGCGGATGCCCAGGAGGGCGTTCGCTCCTTCATGGAAAAGCGCCCGCCGGTGTGGCGCGACGAGTAGACCAGTTTGCACGCCGCTTGTTCCGCCACCGAGGAGGCACCCCTCATGCCTATCGAGACCGAGACCTCGCTCAGCGATATCCTCGCACGCTGCCACGCGCTAACCCACACGGACCAGATACCCCCAGACGAGGCCGCGGCAGAGAGCGCCATCGGCTACTTCCCGGTCTACTTCCCCGAGGAGATTGTCCATGCCGCCGGGCTGCGGCCGCACGCGCTGCTGGGCGGCGGCAACCGCATAGAGGTACGCTACGCCGACGCGCGCATCGGCTCGTTCGTCTGCTCGATCTGTCGCAGCACCACCGAGCTTGGCCTCAACGGCTCGCTGAAGGGCCTCGGCGGCTTCTTCGCCCAGCCCATCTGCGACGCCGCCAAACACATGGCCGGCATCTGGGGCCGCAACTTCCCCGAGCAGAACCCGCAATTGCTGGCGCTGCCCCAAAACGTCAACTCGCCCGCCGCCGCGCGCTACGTGTACGACGAGTACCAGCGCCTGCGCGCCGTGCTGGCGGAG
This sequence comes from Ktedonobacterales bacterium, assembly GCA_035763125.1. GTDB lineage: Bacteria > Chloroflexota > Ktedonobacteria > Ktedonobacterales > JADMIN01 > SMAG-U1939. The sequence continues at coordinate 26,925 of DASUBU010000029.1, forward strand.
AAGATCGGCCGCAACATCTCCGACGAGGCGATTCGCGCGAGCGTGCGTGTCTACAACGAGAACCGCCGGCTCCAGCGCGCGCTCTACGCCATCAAGCGCGACGATCCGGCGCGGCTCTCGACGGTCGAGACGTATCTGCTCGTGCGCGCCGGCACGCGCATGCGCCGCGAGCAGCATAACGCGCTGCTGCGCGACGCCCTGCGCCTGCTGGCCGAGCGCCGAGTGCGCCCGCTGGATAAGCCACGGGTCGTCTTCGTCGGCGGGTTCTGCGAGCAGCCACCGCTAGAGATGATCGAGACCATCGAGGACGTCTGCTTCATCGTAGATGACGACCTGCTGATCGGCCAGCGCTGGCTGACCGAAGACGTCCCTGAAGAAGGCGACCCAGTCTGGGCGCTGGCCGAGAGCTACGTCGAGCGCTCCGCGTCCAGCCCGGTCCAGTACGACGCGCGCAAGCCCAAAGAGGACGTGCTGCTGCGCATGCTGAGCGCGGCGCGCGCCGAGGCGGCCATCATCGCCGCCGCCAAGTTCTGCGAGCCCGGCCTCGACGATCAGCTTGCCCTCTCGCACCACCTCGACGCCGAGAAGGTCCCCTATCTGGTACTGGAGTTCGAGGAGAAGATGACCAGCTTCGAGCAGATGGCGATGCAGGTCGAGACGTTCGCCGAGTCGCTGCTCTTCGACTAGGAGGCTACCCATGGCCAGCACGGCCAGTCCCGCCCCAACCGCGGCGCGCTCCCTGGACGCGCGCACCGCCGGCCAGCGCCTCGTCAACCAGTGGCTGGCGAACATCCATACCGCGCGCGAGCGCGGCCAGCCGGTCGCCTACATCTTCGTGATGGGTAACGCCATCGAGATCCTGCGCGCGTTCGGCTTCGAGCTGGTCTTCCCTGAGATCAACTCGCTGCAGACCGGCGTGCGCAAGGCGGCGCCCGACTTCCTAGCCAAGGCTGAAGACTTTGGCTTCTCGCCAGATGTGTGCAGCTACGTCAAGGCCGATGTCGGCCTCATGCTGAGCGACCTGCAGCACCCCTCTGGCACGCGCATGCCCAAGCCCGATCTGGCGATTGCCTCCAGCATGTGCAACGTCTACATCAAATGGGCCGAGATTTGGGAGCGGCACTTCGGCACGCCGGCCTTCGTGCTCGACATCCCCGGCAAGCGCTTCGCCGCGTGGCAGCCGATCCCCGGCACGCCGCAGTACGAGGCCGACAAGCGCTGGGTGCAGGGCCAACTCGCCGATTTGGTCGCGCGCTGCGAGCAGATCACCGGCACGAAGTTCGATCCAGACCGGCTGGCCGAGGTGGAGGCCAGCGTCAACGAGATGATCCGCCTGTGGGTGGAGATCCTCCAGCTCAACCAGCGGCGGCCCGCCCCCTACAACTCGATGCTCGACGGGCTGACCTACATCGGCGTGCTCAACGCCTGGCGCGGCACACCTGAGGGCGTCGAGTACATGCGACTGCTGCGCGACGAGGTGGCCGGCAAGGTCGCGCGCGGCGAGGGCCGCGTGGCCAACGAGCGCTTCCGCCTGATCTTCAGCGGCACGCCCTGCTACGTGAATCTGCGCCGCATGGTCGAGCTGTTCGAGACCTACGGTGGAGTCTTCGCCGCCTCCGACTATCTGACGTATGCCGCCGGCGGGCTCGATAGCTCGGGCCTCTTCTACGACCCCTCGCGTCCGCTCGAAAGCCTGGCCGAGGTGACGACGCGCGCCTCGCAGCTCGGCCTGTCGAACCACTTCTTCTCGCACCACACGCTTGCCCAGCAGGTGAAGGACTACGCCGCCGACGGCATTGTCTACCACGGCATCAAGAGCTGCCGCACGGTCGCCACCAGCATGGCCGACAATCGCGAGTACGTCACCAAGCGCTACGGCCTGCCGACGCTCTACATCGAGTCCGACCTGATTGACCCGCGCTACTGGTCCGACGCGCAGATCAAGAATCGCGTGGACGCGTTCTTCGAGGTGCTGGAGCAGCGCCGGCTGGTGGAAGGAGGGGCATGAGATGCTCTACGTCGCGGGCGTGGACGTTGGCTCCACGCAGGCCAAAGCCGTCGTGCTCGACGAAGCGGCCAACGCCGTGGGCCAGGCACTGCTGGACGTCGAGATGAACATGAGCACCGCGGCTCAGGACGTATTCGCGTGTGCCGTGGCCGACGCCAGACTAGACGAAAGCGACATAGCCTACACTGTCGCCACCGGCTACGGCCGCTATCGCGTCACGTTTGGCGACATGCAGGTGACGGAGATTAGCTGCCACGCGCGCGGGGCGACCTTCGAGTTCCCCAACACGCGCACCGTGCTCGACATCGGCGGCCAGGACACCAAAGCCATTCGCATCGGCGGCTCTGGCGAGGTGGTGGACTTCGCCATGAACGACAAGTGCGCGGCAGGCACGGGGCGCTTCCTCGGCGCGGCCTCGTTTGCACTCGAAACGCCGCTCTCCGAGCTGGGGCCGCTCGCGCTCAAGGCGACGGCGCCGGTCAAGATCACCACCACCTGCACCGTCTTCGCCGAGTCCGAGATCATCGGCCACCTGGCGAAGGGCCACCGGCCAGAGGACGTACTGGCCGGCATGCACCACTCCATCGCCACGCGCTGCGCCTCGCTCGTGCGCCGCGTGGGCCTCGCGCCCGAGGTGACCTTCACCGGCGGCGTCTCGCGCAACGCCGCGATGGTCAAGCTGCTGCAAGAGGTGCTCGACACCCCGCTCAACATCAGCGCGCGCGGGCATTTCATGGGCGCCATCGGCGCCGCGCTCTACGCGCTCGATCGGGCACGCAGCGGTGAGCGGCGCGTGAACCGTGAGGAGGTGGCGCGATGACGACGCAGACGCAGCGCCTGCTGATTGCCGGCATAGACATCGGCTCGACCTACACCAAGACGGTGCTGCTCGACCAGACGCGCACCGTACGCGCGACCGCCATCCGGCGTAGCGGCTACAAGCCCGCCGTCGCGGCAGCCGCCGTCTTCGACGACGTGCTCGCCGCCGCCGGCATCGGCAAAGACGAAGTGACCTACGTCGCCACCACCGGCTACGGGCGCTACATGGTTCCGTTCCGCCACACGCAGATCACCGAGTTGACCTGTCATGCCGTCGCCACCAGCTACCATTTCCCGTCCGTGCGCACCATCCTCGATATCGGCGGTCAGGATATCAAGGCGATCCGCATTGACGAGCGCGGGCGCGTACGGGCCTTTCGCCTCAACGACAAGTGCGCGGCGGGTACCGGCGCCTTCCTGGAAAAGACCTCCCGCTACCTCGGCCTGACCACCGCCGATATTGGTCCCTACGCGCTGCGCGCCACGCAGCCGGTCGAGATCAGCAGTGTGTGCGCCGTCTTCGCGGAGTCTGAGGTCATCAATCATCTGGCTGGCGGCGTCACGCCCGAAAACATCATGCAGGGCGCCATCGTCGCCCTGGGCGGCCGCGCCGTGCAGCTCATGAAGCGCGTCGGCCTCGAAGCGGACTGCGCGCTGGCCGGCGGCATGACCAACAACGCGGCGATGGTGGCGGCGCTCGAAGGCCGGCTCGGCGCCCCGCTCAAGCTCCCACCCGATGGCCTGGGCCAGCTCAACGGCGCGTTTGGCGCGGCGCTGCTGGGCCTGCGGCGGGTCGAGCGGCTGCTGGCGGAGGGGCGCGCGATCCCGGCGCCGAGCGGCGAGGCAAGCGCCACTGTGCGCCGCTGGTCGAGCTACATCGCGCCGACCGCCACGGTGGCTGGATGAATGATGGCCGGCCGCATTCGGCTTTGACTGGTTTCGACTGTGACCCAGAGTGAGTGTACGAGGAGGGCGATGATGAACGTCTTGACACAGCTATCCGGCGAGCACGAGCAGGTTCGGGCGCACCTGGAGCGCATCGAGGCGGCGGCCGAGGCACACGACGATCAGGCGCTGCGCGCGGCACTCCTGGCGGCCAAGGCGGCTCTCACCGATGAGCTGGACGCCCACATCGCGCTAGAGGAAGGCGAGGCCTTTCCGGCGATTGCCGAGGCGCTGGGCGAGGGGCTGGTCGTGCCGTTCCGCGAGGAGCATCGCGAGGTTCGCATGTTGCGCGATACCGCGCTGGCCGCCCTGACGCTGGGCCGGGCGCCGCACGTCGCGGCGCTGAGGCTGTGCGAGCTGATCCTTGATCACCAGCAGCGCGAAGACCACATGCTCTTCCCCAGCGCACTCGAGGCCGTCCCCGCCGGGCGGCTCGACGGCTCCGAAAAGTAGCGCCCGGCGGCGTGGCGGGACAACGCATTGTGGGTGAGCGTGCAGGTGCCCGCTGGCCACCAGCTCGCGCGCGTTGACGAGTGGCCTCCGCGACCTGTATACTCCACACTAACAAGCACTACGCACGCGATGAAGCTCGCGTAACGCCCCGGATGGGGCTGATAGCTTCTACCGACTGTTCCCGCCCCTGGTGTGCCCACCGAGTTGGTGCGCCAGGGCACGAGGAATCGAGCCGGTAGGAGCTTTTTGTTGGCTGTGTGATCTCGTACGGCTCATCGAGCCGGCACGGATCAGCGACTGAATCCTCCCCCCGCTCGTGTCCACGCAGCAAGCGTCAGCCGTGGCGGTTGCCACAGCGGCGCTGCTCTCCGACACGGGTGACAGCCGGTGTCCTGCGGGATCCGTCGAGTAGCGGTCAGAATCGCTGTCAATCTGGAGGCAGCGGCGGCCGAGCAGCGCGTGGTGGGGAGGATCGTTGACCGTGTTCGTGTCGTCTCTGTTGCCTCTATTGTCCGGCGTTCCGTCTAGCCTCGCTGCGCGGCCGCCAGCTGGCGTGCTCGCCCACCTGTTCTCCGTCGCCAGTCTGGACCTCGCGCACGTCACGCTGCCAGCATTGCCACCCTTCACCAACAACGTCTATCTGACGGCCGCGCTGTGGATTGGCCTCGCGCTGGTCGCCAGCCTCATCTCGATTCGCACCGGCATCTCGGTGGCGCTCACCGAGATCTTCGTGGGCGTGCTCGCCGGCAATTTCCTCCACATCCAGACCACCGACTGGATCAACTTCCTGGCCGGCTTCGGCAGCGTCCTGCTCACCTTTCTGGCCGGCGCCGAGATAGATCCCGCCTCGTTCCGGCGGCACCTCAAAGCCAGCCTGGTAATCGGCGCCGTCGGCTTCTGCGCACCAGCGCTGGCCGCCTTCGCCGTCGCCTTCTGGGGCGTCCACTGGCACCTACAGGCGGCCGAGATCGCCGGCATCGCCCTCTCGACCACCTCGGTGGCGGTCGTCTATGCTGTGATGGTCGAGACTGGCCTCAACCGCACCGAGCTCGGCAAGCTGATTCTTGCCGCCTGCTTTGTCAACGACCTGGGCACCGTGCTCGCGCTGGGCGTGCTCTTCGCCAACTACAATGTCTGGCTGGCGCTCTTCGTGTTCGCTACCGCCGTCGTGCTAGCTGTGCTGCCGTGGGCCACGCGCTATGTGATACGTCACTGGGGTGGGCGCGTCAGCGAGCCGGAGGTCAAGTTCCTGTTCCTGGTGCTCTTTGGCCTTGGCGGGCTGGCGGCCGTGGCCCAGAGCGAGGCGGTCCTGCCAGCCTATCTGATCGGACTGGTGATCGCCGGCACCTTCATGCGCAATCGCGTGCTGATGGACCGCATGCGATCGACCGCCTTCGCGCTGCTGACCCCCTTCTACTTCCTCAAAGCCGGCTCGCTCGTCTCGCTGCCGGTGCTGCTGACGGCCACCGGCGCCGGGCTGGTCGGGCTGTTCTTCTTGACCAAGATGCTGGCCAAGATCATCGGCATCCGGCCGCTGACGCGCCCCTTCGGCCTGGTGCCGCGCCTTGGCAACTACACCACGCTGCTGATGGCGACTGGCCTGACCTTCGGCTCGATCTCAGCGCTCTTCGGCCTGACCCACGGCTACATCAACCAGACGCAGTACACGGTGCTGGTAACGGTGGTGATTCTGAGCGCGGTGATCCCGACGATGTTCGCCCAGAGCCTCTTCCGGCCGCGCGTCGAGTTTGGCGAGGTCGGTCCAGGTGTGGTGCAGAAGCCGCAGTCGCCGCTGACCGCCGAGGAGCGCGCTGAGCTCGCCGAGCTACGCGACGTCACCGGCGCGATGGACGAGTGAAGGACGACATTCGAACATCCGCGCCGTGCTTGGGATACAATAGAGGCCAGCGGTAGATGTCGCTCCTTCCGTATGTTGAGCTGTGGAGCATCGGGCGATAGTGGCCTGGTCACGAGGGCAGGCGGAAGGCCAGCGAATGGAGACGTTTACCTACAGCTTCCATGCTGCGGAAGTCATCTTTGGCCCTGGGGCAGTCACGCGCCTTGGCAAGCTGAGCGAGCGTGCTGGCTGGCGGCGGCTGCTGCTCTGCACCACAGGGCGCTCCCGCGCGCGCGGCCATCTTGCGTCGATCGAATCGGCGCTTGGCGAGCGGCTGGTGGCGGTCTACGAGCAGGTCGAGCCGCACGTTCCCTCCAGCCGCGTCGCGGAGGCGACCGCTCTTGCCGCCGAGCATGACGTGGATGCGGTGATCGGCCTGGGCGGCGGCAGCGCCATCGGCACGGCCAAAGCCGTCAGCCTGGCGCTAGAAGAGCAGCGCACCGGGCACCCGGCACGCGCCGCCTTCGTCACCGGTCAGCCTTTGATTCCCGTCATCGCCATTCCGACCACGTATGCCGGATCGGAGATGACGCCCGTCTATGGCGTCACGCATCCTGCCGACAAGGCCGACGGCTCCGCGCGCAAGATCACCGTCAGCGATCCCAAGGTCGCGCCCAAGCTCGTCATCTACGATCCACTGCTGACGCTGGACCTGCCGCCGCGGGTGACCGCCGGCACCGGCATCAACGCCGTCGCCCACTGCATCGAGGCGCTGTATTCCATCACGCGCAACCCCCTCTCCACTGCCGCGGCGCTCGCCGGCCTGCGGGCGATTGCCCATGCGCTGCCGTGCTGCTACGACGACGGCAGTGATGTGGAGGCGCGCGCCGAGATGCTGGAGGGCGCTTTCCTGGCCGGGACGGCGCTCTCGAATGTGGCGATGGGCCTGCACCACGGTCTCTGCCACGTGCTGGGTGGCGCGACGGGCGCGGCACATGGCGACGCCAACAGCGTCGTGCTGCCCTATGCCATGCGCTTCAATCTGGACGCCACCTCGCCACAGCTCGCGCTGGCCGCCGAGGCGATGGGGCTGCCGACGGCCGGGCAGCGCGCGGAGGTCGCCGCCGAAGCCGCCGCCGAGCAGGTGGCCGAGTGGGTCGCACACATGTGCCTGCCGCAGCGCTTGCGCGAGATCGGCGTCGCGCAGGAGCAGCTGCCAGCGCTGGCCGAGCTGGCCTTCGCCAGCCGCACGGTGCGCAACAATCCCAAGCCCATCGCCGATGCCGCCCAGATCGAGGCGCTGTTGCGGAGCGCGTGGTGACGGATGGAGGAGCGGGCGCCGCGGGAAGCCTGCCCGTAGCGATTCGCCAGCGAGACCCTGTAGTGTGTCCGGCGTCCTGGCTGTATGAAGCCGGGCGCCCCAATGGAGGCCATCTGTAACGCCTCCGATGCTACGTCAAGCAGACGTGGAGGAGACCCACATGCCGAACTGGCCCTGGTCCAGGCGCAAGCAGCCGACTGTGGAAACTCTACCCCCGCCATCCGCGCAGCCGCAGACCCCGCAAGCATCGTCCTCACAACCGTCGTCCGCGCAATCGCAGACCTCGCAGCCGCAAGGGAGGCCACCCATGGCGATCAATCCGATGGACTACAGCGCCAAAGATCTCGTGCTCGACGTTGTGCGCACCGAGCGCGGCAAGTTCTACCAGATCATTGACGTTCCCCAGAACTGGGAGGCGCCGACCCGCAGCGGCCACTGGCAGGTGCGCGATCTGGTCGGCCACATGATTGACGTGACCGAAGGCTATCTGACGCGTTGGGACATGGCACGCCGCGGCGACGAAGCACAGTCGCTTGGCCTGCTAGTGATGGCAAAGGAGCTCGACCGCGTCGCGCTCACCTTCCGCACACTGCCGCGCGAAGAGGCCATCAGCCGGCTCAAGTCCGCATCTGACAAGCTGATGACCATCCTCGATGGGCTGACCGCAGAGCAATGGGGCGGCTACAACGTCACCCACGTGTTCATGGGTCCCCTACCGGCGTTCTTCTATCCGGCCTTCCAGATCATGGATTACGGCGTGCATGGCTGGGACATGCGCCAGGGACTCGGCGAGACCAGCGCCACAGTGGACGAGCGGGCCGCGGGCGTGCTCGTGCCGTACATGTTCATCCTGATGCAGTCCACCGTTGACCAGGAATCGGCCCAGGGCGTGGACGCGACCTATGGCATCGTCGTGGATGGCGACTGGGGTGGCAAGTGGCGCGTGCAGGTCAAAGACGGCCAGTTCACCTACGAGCCAACCGACGACGTGAGCTCGCTGCCGGCCGTCTTCCACTTCACGACCCCGTCTGAGTTCGTCCTGACCGCCTTCCAGCGCATCGAGGGCGGCGAGGCGACCGGTGATCCCGAGGTGATCGCCAAGGCCCGCCACCTCTTCTTCCGCATCTGATCATCGCTATCCTACTCATCGCGGCGCGTCCGGGCGCAAGCCCGGACCGCCAGGAGACACCACCGTGACCAAGCTCCAGGTGCAGGGCGTCCACCACCTCACATTCGTCGGCTCGAACCGCGAGGCGATCATCGAATTCTACCAGGGCCTGCTCGGCATGCGGTTGGTGCTCGATCAGCCCAACCTGGACGTGCCGGGCGAGGAGCACCTGTACTTCGATGCCGGGGACGGGCGTCTGCTCACGTACTTCGTCCGCCCCACGCGCGTGAACGACCCGACGCCCAATCCCGAAGGCATCGGCAACCTTCATCACATGGCGCTGACCGTCTCACACGTGGTCTATACGCAGGTGGTCGAGCGACTGCGCGAGCTGAACATCGAGAACACCGGCCCGATTGACCGCGGGTTCATGGATTCGATCTACTTCCGCGACCCCAACGGGCAGCTCATCGAGCTGGCCTGCTACAAATTCGTGCCGCCGGAAGGCTTCACGATTGCCGACGTGCTCGCCACAGCGCACACTATCCGCGTGGCGGCCGGCGACTACAACGTCGAAGATCGCCACCTGGCGCAGGCTATCGAGGAGCTTAGCCAGCGCAAGGTGGCCATCGAGCCAGTGCGCGAGACAGCCGCCGCCGGCTGACACGGTCGCACGTTCGCAAGAAGATCGGCGTGACTGGCCTTGATGTAGGCATGACATGACGGGCCGCGCAGGCGCGCTCCCGCTCGCTCCTGCCGCGCCTGGTCCGACATCCTACCGACGAGGAGTCCCACCAATGCCTCCGCGCCCCTACTGGTCCTACGAGCGCGGCACGCTCTGGGCGATGGATCTGACGGATGATCCGCCGCCCATGTCCACGCCAGCGCCGGCAGGAGTCACGCTTGGCGAGGCGCAGCCCGAGGACGTCGCAGAGCTTGCGGCGGCGATGGGCGCGCCGGATCCCCAGGGGGTGGTGCAGCGCTTCGTGAGCGGGCGGCGCTGCTTCGTAGCGCGCGTCGAAGGCGCTGTCGCCGCCTATGGCTGGGTGTCGGAAGGGGCGGAGTCCATCGGCGAGCTGGAGCGGACAATGCGCATGCAGCCGGGCGAGGCCTACATCTGGGACTGCGTGACGCTGCCAGCCTTTCGCCGCCGCGGCCTCTACGTCGCGTTGCTGCGCCATGTCGTCGGCGTGCTGCGGGCCGAGGGACTGCGCCGGCTGTGGATCGGCGCGTCGCAAGACAACATGCCTTCGATTCGCGGCTTCAGATCTGCCGGCTTCCGTCCCGTGATCAAGCTCGTCTATCTGCGCGTGCTGAGGCTGCGCGGCAACTGGCTGGTGGGCGACGCGACGGCGCCGCCCGCGCTGGTGGCCGACGCCCGCCACGCGCTCTCCGGCGCTGGACCAGAACGGCGGAAATCGGTCGCGGCGCGGGCGTCCCACGCCGATGCGAGTGATATCCGCTAGCAGCGAGCGGCGGCATCCGGCCGCGTATGTTGGGTGCTCAGCGAAGGAGTCGAATCCGTGTCCACTGGATCTCACGAGGGGAACAATCCGCACCAGGGCCAGCCGGTGCTCGCGGCCGGCGAGCCGCTGGAGCGCGCGCGGGCGGCGATGCTGATGGTGCATGGGCGCGGGGCAAGCGCCGAGGACATCCTCTCATTTGCCGGGGAGCTTGCCCAGCCGGGCTTCGCCTATCTCGCCCCCCAGGCCACTGGCAACACCTGGTATCCCAACAGCTTCCTCGCCCCCATCGCCAGCAACGAGCCGTATCTCTCCTCCGCGCTTGCCCTGCTCGATACGCTGCTCGCCCACATCACATCCGCCGGCATCCCCTTGGAGCGCACCATCGTGCTCGGCTTCTCGCAGGGCGCCTGCCTCCTGACCGAATACGTCGCACGGCATGCCCGGCGCTACGGCGGCGTGGTGGGCTGGAGTGGCGGGCTCATCGGCCCCGACGGCACGCCACGCGACTACGCAGGCTCGCTGGCCGGCACGCCGGTCTTCCTGGGCTGCAGCGACCGCGATCCACACGTCCCAAAGGCGCGCGTTGATCTGACGGCGGAGGTGCTGCGCGGGCTGGGCGGCGCGGTGACCGAACGCATCTATCCAGGGCTAGGCCACACCGTCAACCAGGATGAGATTGACTTCGTCCGCGGGATGATGGCCGCGCTCGTCGGCTGATAGCCGCGCTCGTCGCCTGACAGTCAGCGCGCGCCGCGGTGGAAGAAGGAGAGGAGGCCGCTGCGCGGCTTTGGGCTGCTGGGCGCCGTATTTGGCGCAGCCGACGTCGGGCGTGCCTCTGCTGCCCCCGTCGCCTCTCTTGCCTCTGTCTCGGACCCCGACGGAATACTCGCCGCGAGGAACGCCAGCACGTCGCGGTTGAACTCATCCGCGCGCTCGACGATAGGGATGTGGCCGACGCCGTGGTAGACGACGTGCCGCGCGCCCGCGATGTTCTTCGCGAGATATTCTCCGTTCGCGGCTGGAACCAGCGGATCCAGGTCGCCGTGGATGACGAGCGTGGGCGCCGTGATGCGATGCAGCGCGTCCGTCACATCGTGCGCGAGCGACGCGCGAAGCTGGCGCATGTAGGCGGCGGGGCTTTGCGGCCGATAGCGCGCCGTCTCCGCGATGCGCTCCATCTCCTCGGGGTGCGCCGCCACGTATTCGGCGGCCATGATGCGGCTGTAGTTGCGGATGGCGCGCTCGCCCACCTCCAGGCTGGCATCCGGTGTGAGAAGCGCCACAATCTCCGGCGATGGCGGGACGTGCGTGCTACCCCCCGCGGAGGTCGAGACGAGCACCAGCTTGTCGAGCAGGTCGGCATGGCGCAAGGCGAAGTGCAGCGCCACGAAGCCACCCAGCGAGATGCCCACGACGTGCGCCCGCGTGATGCCGAGCGTCTCCAGCAAGGCGGCGGCATCGTCCGCGAGGTCGGCCGCTGTGTAGTCGTCGGCAACCTCGTCGCTGTCGCCGGTATCGCGGTGGTCCATCGCAATCGTGCGGTACTCGCGGCCAAAGACTTCGAGCTGTCGCGCCCACCCCAGACGCTTCGAGGCCAGTCCCGTCAGCAGCAGGATGGTCCCCCTGGCATCGGCGGGATTCGCGGGGCTTGCCACATCGTACGCGAGCGTACGCCCGCCGATCAGCACGCTCGACG
>DASUBU010000030.1:0-13764 GCA_035763125.1 Ktedonobacterales bacterium
GCGCTGGTGGAGGCGCATAGGGGCACGATCTCACTTGACGAGGCGCCCGAGGGCGGCGCGCGTTTTACCTTCACGCTGCCGCTCGCGCCCCAGGGCTAGGCAACACACCTCCCCTCTGGGTACACTTGAGCTAGCGGGGCCACTGGGTTCCTGGCGCTAAGGGCAGAGCACTCGGCCTGGAGGAAGTGACATGCTCGACGATGCCGTGCTGCGCGACGACTGGCACGTCGTCGCCTATGCCCCCGATCTGCTGGAAGGCAAGCCGCTCGCCGCGCGCCTACTCGACGAAGATCTGGTGCTCTGGCGGTCCGGCGGCGAGATTCACGCCTGGCGCGACCTCTGCCTGCATCGCGGCACGCGCCTCTCGCTCGGCCGCATCGCGGACGATTGCCTGATCTGTCCCTACCACGGCTGGACCTACAACGCCGACGGGCAGTGCGTGCGCTTCCCGGCGCATCCCAGCCAGACGCCACCCGCCAAGGCCCGCGCCACGGTCTACCGCGCCGTCGAGCGCTACAACTGGATCTGGGTCACGCTGGGCGAGCCGGCGCGCGACATCCCCGCTTTCCCCGAATGGGACGACGCCAGCTTCCGCAAAGTCCACTGCGGCCCGTATGACTTCAAGGCGAGCGGACCGCGTGCCATCGAAAACTTCCTGGACGTGACGCACTTCCCCTTCGTCCACGCCGGCTATCTGGGCGATCCAAGCTACCCTGAGGTCAACGACTACGAGGTCGAGGCCACGCCGGAGGGCATCACCGCGAAAGACATCACCGTCTGGCAGCCCGATCCCGATGGCAGCGGCCAGGGCGCCTTCGTCACGTACACCTACAAGGTGCTGCGCCCGCTGACGGCCTACTTCGTCAAGTCGTCGGCGGGGCCGCGCTTCGCGATGTATTTCACCGTGACACCGGTCTCCGAGCTGCGCTCGCTCGCCTGGACCTACGTGGCGCTGGATTACGGCGACCAGACCGAGGAGCAGATTCGCAACTTCGAGAATATGATCACCTGGCAGGATGTGCCAATCGTCGAGTCGCAGCGCCCCGAGCTGCTGCCGCTGGACTTGCAGGCCGAGCTGCATCTGCGCTCCGACCGCACCGCCATCGCCTACCGCCGCTGGCTCCGCGAGCTGGGCCTCACGTTCGGAACGGCATAACGCGCTCGACGCACTAGCCATCCTCGCCCTACTTGTGCGACGATAGACGCACGCGCTCCCCCAACCTCTAGGGCGTCCGCCAGACGCCCCTACGAACCGTGTGCGGCGTCCGACGAAGCGCGCCGCATCAACTATGCAGAGAGGCATGCGCATGCAGGTTGGCGTCGGACTCCCTACCACGATCCCCGGCACGCGCGGCGATGTCGTGCTCGACTGGGCGCGGCGCGCGGATGCTGGCCCCTTCTCCAGCGTGGCCGTACTCGACCGTCTCCTCTACGACAGCTACGACCCGCTAATCTCGCTCGCCGCCGCCGCTGGCGCCACCACCCGCGTCCGCCTCGCCACGCTGATCGTTATCGGCCCGCTCCGCAATCCCGCGCTGCTCGCCAAGTCCGCCGCCTCGCTCGACGCGCTCTCTGGCGGCCGCCTGACGCTTGGCCTCTCCGTCGGCGCGCGGCACGACGACTATGAGGCCGCCGGTGTGGACTACCGCACGCGCGGCAAGCGACTGGTCGAGCAGCTCGCAACCTTCCGCGACCACTGGGAGGACGAGCGGATCGGACCAGCGCCCGCGCGCCCTGGCGGGCCTGAGCTACTGGTCGGCGGGTTGACCGATGCCGCCTATGCGCGCGTCGCTCGCTACGCCGACGGCTACGTCCACAACGGCGGGCCGCCGCGCGCCTTCGCCCGCGCCGCCGAGCGGGTCCGCGCCGCCTGGCTGGATGCTGGACGACCGGGGAAGCCACGGCTGTGGGGCCAAAGCTACTTCGCGCTTGGCGGAGAGGCTGCCGCCGAGGCCGGCACCGCTTATCTGCGCGACTACTACGCCTTCACCGGCCACTTCGTCGAGCGCATCGTGGCCGAGCTGCTCACCACCCCGCAGGGCATCGCACAGCTCATCCGCGGCTATGCCGAGGCCGGCTGCGACGAGTTGGCGCTCTTCCCCGCCACCAGCGATCCATCCGAGCTGGAGCGCCTGGCCGACGTCATCACCAGTCTCGCGGGCACCGTGACGCTGCCCGCGCCCGTCACAGCCGCTCCCTCCGCGCAACCATTCGTAGGCGCGCCCATTGGACACCCGCATGCTGGACGCCCCGGCCGAGGAAAGGACTCACGATGAAGATCACCATCCTCGGCGCAGGGCCGGCCGGCCTCTACTGCGGCCTGCTGCTCAAGAAAGCCAATCCTGCCCACGAGATCACGATCATTGAGCGCAATCCGCCCGACGCCACCTACGGCTGGGGCGTCGTGTTCTCCGACCGCACGCTAGCCGCCTTCCAGGAGGCCGACTACAAAAGTTACCGCGCGATCACCGGCCGCTTTGTGCTGTGGGACGCGATTGATACCTACTATCGCGGCGAGCTGGTGCGCTGTGGCGGCCACGTCTTCGCCGGCCTCTCCCGCAAAGAGCTGCTCGGCATCCTGCAGGCGCGCTGCCGCGAGCTGGGCGTCGCGCTGCAATTTCACACCGAGGTTCCCGATCTTGCCGCGCTGAGCGAGTTCGACCTGCTGATCGCCGCCGACGGCGTCAACAGCCTCGTTCGCCGCGCGTATGAGGAGACGTTCAAGCCACGTCTGGTGCCGGGCACGGCGCGTTACGTCTGGTTCGGCACCGACAAAGTGCTCGACGCCTTCACCTTCATCTTCCGCGAGAACGAGCACGGCTTCTTCCAGGTGCATTCCTACCCCTTCAGCGGCACGATGAGCACTTTCATCGTCGAGTGTGACGAAGAGACGTGGCGCCGCGCCGGGCTGGATACCGCCAGCGAGGCCGAGAGCATCGCCTACTGCGAGCGGCTCTTCGCGCCCGAGCTGGGCGGCTGTCATCTCTACCCCAACAAGTCAAGCTGGATCAGCTTCGTCACGGTGAAGTGCGCGACGTGGCGGCGCGGCAACGTCGTGCTGCTGGGTGATTCGGCCCACACCGCGCACTTCTCCATCGGCTCCGGCACCAAGCTGGCGATGGAAGACGCCATCGCGCTCGCCAACGCCATCGAGCAGCATCCCGATCTGACGACGGCGCTCGCCGGCTACGAGATGGTGCGCCGGCCGGTGGTCGAGACACTGCAAGCCGCCGCCGCCGAGAGCCAGGCCTATTTCGAGGGCGTCCGGCGCTACTCGCGCCTGGAGCCGGTCGAGTTCGCCTTCAATCTGCTCACCCGCAGCCGGCGCATCTCCTACGACGATCTTCGGCTGCGCGACCCGCGCTTCGGCGAGCTGGTGGATCGCTGGTTCGAGCGGCACTACTGGGCGCACGAGCACAAGCGCGTCTACAGCCTGATCGCACCGGCCCCGATGCTCACCCCCCTGGCGCTGCGCGGACTGACGCTGCCCAACCGCGTCGTCTTCTCGCCCGGCGCCGCCCTCACCGAGCCAGCCCCCGCCGAAGAGGGTACGCCTGCCCTGGCCTATGCGCTGGAGGCGGTGTGCCTCGCGCAGGAAGGCGCTGGCCTCGTGCTGACCGAGCCGGTCGCTGTCTCCGCCGAGGGCCGCGTGACGCCCGATGACAACGGCCTCTACCGGCCCGAGCACGTCCGCGCGTGGCGGCGGATCACGCACGCTCTCCACGACCAGACCTCGGCGTGCATCGGCGTGCTGCTCTCGCACGCCGGCCGGCGCGGCGCCACCCGTCCACGGCGTGAGGGGTTGGACCGGCCGCTGCGGGCGGGACGCTGGCCGCTCATCGCTCCGTCCACGCTGCCCTTTGCATCCACCAGCCAGTTGCCGCGTGCGCTGGACCGTGCCGGGATGGACGCCGTGCGCGATGACTTCGTGCGCGCGGCGCGGCTGGCCGCGGAGGCCGGCTTCGACCTGCTGGCGCTGCACATGGGCCACGGCTACCTGCTGGCCAGCTTCCTCTCGCCGCTCGTCAACCGGCGCGAGGACGAATACGGCGGCTCGCTGGAGAACCGGCTGCGCTTCCCGCTGGAGGTGCTCGACGCCGTGCGGGCGGCCTGGCCGGCGAAGCAGCCGCTGGCCGTCGCGCTGACGGTAGACGATTGCTGCCCGGGCGGACTGACCTACACCGATGCGGTTGCCATCACGCGCACGCTGGCCGCCCACGGTTGCGATCTCGTCGTGCCGCTGGCCGGCCAGACAGTGCCCGACGCCGGCCCCACCTACGCTCGCGGCTTCCTCACCGGCTATGCCGAGCGGCTGCGCAACGACGCGGAAATCTTGGTGCTGGTGGGCGGCTATCTCACCACCACCAATGAAGTCAACACGCTGCTGGCTGGTGGCCGCGCTGATCTCTGTCTGATGATCCCGCCGGCCGCGCCTGAACGTGCCGCGGGGGAGCGCCTAGCCGCTGTGAGCGCTCCCGTAGCAGAGACAGCGTCTGCTGCGCGCCCGACTGTAGCGCCGGACACCGTCGAGCGCGGCGGAGGCGTTGCCGGCGCGGGCGGAT
The DNA here is from genome assembly GCA_035763125.1 of Ktedonobacterales bacterium. Lineage (GTDB taxonomy): Bacteria > Chloroflexota > Ktedonobacteria > Ktedonobacterales > JADMIN01 > SMAG-U1939. Next base: position 4,563 of record DASUBU010000030.1, read on the forward strand.
CGGGTGGGCGGCGCCCGCGGACCATGGCAGCAGCCTCGCAGCATGGCGGGGCGATGACCCAACACGACGGCGAGGGAAAGTGAGGCACGGCATGGCAGGCGAAGCGGCCGGGACGCTGGCGGGCAAGCGCGCCGTCGTGACCGGCGCCGGGCGGGGCATCGGCCGCGCCATCGCGCTCGCGCTGGCGGAGGCTGGCGCCGATGTGGCCGTTGCCGCGCGCACGCGTGAAGAGCTGGACGGGCTCGCGGCTGAGATTGGCGGCTTGGGCCGGCGTGCGATGGTCGTCCAATGCGACGTGACCGATGCGCTGCAAGTGGCGGCTAATCTGGCAGGCGGCGTGCTCGGCGGCTGGGGAGGCGTAGACATCCTCGTCAACAATGCCGGCGCGTCGGGCAGCGCGAAGTTCGTCGAGCACCCTGACGCGCTGTGGCACCGCATGCTCGCCATCAACATGACCGGCGCGTACTATGTCACCAAAGCCTTCGCGCCGAGCATGGTCGAGCGGCGCGCCGGGCGCATCATCATGGTCGCTTCGATCGCCGCCCGCGTGGGCGGCAAGTATATCGCCGCCTACACCGCCTCCAAGCATGGCCTGCTCGGCCTGACGCGCGCGCTGGCGGTCGAGCTCAATCCGCATGGCATCACCGTCAACGCGATCTGCCCCGGCTACGTCGAGACGCCGATGACCGAAGCCAACGTCGAGAACATGGTCCAGAAGACCGGCATGAGCGCTGAGCAGGTGCGCGCGACACTGGCGAAGACGAGCCCGCAGAACCGCCTGATCCTGCCGGAGGAGGTCGCCCGCGTCGCCGTCTTCCTCACGCAAGATGCCGCTGGCGGCATCACCGGCCAGGCAATCAACGTGGACGGAGGCGGCGTCATGTCCTGAACCGTCCACATGCAGACCCGGCCCCAGCCCCTATGTCGCTCTATTGTAGGGGCGATGCATGCATCGCCCGTTCCGCCTCCGACGAGATGCTCGCCCACACAGTGTAGCGGCGAGGTCTGCCTCGCCCCATTCGGGATTCGCCCCGGCGCTTCAGGCCGGGAACCAACCGCACCGCGACTACCCCAGCCGACGTAAGATCATACGCAGGAGCACGCGATGGCCTACGATTTCCTCTACGACGTGCGCGACGGCGTCGCCACCATCACGCTCAACCGTCCCGAGGTGCTCAACGCTCTGACCTTCGAGATCTACGCCCAACTGCGCGATCTCTTCGAGGGCCTGCGCACCGATGATACTGTGAAGGCCGTCGTGCTGACCGGCGCCGGCGGCAACTTCTGCTCCGGCGGCGACGTGCATGGCATCATCGGCGAGCTCTTCGAGCGCGACCTGCGCGGCCACGTCGAGTTTACCCGCATGACTGGCGCCGTCGTCCAGAACATGCGCCAGCTCGATAAGCCGATCATCGCCGCGCTCGACGGCATGACCGCCGGGGCCGGCGCTGTGCTCGCGCTGGCATCCGATCTGCGCGTCGCCACCGACCGCGCCCGCCTCGCCTTCCTCTTCACCAAAGTCGGTCTGACAGGGGCGGACATGGGTGCCGGCTACCTGCTGCCGCAGATCGTCGGACTGGGTCGCGCGTTCGAGCTGCTGCTGCTGGGTGATACGATTGATGCGGCGACCGCCGAGCGCTACGGGCTGGTCAATCGCATCGTGCCGCCCGAGCAGCTCCTCGACGCCGCCAACGACTGGGCGCGGCGACTGGCCAGCGGTCCTACGCTCGCCATCGCCATGACCAAGCGCATGGTGAACAACGAGCTCGGCATGGATCTCGCCTCTGCCATCGAGGCCGAGGCGCAGGCGCAGGCGCTGCTGCTGATGGGCGAGGACCACCGCCGCTTCTATGACGCGTTTCGTGAGAAGCGCAAGCCCGAATGGACGGCACGCTAGGGGCACGCATGGCGAAAGAGATCATCAATCCGCCGGGACTGGCCCGGCCGCGCGGCTTCAGCCACGGCATCGTCACCACCGGCGGGCGGCTGCTCTTCCTGGCGGGCCAGGATGCCAGCGACGCCGATGGGCGCATCGTGGCGCCGGGGGATCTGGTGGCGCAGATGGAGCGTGCGTTGGCCAACCTGCGTACGGTCGTCGAGGCGGCCGGCGGCCAGATGGCCGACATCGTCAAGCTCAACATCTTCGTGCGCGACCGCGACGACTACGTGGCGCACCACAAGGGCCTTGGCGAGGTCTGGCGCCGCTTCTTCGGCGACTACTATCCCGCGCTGGCGCTCTTCCAGGTCGTCGCCTTTTTCCAGCCGGATGCGCTGATCGAGCTGGAGGGCATGGCCGTGATCGGCGCGGATAGTTCGAGGTAGTGCGTATGGACTTTGAGCTCTCTGACGAGCAGCGGCGCTGGCGGCAGATCGCGCGCGAATTCGCGCGCGAGGAGGTCGCCCCGCTCGCGCGTGAAGCCGACGAGCGCGGCGTCTTCCCCGACGGCATCATTGGGAGGATGGCGGCACTTGGCCTGCTCGGCGGTCCGCTCGATCCTGCCTATGGCGGCGTGGGGATGGACTACGTCAGCTTCGCGCTGGTCCAGGAGGAGCTGGGCTGGGCGGACTCCTCGGTGCGCGGCTTCCTGACCGTACACGCCGGCCTCGTCGCGGTGTGCATCCAGGAGTGGGGCAGCGAGGAGCAGAAGCGCCGCTATCTGCCGGCGATGGCGCGCAGCGAGCTGATCGGTTGTTACGCGCTGACCGAGCCAGATGCTGGCTCCGACGCCGCCAGCATCCAGACCACTGCGCGGCTGGAGGGCGACGCATACATGCTTGATGGCGAGAAGATCTGGATCACCAACGGCAATCAGGCCGGGTTGGCGATCGTCTTCGCGCAGGCCAACCCCGAGGCGCGTCACCGCGGCATCTGCGCCTTCCTTGTCCCAACCGATATGTCCGGCTTCGTGCGCGAGAAGATGAGCGGCCACGAGTTGGGCCACCGCGCCTCAGACCACGCCCATATCCGCTTCGAGGGCTGCCGTGTGCCGGCGTCCGCGCTGCTGGGCGGGCCCGGCGAGGGCTTCCGCGTGGCGATGTCGGCGCTGGATCGCGGGCGGATCGGCGTGGCGGCTGGCGCGGTCGGTATCGGCCAGGCGTGCCTGGATGCGAGCGTGGCGTTCGCTCGCACGCGCCGCCAGTTCGGCCAGCGCATCGGCGACTTCCAGATGATCCAGCAGACGCTAGCGGACATAGCAGCCGACGTTGATGCCGCGCGACTGCTGGTGTATCGTGCGGCCTGGCTGAAAGATCGCGGCGAGCCGGCCACCCGCGCCGCCGCGACCGCCAAGCTCTTCGCCACCGAGGCCGCGGCCCGCGCGGCGGGCGAGGCGGTGCTGCTGCACGGCAACCGCGGCTACGCGAACGCCTATCCGGTCGAGCGCTTCTATCGCGATGTCAAGGGCCTACAAATCTATGAGGGCGCGAGCAACATCCAGCGCATCATCATCGCCCGCGACCTGCTCGGAAAGGATGAGAAGCCGTAGCAGCAAATTAGGGCCATTCAATCTTCCATTGATCGAGTCCGCGTAGGCGGACTTTGCGGCCGCTAGGCTCACAAGGTGCGGTTTCCAACCGCCGGCCCATATTGGGCACTCTTCTCGCCCGGCAACCGCCCCCGGGCATGCGGGACGTCCCATCCGGCGCCAGTCCAAACGGCGCCGGGCAGACAGGAGAACGGCCATGGCCTACTCGCCCTACTGGAATCCCAAGAACGAGACTCTGCCTCGCGAGCAGCTGAGCGCCTTGCAGCTCGCCAAGCTTCAGCGCATGGTGGACTGGGCCTATAATCGGTCCCCGTTCCATCGGCGCCGTTTCGACGAGGTGGGCCTCAAGCCGGAACAGATCAAGTCTCTGGACGATCTGCGGCGCATCCCCATGATGACGCGCGAAGAGTGGATGGACTCCGAGACGGCGCACCCGCTCTTTGGCGACGTTCCGGCGACCGGCGAGGAGAACGCCATCCGCTATCACCTGACCTCCGGCACCAGCGGCCGCACTCCCCTACGTGTGCTGGATAGCACGAAGGACTGGGAGTGGATCGCCGAGATGTGGTGCTATGGGTTGTGGGGCTTCGGCATCCGGCCAGAGGACAAGGTCTACTTCGCCTTCGGCTATGGCTCCTTCATCGGTTTCTGGGGCGCGCACTACGCCTGCGAGAAGATGGGCGCGCTGGTCGTGCCCGGCGGCGCGCAGACCACCGAGAACCGCGTCAAGCAGATCGTCGAGCTGGGCATCACGACCGTGGCCTCCACGCCGACCTATGCTCTGCGGCTGTGGCAGGTGGCCAGCGAGATGGGCATTGACCTTGCCAAAGACAGCCATGTCAACAAAGTGGTCCTCTCGGGCGAGCCGGCCGGCTCCATTCCGGCCGTCAAGCAGCAGCTCGAACAGGCTTGGGGCGCCACCTGCGGCGACACCGCCGGCATGACCGAGCTCGGCACGATCATGATCTTCGAGTGCGCCAATCACCCCGGCGGCACGCACATCATCGAAGACCACTTCATCGAAGAGGTGATTAACCCCGCCACCGGCGAGCCAGTGCCCTATGGTGAGCTTGGCGAGCGCGTGGTGACGTCCTTTGGCCGCGGCTTCATCCCCGTCCTGCGCTATCGCACGAAGGATATGGTGCTGAAGGTGCCAGCCTCCACCTGCTCTTGTGGGCGCACCAGCGACATCTACGATGGCGGCATCCGCGGGCGCTGGGACGACATGAAGCTGATCCGCGGCACCAACGTCTACCCGCGCGCCGTGGAGGCCATCGTGCGTGAATTCGACGCGATTGATGAGTTTCAGATCTACATCTGGCGCAGCGACGACCTCCGCGACGAGATCAGCGTCCGCGTCGAGCTGAAGTCTGGCCGCATCAACGACTGGCCGCAGATCGAGCAGCGGCTCGCTACCGCGCTGGCTGATGCCCACGAAGGCCTGCACTTCCTGATCGAGCTGATGCCAGCCGGCTCACTTCCGCGCTTCGAGCTCAAAGCCAAGCGCCTGGTGGATGCCCGCCCAGCCGCCGTCTACTCGTCGTAGGCGCGTCCTGCCGACGCCCAACATCCGCCGCCGCGTTCGTAGGGGCGTCTGGCGGATGCCCAGTGCACACCGCTCTGTAGGGGCATCCGGTGGACGCCCGCCGCGGCGGAGAATCGTCGCCACATTTCTTGTTCGCCACCGCCCTGATCTCTCAACTATGGCCCTGGCTGGAACCACACGATCAGCCGGTCGCCTCAGGAGAAACCGCCATGTCTCAAGCCGCCACTGACCTGCTTGGTCAGCCAACCACCGACACCGAACAGCGCCTCCTCGTCGCGTACGAAGCCCTCAAGGCGCTGGCCGCCGACGCCGATCTGCCGCCCTGCGCCGCCCGCAATGTTCGCAAGGCGCTCGCCTGCCTCTGGCAGGCCACCAATGACCTCGATCTGCAATTCGAGCAGCTCTACCATCTCGGCGTCTGAGCGGACCGGGCGCTCCGCCTGAGGGAGCGCCCGCACGACGTCCCCTATGCGCCGGCTGCCAGCAGCGTATGCTCGTCCTCCTGCGAGATGCCGATCAGCCGCAGATGCAGCACACACTGCACACGGCCGCGCACGGAAACATCCTCCGCGCGCAGAATGCGCGCTTTGGCCGTGAGCGTCTTGCTCGGCAGGAAGGCCGTCAGGTTGACGACCCCGCGGTAGTTGCGCCAGCGGGTCGAGCCGACGCGCACCACCAGCTCATCCGGCCCCGCCGCCAGTGCGCGTCCAATCGAGGGCAGCTCGCGCCGCGCGTTGCCAGTTACCCACGGGCGGATGTCAACGTCAAACGCCGCAGGGCCGCTGAACGCCTGGCGGCGTTCCCGCGGCTGCGCGGCGGTCTCGCGCTGGGGGCTGGTCTGGACGAGCACACGCACGATCACCCATTCGCCCAGCGCGATCAGGAGGATGACCAACACCACCAGCGCCAGCCCGTTCGGCACCAGTGAGCGCAGCGTCACCATCAGCGGGATGACAAGATAAAGCGCTACCGTCACAAGGGCGAGCAGGCTGTAGCCAACGAGCCGAGCCACCGGACGTACGCGTGTGACGGCGCGTTCGAGATCGAGCTCGCTCATCGGGACGCCGTCCAGTTCATCGCGCGGTCCGCGCCCTTTGTCTTCGGCGTCGGCCGCCATCGCACCACACGCTCGCCGCGCAGCCAGTTCACCACGGCCCAGAAGCCGGCAACGGTTTCGAGGATACCTGCGACCGGCGCGAGCGCGACGGCGCGCATCGCTTCGAGTAGGCGGTCGCTTGGCGCAAGCTGCTGAGCGAAGGAGAGGTTATACCATACCCCGATCACCACCGAGTTGAACCACAGGAAACCGACCAGCACCAGCCACAGCATCACCGGCAGCGGCAAGGGCAAGTACTCTTGCCCGGTCAGCGTGGCGACGGCCTGATAGAGCAGGTACGGCACGGCCATCACGCCGGTCGGGAAACCCAGTGCGAAGGTCAGCACACGATAGCGCACCGGCCAGGTCAGGCGCAGCCGCTCGCGGCGCGGCAAGCTCTGAAACTGCGGCATTCGGCGCAGCATCGCCTGCCCCTGCAGGACGCCCAGGATCCAGCGGAACCGCTGCCGGAAAGCGCTCTTGAACGAGAACGGTGGCTGTTCCAGCATCACGCTGCCATGCCAGCCGAAGGCCTCTGGACCTTTGCGCAGATACGCCAGCACGCCGAAGACGTAATCTTCGGCCACGAAGGGCTGGCCGTCCAGTGTGCCGATATCCCAGCCCAGCTCGTTTTCGAGCTGCTCGTCAATGACGAGATTCGAGCCGTGCAGGTGCAGCGGAGTGCCACTCTCCATCACTTCCCGGCATTCAAAGCAGGTCAGCGGGCGATTAGCTTCCATCGCGCGGCAGATGGCGCTGGTATCGGTGTATTCGAGGGGATAGTAGATCGGGCCTTCGACGATCTGCTTGTCGGTGGTCGCGAGGTAGCGGATCAGCTTGCGCAGCTCGTCCGGCACCATGACGCTCTCCTCGTCGTAGTGCACGATGAACGTCTTGCCCGGCCTGGCGTTGAAGCCATCACGACGCCGCTCGGTCATGTAGTGCAGCGCGCGCGCTTTGAGCTGGGTGCCACGGGGCGTCTGATAGGCGAGCGGCACCGCCACCGCCACGGCGTCAAGCAGCACCGGCAGGCGTGTGAGATCATCTTCCAGCCTTCGCTGCTGTTCAACCGATTCGGTGACCACCTCGATGCTCAGCTTGGGGCAATAGAGATCGGGCGCCTCGCTGGCGAGCGCGACTACGTTGCGGATGCCGCGCTCGATGACCTCTGTGCTTCCGGGGCTGCCCTGCGTGGTGATCTGGATTTTGACGAATGGGAGCTCGAAAAGCGCACCCACGTCGTCGGTGGTCACCGCGGGCAAATGGCGGTAGCGCGGCCAGTGGAAGAAGAAGCTGGCGTAATAGTACAGCATGCGCAGGCCGATGATGCTGATGAGCGCCACCAACAGATAGCCCAATGCCTGCGCGAGGGCCACCCCGATCGCGGCAAGATCCATAGAAGGCCTTTCCTTAGCGCCGCGCGGCACAAGCTCAACATAATTGTGCGTTCTACATAATACGACATGCCGCATGCGCCTGTGGCGACACGGGACTCTTGGGGACCACCGTTCGCGCAGGCGCCGAACGCCGACCATGCCATCGGCGCTCGCTGTGGACCCAAGCGGCGCCATGCGGGTATGCTTGCAGGAGCATACGCGGTGGAACGCCTCATGCACGCACTGGGCGGGAGGGCCGCTGCCAGGCAAGATCGGCGCACTGAACAGGACGGGCGCTTGGCGCCCCTACGGCACGGCCACACCAGGAGGGACCGATGGACAACGAGAATGAGATAGAGCAGGTCGAACAGGAAGAAAACGAGCCGTTTAGCTGGGATATCGCTCCCTCATTGCTGCCGCCGCTCTTTGCCGCCGCCGAGCGCTATGTGGAGCAGGCGCCCTGGCAGTATCTTGCCGAGGAGCCGCCGCTGGAGGTCGGGCTTGGTGCCAACGGGCCGCGGCCTGGCGTCGAGACACTCTACTCGGCCGTGCTAGGCAATGACGAGATGGTCACTGGACTGGCGAGCTACTACGCGCTCGAAGGCTACTATCAGGCGTTGCGCCAAGAGGTCGAGGCCGAGCCGAGCGAGCACGATGTGGACGAGATGATCGGTGCCCTGCGCCAGATGGGTGCGCCCGTTGACCAGATGCAGCCCGACGAGCTGCGCGAGGCGGTCGAGATGCTGATCGAGCAGCTCGTCGAGAGCGGCGGTGTGGCCGCGCCTGAAGAGATAGATAGCCTGCTGATGTACCTCAATCCAGAGGACGACACCGATCCCACCTACCTTGATTGGCTGCGCCAGCACAACATCGCCTACGCCTCGCCGGAGTTCGTGCCCTACTTCCTGCGCACGACACAGGATGGCGACGTGCGCCCGCTGGACGCCAGCGAAGTGCGCGCGCTGACGCTGACGCTGAACGCGCTGAGTGACTTCCTCACGGCCGAGCGGTCGGCGCTGGAGAGCGACGAGATACCGGAGCCGCCAGTGACGATGCAGGCGCGTCTGGGCAGCGGCGACAACGTCGCGCTCGTCACGGTCAGCTTCCCGCCAACTGGCTACGAGTGGGAAGACGACGAGGACGAAGAGCTGGAGGACGGCGAGGACGAGCCCAGCTCGAATGGACACAGCTAAAGACTGTACGCCAAGGCTGCCCCATCGGCGCCCGCGCAATGTTGTGGTAATGGAAGGCCGGCTGGGCCTGCTCGTGTGCTAAGCGCTTGAGCATCACACGCACCATGCTCACGCACCAGGCTGGAGGAGACCCACGCCTTGCCGGTGGGGGGCAGGCATGCAGCATGATCCTTACTCATCCGCCGGAGGTGCCTGATCCACGCGATCTTCCGTTCGATAATCCAGCGGTGCGGCACGAACTGGAAGCCGGATGACCTCACCGGCGGCGCCTACTCCGCGCGCAGCCACCGCCCACGTCGGCCGGGCCGCTCCACGATCTCGATGTGCCAGCCAAACGTCTCCCGCAGCCAGGACTGCAATGGCCCGAGGTAGGCGCTGTCGGCCCAGATCAGTTCCAGGCGCGGCAAGGCGGTCGCGAACGGCAGCAGGAGCCCTGTGGCTGGGGCACCGGCAAGGTCCTACAACTCGGCGAGATGGACCAAGACGCACAGCACGAGGACAGGCGC
>DASUBU010000031.1:0-4468 GCA_035763125.1 Ktedonobacterales bacterium
GCTGGGGCTGTGGGCCACCCGGCTGGGCACGACGCCCTTCAACTACGACTACCACCGCGTAATGCTGGCAGTGTTCGTGGCGGGGCTGATTCTGCTGCTGACGCCAGTTGCCCGGGCGGCGCTGCGCTGAGGCAACACGGATGTGCAGACCTGGGAATGAGGAATGTACTCGATGAACAAGCCGCGAACCCGTGTCACGCTCGTGCTGCGTATCGTCCTCGTCATCAACGCGGTCGTGTTTCTGACGGCCTCGCTTTTCAACTTCGGTCTGCACGTCCCGCTGGGCTTTGCGGACCTGAGCTTCCCCCTCCCCGTCTGGCAAGCCGGGATCGGGGAAGCGGTCATCGGTCTGGCCCTCCTGGCTGCCGCTGTGACTGGACGCAGTGCGATGGCCTGGGTCGCGTTCTGGCTGTCGGTTGTCGGCATCGCGTTCGGCCTCAGCTCGGCTCGAGTCCAGGGACCGGCCCGCGAGATCCACCTCGTCCTCGTGCCTCTGGCCGTCGTGGTCTTCGGTCTGCTGCTGTGGCTGTGGGCGCAGCGCCATTGGCGAGACACAGAGGCACTTGGACCGGGCGCGAAGCAGTAGAGATGGTGGGGTAGTGCGCCACCATGAGGACAGAGCGTCCACCCGTTGAGCTAGTGTCGCGAGCGCGTATTACGTGAGGCGATTGGTCGTCGCGGGATCGAAGACGTGCAGATGATCGGCCTCGAAGGCCAGCACGACGCGGTCGCCGGGGCTGACGCGCGTGCCGGCGCCGATGCGCACCACCACGCTCGGCGTGCCAGTGGACTCGAGGTCGTGCGGAGCCGCTTCGAGCGGCTTCGCCGCGGCCTCCGGCAGGATCGCCCCCGGCGCCTTGACGTACACCAGCTGCTCGTTGCCCAGGTGCTCCACCACGTCCACTGTGCCAGCCAATGTGCCGGGTGTATCGGCTGGCGCCAGCCCCAGGTGCTCGGGCCGGATGCCCACTACCACCGGGCGTCCTTCGCCTGCCTGAGCGTGGCCGGCGAGCTGTTGCGCGAGGACACCGCCCAAGGGCACTGTGGGCGCAGACCGGGCAGCGTCACCGGATGCGGAAAAGACGACTGAGGCCGCGGCACCGCCTTCGCCTCCGCGGACAAGACGCGCGTTGAAGAAGTTCATGGTAGGGCTGCCGATGAAGCCGGCGACGAAGAGGTTAGCAGGCGTGTCGTAGAGCTGCGGCGGCGCCCCCAATTGCTGAATCACTCCAGCATTGAGGACGGCGATGCGGTCACCCATCGTCATCGCCTCCACCTGATCGTGGGTGACGTAGACGAAGGTCGTGCGCGTCGCCAGGTGCAGGCGGGCAATCTCGGCGCGCGTCTGCACGCGCAGCTTGGCGTCCAGATTGGAGAGCGGCTCGTCCAGCAAGAAGACGCGCGGCTCGCGCACGAGCGCGCGGCCCAGCGCGACACGCTGGCGCTGCCCGCCCGAGAGCTCGCGCGGCTTGCGGCTCAGATACGGTCCCAGGCCCAGCATCTCGGCGGCCTTGCTCGCGCGTGCCTCCACCTCGGCGGCGGGCAGATGGCGCAGCTTGAGCGAGAAGGCCATGTTGTCGCGTACGCTCATGTGGGGATAGAGCGCGTAGTTCTGGAAGACCATCGCGATGTCGCGATCCTTGGGAGCGACGTCGTTGACGCGGCGGTCGCCGATGTAGAGATCGCCCTCCGAGATCTCCTCCAGCCCAGCGATCATGCGCAGCGCCGTGCTCTTGCCACAGCCCGACGGCCCCACCAGCACCAGGAACTCGTGATCCGCGACGCTCAGATTGAGATCCATGATGACGGGCGCCTGCTGCCCGTAGCGCTTCGTCACATGCTCGAATCGCACGTCTGCCATAGCGCATGACCCCTTCGCTGGGAGGGACGCCACACCCGGTCGCCCCTCGAAAGACGCTCAGCGCGCGTGAAGCGCGTGCTGTCCGGCGATGAATCCGGCGTACCAGCGGCCGCTGTCTTTGACGATGCGGCGCTGCGTCGCGAAGTCCACGTAGATCAGCCCGAAGCGCTTGCTGTAGCCCTGTGCCCACTCGAAGTTGTCGAAGAGTGACCACACGAAGTACCCGGCGACCGGCACACCATGCGCGATAGCGCGTTCGACCGCGGCGAGGTGGTCGCGCAGATAGGCCACGCGCCGCGTATCCGACACGCGCCCATCGCCGCTCCATTCGTCGTGAAAGGCCGCGCCGTTCTCGGTGATCAGCAGCGCCGGCGGATGGTAGGCGCGCTGCAGCTCCTCCAGCATCAGGTCCAGGCCGTGAGGATAGATCTCCCAGCCCATCTCAGTGGTCAGATCGCGGGGCAGATCGGCGACGTAGTCTATGCCGTCGAGGCCGGGCCGGTCGCCGCGCACACCGCCGGTGCCGCTGACACTGGGATGCCGGCCATCGTCCACGGCTGCCGCGCGAATCATCCAGCGGTTGTAGTAGTTCACGCCCAGGAAATCGGTCGGCGTGCTGATGAGCTCGAAGTCGCCGGCCTGAATGGGCGGCGGCGCCACGCCCAGATCGTCGAAGAGGCCGGCGGGATACTCGCCGCGCATCAACGGGTCGAGGAACCAGCGATTGTGGAAGCGGTCGGCACGCTCCACGGCTCGGAGCGTCTCGGCGCGCTGGTCGCCGGCGAAGATGGGGAAGAGGTTGAGCGCGGCGCCGACGCGGGCCGCGGGAGCGTGGGCGCGAATGCGCGGGATGGCGAGGCCGTGCGAGAGCAGGAGGTGATGGCCGACCTCGACGGCCGCCTGCACGTCTCCTTGGATGCCAGGTGCGTGCTCGGCCGAGACGTAGCCCAGATAGGCGGTGCACCACGGCTCGTTGTGCGTGGTCCACCAGCGCACGCGGTCGCCCAGGCGGCTTGCCACGACTTCGGCATAGTCGGCGAAGGCCAGCGCCGTCTCGCGAGCGCGCCAGCCGCCGCGCTCATAGAGCGCCAGCGGCAGATCCCAGTGGTAGAGCGTGGCGACCGGCGTGATGTCCCTGGCAAGCAGGTTGTCCACCAGGCGGCTGTAGAAGTCGAGGCCGGCCTGATTCGGCGTGCCCCAGCCCTGGGGCAGGATGCGCGGCCACGCTAGAGAGAAGCGGTAGGCGTTCAGGCCTAGCCCGGCCATCAGCGCAACATCCTGTTCCGCGCGATGGTAATGGTCTATGGCAGTCTCGCCGGTCTGGCCCTGGTAGGTGCGGCCTGGCTCGGCGGCGAAGGCGTCCCAGATAGAGAGCCCCCGGCCGTCTTCATGGGTGGCGCCCTCAATCTGGTAGGCGGAGGTCGCGGCACCCCAAAGGAAATCACTCGGAAATGTCATGAAGGTCACCTGTGTACACGTGTAGGCGTGTGCCGAGCCCTTATGGGCGGGCGAAAGCAGAAAGCGATAGGGTTGGTTGGAGCAGCAGAGGAGAGCCGGCGGGACGACGAGCCGCCCGGTCAGGCACCAGTGATGCTGCCGAAGGCGAGGCCAGCGCGCCAGTAGCGCTGGAGGAAGAGAAAGAGGACGATCAGCGGCAGCACGGCGAGGAAGGCGCCCGTCACGATCAGGTTGTAGAGCAGCTCGTGGGCCGCCGGATCGAAGTTCCACGTCGCCAGGCCGACGTTGATCGGCAAGAGGCTGGGGTCGCTCAAGACCACAAACGGCAGGAAGAAGTTGTTCCAGATCGCCACGAACTGGAAGAGGAAGATCGTCACCATGCCAGGGCGCAGCAGCGGCAGCGCCACCCGCCCGAAGATGCGGAACTCGCCGGCACCGTCCACGCGCGCCGCATCTATCAGCTCGTTGGGCACCGAGGCATCGGCGAAGACGCGCGCCAGGTAGACGCTCACCGGGCTGAGCATCGAAGGCAGCAGCACTGCCCAGTACGAGTTGGTCAGGTGCATCTTGCTCATCAGCAGGTAGAGCGGCAGGGCGAGCGCCGTCTGTGGCACCAGCACCGCGCCGAGCACCAGCGCCGTGAGCATCCCCCGGCCAGGAAAGCGATACTTGACCAGCGCATAGCCCGCCGCGACGGAGACCAGCGTGCCCAGTGCGCCGCCGATGCCGGCGTAGAGCACGGTATTGGCGACCCAGTGCAGATAGACGCCGTTCTCGCGCGTAAACAGATCCTGCAAGTTCGCCAGCAGATCGAAGTGGGCAAACCACAGACCGAACGAGCTGAAGAGGTCGGTATTGTTCTTTGTGGCGGCGAGGGCCAGCCAGTAGAGCGGCGTGAGGCTGTAGACGGTGACGACGAGCAGGAAGAGATAGCCCACGAGGTTGCGTGCGGTGACGTCGCGCGCGCCCACCACGCGCTGCTCGCCTGCGTCGCGCTTCCTGGTCGCTGCGTCGAGATCCAGCGGCGTTGCTGCCATGATGAAGCCTCCCGGCTGGCGGACTCAGTTGGTCGTTGGCGTTGGCTAGGATTGACTGCGCCCGCGTGCCAGGCGCAGAAATCCGAACGAGAAGATGAAGGTCAGCACGCCC
>DASUBU010000032.1:0-9231 GCA_035763125.1 Ktedonobacterales bacterium
CGGCTCCGCGCGGCCGGGCAGATAGATCTCCTCGTGGGTGCCGATCTGGCCGTGATCCTCCTTGGCGATACCGATCACAGGCAGGGCGACACCCAACTCATCCAGCACGGCCAGCGCCGCATTGAGCTGCGGGCGGCCGCCGTCCATGATCAGCAGATCGGGCATCTCGGCCCAGCTATTGCCGGGTGTCTCGGCGAGCGCAGCGTCTTCGGCCGTCGCCTCCGCCTCTGCCTCGACCTCGGCCATCGCCTCAGCCTCGGGCTCCATCTCGACCGCGCCATCCGGTCCCGCTGGTTCCACAGGCGCCGCTGCCTCTGTCGGCGTCTCGGCGGCGGGCGCTTCCTGGGCGACCATCCGCTTGAAGCGCCGGCGCAGCACCTCTTGCAGGCTGCCGACGTCGTTCTGCCCCTCGATGGTCTTGATGCGGAAGCGGCGGTAGTCGGCGGTCTTGGGCCTGCCGGCCTCGAAGACGACCATCGAGCCGACCGCGCTGGTGCCCTGAATGTTGGAGGTGTCGTAGCATTCGATACGCTGGGGCGCGTCGGGCAGATCAAGCGCCTCGCGCAGCTCGTCGAGCGCGAGCGCTGTCTTCTGCGAGTCCGAGAGCCACTTGATGCGCTGCTGCTCCAGCACCTCACCGGCGTTCTGCGCCACCATCGCCACCAGCCGCAGCTTGTCGCCGCGCTGCGGAACACTCAGCGTGACGGCGGCGCCGCGCTTCTGCCGCAGCCACTGCCGCAGCGCCTCGGCCTCCTCTGGCTCGTGCTGCAGGATCAGCTCGGCCGCCACATACGGCGCCTGGCTATAGAACTGCTGGATGAACGAGGCCATGATCTCGCCGGGCGCCGAATCGGCCGTGCCGCGCAGGATGAAGTATTCGCGGCCGGCGAGCTTGCCGCCACGGAAGAAGAAGACCTGGGCGCAGGTCTCGTCGTCGGCGCCGGCCAGGGCAATCACATCCTGGTCGCCGGCGCCGGTGGTGTTGATGATCTTCTGCTTCTCGAGCACCTGCTCGACGGCCCTGACACGGTCGCGCAAGGCGGCGGCGCGCTCGAACTCCAGGTTCTCGCTAGCTTCGCGCATCTGCTCTTTGAGGTCGGACAGCACCACGTCGTGCTTACCCTCGAGGAAGAGGATTACCTGCCGGATGACGGCGTCGTACTCCGTGCGCGAGACGGCGCCGACGCAGGGCGCATTGCAGCGGTGGATGTAGTATTGCGTGCAGGGGCGCGGCAGCAGCTTCTGCTTCCAGCCGGCGGGCGGCGACTGCTCCTGGCCGCGCGGGGGCGCCCAGGCCGCGGCGTCGTAGCGGCAGGTGCGATAGGGGAAGAGCTTGTTCATCAGGTCGAGCGTGGAGTCTACCGCCGCTGAGCTGGTGTACGGCCCGAAATAGCGATTGCCGTCCTGGCGGAAGCTGCGCACGCGGTAGATGCGCGGGAAGTCTTCGGTGAGCGAGACTTTGATGTAGGGATAGTTCTTGTCGTCGCGCAGCAAGATATTGTACTTCGGCTGGTGGCGCTTGATGTACTCGTTTTCGAGAATCAGCGCCTCGATCTCGCTATCAACGACGATGAACTCGATATCGCTGATCTTGGCGACCAGTGCGCGGTTCTTGGGGCTGAGCTCGCTGGGATCCACGAAATACTGGCGCACGCGCTGGCGCAGGTCCGCCGCCTTGCCGACGTAGAGCACATGGCCCTCGGCATCCTTGTGCAGATAGATGCCGGGGCGGTGGGGGAGCGAGCCGAGGACGGCCTGGAGCTTTTCGGAGATCTCGGGCATAAGGCATCCTGAGTGATAGACGCACTGAGCGCAGATAGCCAGGTGACGCGGGCCGGGAGCGGATAAGACGGGAGAGTTGCGGCATTGACCGGAAGGCGCCACAAGCGTATTATACGCTGGAACGTTTGCGGTCAGCGACGCCGATCGCGCCGCCGGGCGGCGAATGCGCCCAGCGGTGGAGGACGGCTGGGATAGCTGCCAGGCGCTGGAAGTGGGAGCGCCCGGTTCGCCGCGTGAGTGGGACGACACACGAGAGGGAGCGCGCTTTCGATGCCCAAGACAGCGGACAAACGAGCGGACGCCCGCCGGATGGCGCGGGTGCGGCAGGCCCACCAGGCGGCACCGGCGGCGCCGTCGCGGCCCGCGACAAAGCGGGTGCCCTCGGCGCCACGCCGCACACAGAGGCGCAGTCCGCTGGCTATCATCCAGGACTATCCCTGGGCCACGACGATCTTTGTGCTATTGGTGATCGGTGTGACGCTGCTGATCTTGCACCAGCAGCAGGCGTGGATCTGGGCACCCAAACCGCAGCCGGTGGTGAAGTGTGACCTCAAGACGCACATCTGCACGGGCACGCCCAAGATGACGATTGACACGCACAAGGTCTACACGGCGACGATCCACACGGCCAAGGGCGACATCGTCATCAGCCTTGACACCGCCAGCGCGCCGAAGAGTGTAAACAATTTCGTGTTCCTCGCGCAGCAGGGCTTCTACAACGGGCTACCGGTCTCGCGCGTGGAGAAAGTCGGCCAGAACAGTCCCGTCACCAACAAAGCGTCGGATCTGGCGCTGGTGCAGATGGGAGTGGGCGGCAAGGATGGCGGTCCGGGCTTCGCGATGCCCAACGAGCCGTCAACCCACGGCTACGTTAGCGGCGCGGTGGCGATGGCGAACGGCTCGCAGTTCTTCATCTCCACCGCCGACAACTCACAGGCGATCACCAGCACCAACTTCCCGATCATTGGCAGCGTGACGAAAGGGCTGGATGTGGCGCAGAAGCTGGCGCAAGGCGACATCATCCAAAGCGTGACGATTTCCGAGGCGAACCCGACGCCGACAGCGGCTCCCTCACCGACCAGCACGGCGCTGCCCACCAGCGAGCCCTCGCCCGCGGCCACCAATACACCGTAACGAGGCCTCACCCCTGATTTCACCGCAGTGGAAACGGAGAGCACGGAGGGCAGAGGGAGAAGGAGAGATTTCACAAGGAGGACACAGAGGACACGGAGAGGGAGAGAGAGAAACGATCTCCCTCACCCTCTCCCTCAGACTTCCGGCGGACGCCCCTATGGCCTAGGGAGTCAGAGGCGTCGCGTAACGCGTGTCATCCCGCCGCGGCCGGAGCCTCCTCGCGCTCCATGCGCTCGGGCGCGTTCATGCCGAGTAGCGTCAGCGTGCGGGCGAGGCCGGTCTGCGCCGCGCGCAGCAGCTTGAGCCGGGCGTCGCGCACCTCCGGCGTGGTGTCCGCGCCCTGCTTGAGGATCGGGCAGTGGTCGTAGAACTGGTGGAAGGCGTCGGCCAGGTCCATCCCGTAGCGCGTCAGCAGGTGCGGCGCGTAGTCCTGGGCGGCCCGCGCGACCACTTCCTCCAGCCGCAGCACCTGACGCATCATCGCCAGCTCGCGCTCGAGCTGCTCCGGCGGATCGTTCAGCAGCGCGGCCATCGGCGCATCGTGCCAGGCCGGCTCGAAGATGCGCTGCTCGGCGGCCTTGCGGAAGACGCCCGCCGCGCGCGCGTGGGCATACTGCACCGAAAGGCCCGGATTCTCGTCTGACTGCTTGCGGGCGAGATCGAGGTCGAAGTCGAGATGGGTGTCGCTGGAGCGCATCAGGTAGAAGAAGCGCGTCACGTCGGGGCCGACGTCGTCGTAGAGCTCGTCGAGCGTGATGATGTTGCCGCGGCGCTTGCCCATCCGCTGGCCCTTGACGGTCACATTCTGGTAAATCAGGATGTGCAGATCCTCGGGTGGGTGGCCCAGCATCTGGGCGACGGCCTTGAGCCGCGGGATATAGCCGTGGTGATCGGGGCCGAGCACCAGAATCAGCTTGTCGAAGCCGCGCAGGAACTTATTGCGCATGTACGCGATGTCGGAGGCGAAGTAGGTCGGCTGGCCGGTGGAGCGCACGACCACGCGACCAGCGATCTCGCCTTCTTTGCTCATCTCGCGCTCGAAGCGGCCCGTCATGGCCCACAGCGCGCCGTCGCGCTCCTCCAGGTGGCCCTGCTCGCGCAGATATGCGATGGCGTCCCGGACCTCGCTGGAAGTCTCGAGGTCGGCTTGATTGAAGAAGACATCAAAATCAATGTGGTACTTCTCCATCGTCTGTTTGATGTCTTGCATGATCGCCATCGCAGCGGCATAGCCGACGCGGGCGGCGCGCTCCGGCTCGGGCAGAGCCAGCAGGTCGCGCGCGCCTTCGTCGAGCAACCGCGTCGCCACGCCCTCGTAATACTCGCCGAAATAGCCTTCGCCGGGCTTGGCGGGCTCGGCCTCGCCCAGCGCCAGCCGCAGGTAATACTCCATCGAGCGGCCCAGCTTATCTATCTGGCCGCCGGCATCGTTGAAGTAATATTCCTTGGTCACGTCGTAGCCCGCCGCGCGCATCAGCGTACCCAGCGTGTCGCCGATGAAGCCGCCGCGGCCGTTGCCGACGGTGACGGGACCGGTCGGGTTGGCGCTGACGAATTCGAGATTGACGCGCGTGCCGCGGCCGACCTCGCTGGAGCCCAACGCAAAGCCGGCGGCGATCACGGCGTCGGCCTGTGTTAGCAGCCATGCGGGCTTGAGCCGCAGATTGATGAAGCCGGGGCCAGCCACCTCAACGCCGTCAATCAGGTCGTACGCGGGCACCACGCCGGCGGTCTCGCGGATGCGGTCGGCGATCTGCTCGGCCACCGCGCGTGGGTTGAGCTTCTGGCCGGCGGATTTCGCGGCGGCAGCCAACTTCATGGCGACATTGGTGGCGTAGTCGCCGTGCGCGGCCATCTGCGGCCGCTCAATCTCGAAGGCAGGCAGTGCGACCTCGGGCAGCGCACCCTGCTCGCGCAGCGCGGCGACTGAGCGCGCGACGACGTCAAAGATGAGATCCCGAATCATGATGAGTGCTCCTCGTCAGGGTGCGGCCTCGCAAGGCCTGCTTTGATTGGCGCACGCGAAGGCGGCGCCGCGGTGAAGGGTCGCCTTTCCAGCCCGCCGCGCGCCGCCTGATGATGCATGTATGGGGTCATGCCAAAGCCGCGCGGGTCAGGCCCGCCTACGGCTCCGGCGCTCGTGCTCTTCTAGCTCAAGCTGAAGCACATATTCCAGCGCCGGCAGCTCGTCGAAGGAGCTGTCGGTCGCGACGACCACTTCCTTACTGGTGCGCGTGTCGACGAACGCCAGGCTGGGATTCTGCGACTTCATGCGGCGCGAGTTGGCCTGGACTGCGCGCAGCCCCGGGTCGAAGCCGCGCAGGCGCGTCAATCCCGCCCTCGCATCGGGCGGTGGCTCGCCTGGATCCGGCGGATTGACACCGCGCAGCGTGATATGTGCGATATACTCCATCGGCACGTGCGTCATCTTGCGTGGCTCAGCCTTGACGAAATCATCGGGCGTCATGATCAGCAGATAGTCGCCGGCATGGCGCGCGCGCCACAGATCATAGATCGCGATGCCCAGGCCACCGAAGGCAGCCGTGCCCACCACGAGCAGCAGAACTGAGGTGAAGATCACTGACCCTTGCCCCTGCTGAAAGTTGTAGGGCACCGTAATGACCACGACCACCACCAACGCCGCCAGAGCGATCACTGCCTCGATGCTCCACCTGATCGCCGAGCGCAGCACGAAGTCTCTACGCAATGGCCAGGCATGCCAGAACGCCGGCATCTGGCCGGAGCGCGCCGTCGCGAGCACCTGCTCGGGTTCCATGCAAGACCCCCCCGGGCGGAGACGGTCGAGCTCGCACGGGGTCCGCCGGCCCCGCTAGAGTCGTCCGGCATTATAGCACACTTCCGCCTGCTGGCTGCCACACCGCCGGCATGTCCGCGGTGATGCATCTATCCCCCAGGACAGCGGCCTCTTGAATGACTGGATGTGGTACAATATCGAGGCATAAGTGCCGGTGATTTCTGGATTTCTGGCCGCCCGGACTGCCATCCCAAGGAGTCGCACGTGGAGGATGCCCAGCGCCCGCGCAAGGTGGCCGAACGTCTGCTGGAGTGGCTCGCAGTCGAGGGCGAGGCATGGTTGGAGTCTGCTGCCGGCGCCGCAACCCCCCTGGACCGGCTGGCAGTGCGCATCGGCCTGGACGTGGCGACGTTTCATCCGGGCGGCCGGCGCGCGGAGACGCTCGGCTGGCTGGAGCCAGATGAGAATCTCGTGTACCTGCGCGAGGGACTCAGCGAGACGGCGCGCCGCTTCACGTTGGCGCATGAGATCGGCCACGCCCTGCTGCATCGCCCTGGTGGACTGGCGCGTCTGCTCGAATCGGGGACGCTGGCCACGCCGGAGGGCAACAGCGATGGCGAGCTTCCCGGCTGCGCCGCACCCGACCTCGATGTGCCGGCTGATTTCTTCGCCTCTGGCGACGAGACGTTGACCCCCAGCCAGGCCTACAGCGCTCGCGCGCGCCGCGAGAGCGAAGCGAATGCCTTCGCGTCGCACCTGCTGCTGCCCGCGGAGCGGCTCCGGCGCGCGTACCTTGCGCGGACACGCCGGGCGCCGGGCTATGCGGCCCTGCGCTCGCTCGCCCGCGAGTTCGGCGTCTCGCAGGATGTGCTTCTGCGGCGGCTGGCGGCGCTGCTCGCGCCGCCGGCGGACGTGGCAGACGACCAGCGACCCGCTGAGGGCGAGGGCACGCGGGTCGAGGGTGCGGCGGCGCTGGACCGCTGGCAGCGTGAAGCCGCGGAAGCCGCCGCGCCGGCGTTGATCGTGGCGGGGCCCGGGACCGGCAAGACGAGCACGCTGGTGGGGCGGGTGGCGTACCTCGTGCGCGAGCGTGGGGTCGCGCCGGAGCGGGTGCTGGCGCTGACTTTCTCAAACAAGGCGGCGCGCGAGATGCGCGAGCGGCTGGAGCGCCTGCTGCGGCCACCGGTGAGCGGGGCGGATGCTGGCCTGCCGGAGCACCCACTGCCCACCGTCAGCACAATCCACGCCTTCTGCGGCGATCTGCTACGGCGCTACGCCCCGCTGGCTGGCCTGCGCCCGGACTTCCGGCTGATCACTGAGACCGATGGCTATCTGCTGCTGCGGTCGCTGGCCCCCGCGCTCGATCTGGATCACTATCAGCCGCTCGCGGCCCCCGCGCTGCACTTTCCCACGCTGCTAGGCGCCATCTCGCGCGCGAAGGATGAGCTGGTGGGGCCAGAGGAGTACGCGGAGGCCGCGCGTGCGCTGCGCGAGGGAGCGCGGACGCCGGAAGAGATCGAGGCGGCCGAGCGGGCCGAAGAGGTGGCACGCGTCTACGCGGCGTATCAGGCAGCGGTGGCCGCGCGCGGGGATGCCGATTTCGGCGACATCGTGCGGCTGGCGGTTGGGCTGCTGCGTGCGCATCCCGATGTGCTGGCTGAGGTGCGCGCCGAGCACGAGCACGTCGTGGTAGACGAGTTCCAGGACATCAACCGTGCGATGGGTGTCCTCTTGCGGCTGCTTTCGGGGCCGGAGGGCGGGCTGTGGGCGGTCGGCGACGCAAACCAGGCGATCTACCGCTTCCGCGGGGCCTCGCCGGCTAACCTGGCGCGCTTCAACGAGGAATATCCCGCGGCTCATGTCCACACGCTGCGCCGCAACTACCGCTCGGTTCCGGCCGTGTTGGAGGCCGCGTCGGCGGTCGCCTGCGCGGCGCTTGACAGTCCCGATGCGACGCTCGAACCGGCGCGGGAAACGGCTGGTGGGCCGGCGATCACGCTGGCGGCGGCGGCCGACGAGGGCCGCGAGCTGGCGGGACTGGTGGCGGCAATCCAGGAGCGAGCAGACGCCGGGCGCCCACTCGGCGAGCAGGTGGTGCTCTGCCGGACACGCCGCCAGTGCCAGCGAGTGGCGGCGGCGCTGGCCGAGGCAGGGCTCGAGACACACCTGGCGGCACCGCTGCTGGAAGAGCCGGACGTCAAAGATGTGCTGGCGGTAATATCGCTTGCCGCCGGCGACAGCGGTATGGGTCTCTTGCGCGCGGGCAGCTTTGCCGACCACAGCTTCTCGCCGGCCGATGCTCGCACGCTGCTGCGGGTGGCGCGCGAACGACACGTCGCGCCGCTGACGCTGCTGAACGGCGATCTGCGCGAGATCGAGGGGCTGAGCGCGAAGGGGCGGCGCGGGCTGCGGCGGCTGAGCCGGATCGTTGCACGGCTGCGGCAGGCGCCGGATACGGTAACGGGGCTGGCGCGTTATGCTTTCGGGCTGACCAGCCTGGGCCGGCGGCTCCTGGCAGGCGTGGCAGAAGGCGATGACGCGCTATCATCGCGAGCGGCGCACCTGGCGCAGCTGCTGGCACTTGCCAACGCCTATGAGGATCAGCGCAGGGCGGCAGAGCCAGCCGCCGGTGCGCGGCGGCACAAGGGGGCCGATTGGACAGGCCTGCTCGATTACGTGCGGGTAGTCTCGGTGCTGCGGCAGGAGGCCGGCGGACAGCAAGAGACGCCCGGCGAAGGCGGAGGGGTGCGCGTGTTAACGGTGCATGCCAGCAAGGGCCTCGAATTCCCGGTGGTCTACCTGCCGGGGCTGGCTGATCGCCGCTTCCCCATGCAGCGCCGTGCGCAGGCCGCGCCGCTGCCGCCCGGCCTCGGGGATATCATGCCGGGGGCTGACACTCACCTAGCCGAGGAGGCTTGCCTCTTCTACGTCGCGGTGACACGCGCCCGCGACGAGCTGGTGCTGAGCCACGCCGAGCAGTACGGCCGTATGCGCTACAAGCCATCGCCATTCCTCGCGCCGCTGATCCAGCGCCTCGGAGCGGATCTGCGCCGGGTCGCGTGGACACGCCGCGACCAGCCAGAGGTCGTGCGCCGCGCGGCGGCCGAGCCGCGCAGGCGCCCGCGCGAGGAGCGTCTGCCGGTCGTGGTCGGCCAGCCGGTGCGGGCCGGCGCGCTCGAAACCTACAACCGCTGCCCCCGCCAGTACGCCTACCGGTATGTGTATCGGCTGGCGCCGCGCGAGGTTGGCCTGGCAACCCTGCGCCAGGCATTGCACGAGACGCTAGCGATTGTCCGGGCGCGCGAGGCGGCCGGGGACTCCTACACGCTGGGCGGCGCGCTGGCGGCCTTCGAGGCGACCTGGGAGGCGGCAATGCGGCAGGAGGCTGATGAGGCGGAGGTGGAGGAGCGCGATCTCTCCGCACGCCGCGCCGCGTTCGTGGATCTCTACCGCCGGCACGGGCGGGCGGTGATCGAGCGGCTATGGGCGGAGTTGTCGGGCGCGGATAGTGAGCCACACGCTACGGTCGTCGAGGCGAACGCGATTCGCTACGATCAGCC
>DASUBU010000033.1:0-16539 GCA_035763125.1 Ktedonobacterales bacterium
GCACCGCCATATGAGCTACTGCATTGAAGGGGAGACGCGCCTGCAGAAGGCCGTCTCCCCTTTGCTCCGTCTGGGACGTTGAGCTGCCTGTCCAGGAAGTCGCGGAACCACTCGCCGAACCGGACTTTCAGCAAGTGTTCCAGGCGGCTTTGTCGCTTCTCGATGCATCGAGGCCACTAATGGATGTAGGTGGTCGAGCGGATGACATCGGGCCCGTGTTGCGGGGCCACGCAGCGACCCGTCTGCGCGCTGGAAGCGCGCGGAGGTGGAGAGCAGCTTCAGCGAGTGGCGCGATTGCGTCACATATGACATGCTGCGATATACTCTACGCGACGCTGAGGGCCAGACGTGGCCCCAGCTGGCTGGGGCCGCGCGCAGAGGACGTCAGGCTTGCGATGTCTTGCCTGTGCCTTTCGCGGTGGGCACACGGCGACCATGGGCCTGCTGACCGCCGATGCGGCCGATGCGCGAGTAGTGCTCGGTACCGAGGTTCCGCTTGGTGGATTCCCCGCCACGCCGGCCGATCTCGGTGTAGAAGGAGGATCCGTGGCGCTCGCGGACTGTAGAGCCGCCTTTCGATCCGATGCGGCTGTAGAATTCGCGTCCGTACTTGTCGCGCGCCGCGGTGCCGCCGCGCTTGGCTGCTTCAGTGCCGGGTCGCGGTCCAGGCTTGCGCCGCGCGGGCTTCTCGGCGGGAGAAGCCGCCTGTTGCTGTGTGCTACGCGAGTGCTGTTGGGTCACAGAGAGGGGTCCTTTCTGATGAGACATCCTGCGCTATCGCCGGCCGCCCGCAGTGCCCGAATACCCTCCGGCCGCAGGGAGTGTGTATCCCTGGCGCGGCGTGAGGCACAGCCCGCGACCGCGACGATAACGTGTGGCTGTCTAACCATACGAGCCACGCGGCTCCGTGCGGCGCCGCGAACGTCGTAAACGTCGAAGGATTCCGTCTAGTTGAATCGTGATTCGTAGAATTGCACGCACAAGCTGCGAGTACAGTCGCCCTCTACACCGCACGCTTGCGCCTGGCGAGGAAGTCCGCATGCTCGACGTAGATGTGGGGGCACCCAGCGAGCGACTCTGTGGCAGCCAGGAAGCGGCGAAGCTCCTGGGCGTGCATCGCTCGACCATCAACACGCTGGTGCGCCGGCACCTCCTGGTACCGGATGCGATGACCCCAGGCGGGCATCTGCGCTTCCGCCGTGCCACCCTCGACGCCTTCCGTGAGCGCCTGGCCGCTCGCGCCGCGCCACGAGCGGGCGCTACCGCCACGGCGCTGCGCCTGCTGGCCGAGGTGGCGCATCTGTTGGCCCGGGAGCGCCCGCTGGCTGAGCTGTGCGCCAGCATGACCGCCGGTATCCCGCGCGCACTGCCGGGCGTGGACCTCTGCGCTGTCTGGCGCCTGACGCCGTGTCCTGGCGATCCGCAGGCGCTCACCGTGGTCTCGAGCTGGGGCCTGCCTGATGACGTGCGCACGCACTTCAACCGTCTGCGGACCACCTTCAAGTTCGCCGCCACCGTCGCATTGCGCACGCAGACGCCGAATTACTGCGAGGATACCAGTGCCACGCCGCAACCTACGGGTATCGCCACGATCAACCATATCTGGCCGGTAGGGCACTATGCGGCGTTGCCGATCATCGTGCGGGGCGAGGCAGTCGCGGTGACCGTCTGCGCGGGCCACGCTCCACGCCACTTCAGCGTGTATGACCGGACGCTGCTAGGCGCGCTGGCCGATCTGCTGGCGGCGGACTTCCAGCGCGAGCGGGGCGTGCCTGGCGCATAGGCTGCGCACCGGAACGTAGCCACGGCGTCTCCCTCTCGTTGGCGGCGCTGATAGAGGGGTCGGGCAGGGGTACCCTTCAGATCGTCAACGGCCGCGACGTGCCACACGGCAAACAGTCTGCCGGTGCAAGACCGAGCATGGCTGGCTGCCGATTGCCACGCTACTATCGAAGTGTTGGTGCGTGATCCGGACGCGGCGCGAGCTGTTATGACGTCCTCGTGATGACGTTCTTCTCGCATTTCAGGCCGGCAATCTGCGGCTCCGCAACGCCTCAGGTCAACTGAGTTGGGTGCACGCACGTCCGGCGACAGAGGGAGGCGCGACGATGACGGCAGCAGGTGATAGCGCTGACAACGGCGCGGGCATCGTGATCGTCGGCGGGGGCATCGCGGGGGCCAGCGCGGCCGAGGCGCTGCGGCGCGAGGGCTACGCCGGGCGCGTCACGCTGGTCGGCGAGGAGGCCGTCCCGCCGTACGAGCGACCGCCGCTCTCCAAGGAGTTTCTGCTCGGCCGACTGCCGGAGGAGCGCCTGTTCCCGCGTCCCGCCGAGGGTTACGCCGCCGAGGGCATCGAGCTGCTGCTGGGCGAGCGGGCCGTCGCGTTGGATGTGGCAGCGCACCAGGTGCGGCTGGCGAGTGGGCGCAATCTCCCGTATCGCCGGGCATTGATCGTGACGGGCAGTGTGCCGCTGCGGTTGAGCGTGCCGGGCGTTGAGCTGCCGGGCGTGCTGACGCTGCGCACCGTCGCCGATGCGCGCGTGCTGGCGGAGGGCATTCGGGCGACGGGAGCGACCGGCGGGCGGGTGGTGATCGTCGGGGCTGGCTTTATCGGGGCCGAGGTGGCGGCGGACTGCCGCATGCTGGGCGTCGCGGTGACGCTGATCGAGCAGCTTGGCGCGCCGATGGAGCGCGTGCTGGGGCCGGAGGTCGGCGGTCTGCTAGCGGAGGTCCACCGGACGCATGGTGTGGATCTGCGGCTGGGCGAGGCGGTGGCGGCGTTTCGTGGCGATGGCCGTGTGGAAGAGGTGGTCACGGCGAGCGGCGCGCGCATCCCTTGCGCGCTCGCGCTGGTTGGCGTCGGCGTGCGGCCGGCCGACGAGTGGCTGGCCGGCTCGGGCGTTGCGCGCCAGGATGGTGTGCTGGTGGACGCGTTCTGCCAGACCAGCGTACCCGACGTCTTCGCCGCGGGCGATGTCGCCAACTGGCCGTATACACCTCCTGGCTCCGGCTCCGGCGCTGGGGCCGATGCCGGTGGCCTGCCCGCCGAGCGTGTCCGGGTGGAGCATTGGGACAACGCGCTGCGCCAGCCGGAGGCCGCTGCCCGCGCGATGCTGGGTCGCCCTGCGTCATATGCGCCGGTGCCCTACTTTTGGTCCGATCAGTACGACCTCAAATTGCAGTACGTCGGCTACGCCCGCCGCTGGGACCAGCTCGTCACACGCGGCCGGCTCGACGATGGCACGCTGGCCGCCTTCTATCTCGCCGGCGGCCGCATCGCGGCGGCGCTCTCGGCCAACCGACCGCGCGAGCTGGTGGCGCTGAAGCGGCTTGTCGGCGCGGCGCTCGATCCATCGCTGCTGGCCGATGCTGCACTCGATTTCAAGGCGCTGCTGGCACGCGTACCGCGCCTTTGAGCATTCTTATTCCCGCGCCCGATGAGCGCCCGTGCCGCGAGGCACGCAAGTTGCACAGTCCCTTCTGCGGAATGCTCGTTTTGTGCGCGTCAGGTGCCCCCTGGACCGCGGAAGGATGATGCGGGGGAAGCCGTATGTGGGACATGGAACTGTCAGTTGCGGGCCGCTGCCCAGAGTGCGGCGGCGATCTCAAGGAGACGGTCCGCCTGCGAGCGCCATCTACCTGGTTGGCGCGGTACCACAGCGAGGAACGGCTGCGTCGTGGCATTGACCGCTCGATCGAGCGGCTCGTCCTCCAACGCCATGAGCGCAGCTGCGGGGCCAAGCGGCGCGAGCGCGGGATGTATCTGCTGCCAGCCTGATGCCCTTATGCCCGCAGCCAAGCTCGATCTATGGCTGGCACTCCCACTCGCGCCAGGAATACCCGTCGCGAGCGAAGATCTGGTGCGCGGCGCGGATATTGGCGTCGTAGTTATAGGGCGAGGAGCTGGCGTAGGTGGTGGTGCTCCAAGTGCTGGGATACAGAATCTGAAAGACACCCTCCGCATGGCTGTTGCCGATGGCGTACGGGTTGTACGCGTTGGGATCGAAGCCAGACTCACAGCGCGCGACGTTGATGGCGGATGGGGCGTTCGAGCCAAAGATAGCGACGATCTTATCAATGACTGCCTGCTGGCCGGGATTGGCGCCTCTTGGCGGCGCGTAGGTCGGCTTGGGTCGTGGCGTATGGGTCGGTGTGGGTACCCACGGCACGGCGTTGGCGTAGCCCTGGAAGGCGCCGGCCAGCGCCGTGCCCCGCCCGAGCGGCGAGGCGAGCGTCACGGTGCTCACCAGCACCATCACCGTCAGCATGCCGACGAAGAACTGCGAGACGAAGGAGAGCGAGCCCTGCCGGCGCGGCACCACACGTAACACGGGGTGCCGGGGCCGTTCGGCGCCGCGAATCACCACTGGCGCCGCCGCTGGCGCCTCGGACGGGAGGGCAAGCCCGCGGTCGGCGTCGGTCGTGCTGAGTGGCACAGGCAGCCGCGAGCCGGCGTCGCTGGCGCTTGCGTCACGAGCGGCGGCTCGCCGTGCGGCACGAGGCGTCTGTTCCGCGCCAGGTGCGCGCGGCGGTACGGCGACCGCGCCTGTGGCGTTGGCAAGAGTCCGGCGCCCAGGGCGCGAGTACGATGGAGCGACGAGCGTGTCTACGTCCTCAGGCACGGCTGGTGCGCCGCTCGCGAGCTCAGGCGGCGTCGCGGGAAGCACGGGGAGCGTTTGGCGCTGGGTCGCGCTGATCGGATCCTCCAGCATCGCGTCTGGTGGAGCTTCCCTACCGCGTCCGGCATTGCGCCGCTGCTGCCGCCCCATATCGCCTCCTTTGCTGGACGTGCGCCCGCCTCTGCCAGAGGACGCCAGTGGGGAGCATGCCATCGGCGGCGCGCCCCGTCAACGCGGGCAGGCATTGTGTAGCCTGGAAGTACCTGTTGGGTAGGGGTGCGGCGAAAGGGCGTCGAGGGCGTTGCGGAAGGTCACGATCCGGGCGAGAGGCGATGGTGGCTGGTTTGCCGCGCCCGGGCGAGAGGGGGATGGCAGCGCGGCATGCTGTGCCCGGCTGGGTCAGGCCGAAAGCCGGCGAGCGATTTCATCCACGACGTGCACGAGCCGGTCAATGTCGAACGGTTTCGTGACCAGGGGGACGGCGAGGTTCTTGAGCAGAGTGGCGAACGCGAGAGTGAGTGTATTGTTGTTGGCAGTCACGAGGACATAGCCGAACTGCTCGGCGAGGCGGCGGTCGCCGGCAACCACGCCCAGCACGCCGGCGCCGTCCAGCCCCGGCATCATCAGGTCGAGCACGACCACCATCTTCTCTCGGCTGGAGCGCAGCCGCTTGAGCGCCCCCATGCCGTCAGGCGCCTCGTCAACCACGTAGCCCGCCTCTTCGAGAACGGTGCGCAGCGTCTCGCGGATGGATTCGTCGTCGTCAACGACCAGCACCTTCTTCACGACCGTCCCCACGACAGTACACTCCCCATCTCGACCCTCCATGCGGAGCCGATCCCGGCCGCGCAGCACGAGACGCCGCGCCGTGGATTGGATGCCCGCAGAGACTCCCCTCGCATCCTGCAACGACGTAGTATGAGGCTCATCACCCACCTGGTATCAACAGGTAACACCCAAATTGGTGACAAGGCCAACGGTCGCCGGTTCTTCGACTCGACAGATCTCATCTGTATACAATCCGAGCGATTGCAGAGAACGGGGCACAAAGGGCATCTCCTCGCATTTTGTCGCGCTGTTGATGAATTGAAGGGACAATTCCTGGCGAGCAGCGCGGTGAGCTGGCGGGCCAGAGGATCTCGTCGGTATGCTGCTCGATGGAGAATAACGGGTAGCGACCTGGTTGGTGGATGTGGGGCATGGCCGGCGAGCCTGGACCTGGGTATGCGTTGCGTGAGGCAAAGGACAGTGTAGAGACGATCTACCTACTGACGGCGTACATAGGCTTCTAGGTGTCAGAGCGCGCCTGGGCCCGCATCAT
The DNA here is from genome assembly GCA_035763125.1 of Ktedonobacterales bacterium. GTDB lineage: Bacteria > Chloroflexota > Ktedonobacteria > Ktedonobacterales > JADMIN01 > SMAG-U1939. The sequence continues at coordinate 5,941 of DASUBU010000033.1, forward strand.
GGTGGGCCCAAGGGCTGCAACGGTAGCCGGCGGCTGCTGGCCGCCGGCTCGCCTCTATCCCATCAGTTTCGCAATATCCGCGCCATCGTCAACGCATCTCCGTCAGCGCGACGGGGGAGTGGCGGCGTGGCGGGCGAGGAGCGAGGAGCGAGGAGGGAGGCATGCGTTGCCGCCCGAGGGGAGGCGCTGGTACAATGCGGGTGCGTGCTTCCCGGCGCGAAGCCGCGCGGGAGTGAGCCGACGAGAGGACAAGCGAGACATGGCGACCCCCACCAGCCAGCCCATCATGCCAACGCGGCGGCCAGAGTGGCTGCGCGTGCGCGTGCCGACCGGCGAGAACTACGAGGATCTCAAGCGCCTGATGCGCAGCAAGGTGCTCCACACGGTCTGCGAGGAGGCGCGCTGCCCCAACATCGCCGAGTGCTGGGCGCACCGCACGGCGACGATGATGATCCTGGGCAGCGTCTGCACGCGCAGCTGCGGCTTCTGCGCCGTGGCGACCGGCCGGCCCCAGGCGCTGGACTGGGAGGAGCCGCGGCGGGTGGCGGAGGCGGCGCGCCAGATGGGGCTGCGTCATATCGTGTTGACCTCGGTCAACCGCGACGAGCTGCACGATGGCGGGGCAACGCTCTTTGCCGCGACTATCCGCTGGGTGCGGCGGCTGAATCCACAATGTGCGGTCGAAGTGCTGACGCCCGATTTCAAGGGTGACCGCCATGCGCTGAAGATCTTGATGGACGCCCGGCCGGACGTCTACAGCCACAACGTGGAGACAGTGGCGCGGCTGCACCATCGTGTGCGACCCCAGGCGGCCTACGAACGGTCGCTGGAGGTGCTGCGCTGGGCCAAGGAGATGGTCCCGGAGAATCCTACCAAGACGGGCTTCATGCTGGGCCTGGGTGAGACCCGCGACGAGGTGCTGGAGCTGATGGCCGATATCCACGCCGCCGGGGTGGACATCCTGACGATCGGCCAGTATTTGCAGCCGACACCCAAGCATCTGCCGATCGAGCGGTATGTCACCCCCGATGAGTTCGCCGAGTATAAGCAGGCCGGGATGGCGCTCGGCTTCCGGCATGTCGAGAGCGGCCCGCTGGTGCGCAGCTCGTACCACGCCTGGGATCAGGTCAAGGCAGCCGGCGTGGACAAGGCCGCCCAGCTAGCGGCAGCCGACGCCGAAGAAGAGTAGCGGCATGAGCGGCTAGAGGGAAGACAATGGACCCCGTGACGATTGAGGAGATCGAAGAGCACTTGCGGCGGCTGGCGGCCGAGAAGCTAGCTGTGGTGCTGGACTTTGTCTCCTACCTCTCCGCGCGTGACGAGGACGCCCTGGTACGGCCAGCATTGCTTGCGGCAGAGTCGAGTCTGCGCAAGGATTGGGGCCGACCTGAGGAAGACGCGGCATGGGCCGATTTGTAAAGGGCGATGTTGTCGTTATCGAGCGGGTGGGCTGTCTCAGTCGAAGCTGCAAGCGATTGTCTCATGAATCGTGCGGATTGTCACTGCGTAACCCATTGGCAGCATCTGGCGAGACGGACGAATAGCCTGTATGCAGCAGGGCAACACAGGGGAGACAATGTGGCGCAGACGATCTCCGCGATCACGCTGCTTGCCGATAGACCTGAGCTTGCTGTCGGGTGGGCTGAGCTGCACTGGCGAGAGTGGGGCGACGAGCCTGGGCGCGAAGAGCTCTCGTGGTGGGTTGACGCGGCCTCCCAGGCAATACAACGTACCAGCGTGCCGGCCGCCTTTATCGCGCATGGACCCGCTGGCGAGGTGCTCGGCGGGGTTGGCTTGAGCCAATTCGATCCCGACGAACGACGTGACCGCTCACCCTGGGTTGTCGGCACGATCGTACGGGCTGATCTCCGCGGTCAGGGCATCGGGCAGGCGCTGATGGACCGGCTCGAGGCATGGGCGATCATCGTTGGCATCGAGCAGGTGTGGGTATGTACTGAACGGGAAGGTCGAGCCGCCACCTTCTATCAACAGTGCGGCTATGAGCGCGTCGAGAACCTGATTACGCAGCGAGGCGAGGAGGCCGGCATTTTCACCAGGCGCTTTTCGCCTGCTCGCCCATGAGCGCCGATGCAAGCCCCCCTACCCGGCCACGCTTCCGCTTTCGTTACCGGAATGCGCGCGCGACGAGATAGGCAAGAACGGCGATCCAGCCCAGGAAGAGCGCCGCCAACCCCCACATCCAGCCGGGTTGCCCGCGGCGGTTGGCGTCGGGCACGATCCAGGCAAAGCCGATGATCCACGGCACCAGCAGCATCGAAGCGAGGAACACAAGGAAGATCAGCTCCGGCAAGTGGAAGCCTATCATGCGCACTCCTTAACCTGTCTCAGCTCACGTGCGTGTCGAGCGTGCCTCCCATCATACATCCCCGGTCAGAGGCAGCCTCGCGCTCGCATCAAATCTTGCTGCCAATGGGCGGTTCGGGCGGTTCGGTGGGCGATGGCGCGTGTGGAGCGGGCAGCGTGGGAGGCGGTGACGGGGGCACGGGCGAGATGCCCAGCGCCGCCTCGGCGGCCGCCTTCTCGTCAACGCGCGCTGAGGCACGGCGGGCGGCCGGCGCCAGCACGCGCATGATGAACACCTCGACCACCGCGGCCAGCGGCACCGCCAGCACGCTGCCCGCCAGCCCAAAGAGCGCGCCGCCCAGCAAGACGGCCACAACAATCAAGAGCGGATTCAGCTCGACCGTGCGGTTCATCACGATCGGCAGCAGCGTGTTGCCTTCGATCTGCTGCAGCGCCATGAAGAGGATCACCACCTGGCCCGCCTTAAGCGGATCAACGGCGAGCGCGGCGACGGTCACGGCGACTGCGCCGGAGATCCACGGCCCGAGGAACGGAATGATCTCGGTGAGGCCGGCCAACACGCCAAGCAGCGCCGGATACGGGACGCCAAGCGCCCACAGCCCTAGCCCGCTCAAGGTGCCGATCACCACCATGTTGACCAGGACACCCCGAAAGTAGCCACCGAGCTTGCGGCCAATGTCGGAGATGACGGCATCGGCGGTGGGTTGGGCGCTGCCGGGGAGCAGACCCAGCACAAACGGGCGCAAGCGCTGGATGCTGGTCAGCCACAGGAAGGTGAGGACGAGGACGAGCAACCCATTGAAGACGATATCGCCGACGGCCAGCGGCGCCTGAAGCAACAGTGGCACGCCCTGCGAGAGCAGGCTACCCATCTGATCCTCGATGAGCTGTACACCGCTGGCGATCTGCGGGTTGCCGGAGGCGAGCTCTTGGAGCTGCGTGAGCAGGCGCTGGGCCTGGACTACATAGGCCGGCAGGGCCGCGATGAAGGCGGCGATCTGGTCGAGTAGTGGCTGGATCAGCAGATAGGCCAGGCCAGAGAGGACGGCGATGATGCCCAGGAAGATGAGGAGCACGGCGAGCGCGCGCGGCATGCGGCGGCGATAGAGCGCATCCACCAGCGGGCGCAGTCCTTCGGCCAGAATGATCGCGATGAAGAACACAATGAAGACGCCCAGCGCACGCTCGAAGACGAAGGACGCGACGACGAACGTGAGAATGATGGCCGCCGCCAGCCAGAGCGTGCGCGCCTCGATCGCGATGGTCAGATGCCGGCGCAGCGGCAGCAGGGCGGATTGCGCGGCGCCGACGGCGCCGTCTTCAGCCGGCGAGCGGTCTGGATGATGCATGGCGGCGCCTCCCTTGTCAGCCACGGTGCAAGTGCGCGAATACGTGGTAGTTCCAGCCCAAGGCTCGCGCATGCATGGGCTTGTCATGGACAGTTCGCACGCCCTGTGCCCGTTCTCACGCTGCCAGAGGGCTACCGGGCCAGCCAGGCGGAGACCACACGCGGATCGGCATCGCCGTGCATCCGCACGCGCCCCTACCACACGTCATATATGAGATTGACGAATGGGCCGGCGCAAGGCTCGCCGCCTCACGCCGGCCAGCATCCTCGAACAGGATGCGCCCGCGAACGGACACCCTGTTCGATGCCTACGAATCGACAGGACCGTTAGTTGCCGGCGAGCGCGCGCATCTGATCGAGCAATGCCTGCCCCTGCGCGGTGAGCGCCAGCGCCTGCTGCTCGTTGATGGCCTGTCCGCCGAAGGTGGTGCCCTCCAGCAGGGCACTCATCTGCGCTGCCAGGGCGTCGCGGCTGCCGCCGAGTGTGGCGAGCTGCCCCTCCAGATTGACGTAGGTCGCGTCGCCTGGTGAATTGCTGGCAAGCGCCGTGGTCGAGACTTTCAGGCTATCGAGCCCGAACTGCCCGACGCAGGCGTTGAGCTGCTTGTACGTCGCCGCCAGCCGCCGAAGTGTCTCGCGGTGGGCGATAACACCCAGCGGCACAGCCCAGTCGTAGGCCACCTCGAAGAGCGCGCGGCCGTCGTGGGCGTAGTCGTCCTGCAGACCGAGCAGCATCATCATCGTCGGGCGGACGTCGGTATGGTCGGACCACACGTCGTGATCCACGCCCATGTGGCGGACGCCAGGACCGACCATGCCGAGCCAGGTGGTGGTGATGTCAGGCTGGAAATCGCCGTGGTTCCAGGCGAAGCCCGGCTGCTGTGTCACGCAGGGTGAGTTGCAGTTGGGCGCGCCCGCGAAGAGGAAGTAGTTCGGGTCGGCGAACATCGTCAGCGTCGCTGTGCGAGCTGGGTCCGCGGTAATCATGTGGAGCAGCTTCATCTCCACCGGATCGGCCATCGCCTGCGCGACCGTATCGGTCTGGCCGGTCATCGGGTTGACCGCCGTGATGCCGGCCAGGCCCTGCTCGAAGGTGCGCACTGTCGGCGTGCCGGGGGCGGGGTTGCCGGTGATGTAGATCGTCGGCGCCGAGTCGGAGTGGACCCGGAAAGGCGTGGTGATGCCCTTCTCGGTGGCGAGCAGCCCGGCCAGGTTGGCGTTGATCTCGCCGATCTGGCTGTAGGTGCAGGGCGTGGTGACGCCGTCGCAGCCGGCTGGGCTGGGCGTGCCACCTGCGAAGTGGTCGCCCTCGTCGGCGGTGAAGACGAAGAGCGTGTTGCTGCGGTTGATGCCGTCGGCAGCCAGACGCGCGAAGAACTTGGCGAACGCCGAGTCATAGGCGGCCAGCGCGGCGACATAGCCAGCCGAGCCGGGGCCGAAGGCCGGGCCGGTGGGATGCGCGTCGTGAGCGTCGGAGATGTAGGCGTAGGTGACGGGAACGCCGTGCTCCTGCATCGCGGCGACGTAGCTCAGTGAGACGCCAGCCGACATGCCGTCGAAGCCGGGGAAGCCGATGTTGTGGGTCGGACTCTGGATGACGTTGCCGTCGAGATCGGTCATCGGGCCGTTGGGGCTGATCTGCGGCGCGACGTACTTGTTGCCGTAGAGCGCGTTGAAACCGCTGTAGCCGCCCGGCTCCTGCGCCAGCAGATCGGGCTTGCCGTTGTTGGCGTCGGAGCAGAGACTGCCGCCGGTCGCGCAGTGGATGCCGAGGCCGACGAAGTCCGCCGTGGCCTGGTTGGGGTCGGCCTGAGCTTCCTGGGCCTCGGGCGAGTTGGCGCCGAAGACCGTCGGGATGTCGATGCCGATGTTTTCGAGGATCGTGTTGGCGGTCGCGACGCTGCCGACGTTGCAGCCTGCGCGCGTGTAGGGCACCCAGGGCGCCGGGGCGTTGGTGCCCTGCGCCGTCAGCATGTTATAGGTCGTGTCGATCGGCGGATTGGGGTTGGACGGATCGAAGACCGGCGAGGTCCAATAGGCGAACGAGACGCCGGTGTTGCTGGTGCCGCTGGGCGTGAAGTAGCGGAAGCTATTGGCAACCGGTACGCCGTGTCGGTCGCCGTAGACGCCGGTTAGCGAGGTGAGGATGTCGGTCGCCGTATGCGAGATCAGCGGCGTGTGGTGATTGGAGAGCAGGACGCCATTCTGCTCGATAAAGTTGAGCAGGTGGGGCATCTGCTCCAGATCGGAGGGCACGTTGGGGTTGTCGCGCGTGAAGTGCGTGTTGTCGAACTGGACGTAGATCACGTGCTGCACGTCGCCGCGCGCCGAGTGCAGATCGCAGGTGCCGGCGGCACGCGCTGTAGGTGTCCTGCCAATCGTGCCGGGGATCACGGTGACACCCAGCGCGGTGACGAGGACGAGGGCTCCCATGACGACGAGGCTGAAGGGTCGCTGCCAGAACCGCACAAACTCTCTCATCCCAATCCCACATCCTTTCCCGTGTCCGAGGCAGCTCTGCCCCGGCTGCAGCATACCGTTGCACGCACTCTGGGGACGCCTTAGGCTGTCAAGAGTAGCATAGAAGCGGTGCCGGCGGCAAGCCCGGTTGGTGCGTGGCAGCACATGACAATCGCTGCGCTGGCTGCGATAATGGCCTGTAAGGAGCTGAAGGCGAGGAGGGAACGATGGAGCGAGCCGTAGCGGTCGGCGCAGTCACCGTCGCCAGCGGCGAAGGATTACCTGAGCTACTCCTGACGGCAGCGATGTGGCTAGCGGTGAGCCTGCTCTGCGCGCTGCTCTACTGGGCCGGCGGGCTGTACATCTTGCGGCGCCGCGGGGTCGTGGCGGACGAGCGCGGCAGGCTCTTCGGTGCCCTCTGGCTGGTGGCGCTGGCGGGCTGCGCGCTCGCGCTGGAAACGCACGCGTTCACCGAGCAGATACCGCTCTTCTCCGCGCCGGTGTTGCTCCTGTTCCTGCTCGTCTTCTATCTGCGCTCTGACAGCCGCTTCGCCTCGACCAGAGTGCGCTGGCTGACGGTACTCTATGTCCTGGCCACGGTTGGCGCGTTTGGCCCACGCGATACGTCGTCCCAGCAACAGAATGCCCAGTATGTGGCGTACATTCCGGGCCTGCTGGTGGCGGCATTGCAGCTTGTGGGCAATACCCTCGGGGTGACGACCATCGTCATCGGTATCGTGCCGCAGATCTACGCGCGCTATCGCCAGCGCTTCCCGGCGACCAGCGCGGGCGCAGCGTCCGGCTGGCAGCGCTGGCGTCCGTGGGCCGCGGCGTTGGGAGGGGGCTTTCTCTTGCTGCTCGTCGCGAGCGGGCTTGAGTCGCCGCCCAGCGCGTCGCCCTCGGCGGCGTACCTCGTTGCGCGCACCGGCTACTTCTTGCTGGCGTCGCTGCTGCCGGCCGCGGGGGCGTTCGCGCTGGCGCTCGGTCGCCCCTATGACCGCGACGCATTCGCTAACCGTGCGCTGATCTATGTCCCACTTTCGCTCTGTTTGCTCGCCATCTACGGTGTGTGCATCGTGGCGTTGATGCTGTTCTTTCCGGGCTTCGGCGCGCTACCCACCACGGTGTATTTACCATTCCTGGTCGTCATTGGGCTGTTGATGTTTGTGGCGTACCGGCCCCTGCGCGCGCTGATCCAAGAGCACGTGCAGCGGCGCTTCTTCCGCCGGCGCTACGAGGCGGAGCAAGTGCTGGCGGCGTTTGAGTCCACTGCGCGCGAAGATGCGCGGCTCGACCGGTTGGGTGATGGACTGCTCACGGCGCTGCAGAAGGCCTTCCATCCAGCGGGCGTGACGCTCTGGTTGCGGGCAGGCAATGGGTCGGCACAGGTGAGGCGTCCGCCCAGCCTGGTCGCGCAGGTATCCGGCGACGTGCCGGCGGATGTCGCTCCCCCCATGCCTTCTCCGCCAGTGCCGGGCGAGCTGCGCCTGCAGCGCCAGGCGACGACCGCGGACGAGGCCCCACCCATCGCCAGGCCCATGCTAGCCGTCGTGCCTGATGACCCGCTGCACTCGCTGCTGCTGTCGGGGTCACATGCGCTGGTGGTCGCGGGGTTGCCAGACCCGACGGCCTCGCCGGCGGCCGGCACGCTGCGCGCGTCAGGCGCGATGGTTGCCGTGCCGCTGCTGGCACATGGAGCGCTGACCGGCGTGATCGGCTCGGGGATGCCCACCAGCGGGCCTGACTACACAGCGGATGAGCGCGAGCTGCTGGGCACGCTGGCGGAACGGGTCGCCCCCGCCTTCGACGCCGCGCGGCTCGCCCACGAGCAAGAGGACGAGCAGCGCGAGCGCGAGCAGGCCGAGCAGGAGCTGCAGACGGCGCGGCGCATCCAGGAGGCGCTGCTGCCCAAGGTTGTGCCGCGACTGGCTGGCTGGCAGATCGCGGCCCTCTATCAGCCGGCGCGAGCGGTGGGCGGCGACTTCTACGACTTCATCGAGCTACGCGACGGCCGGCTGGCGCTGGTGCTGGGCGACGTGACTGACAAGGGCATTCCGGCGGCGCTGGTGATGGCCACCACACGCAGCATGCTGCGCGCCGTGGCGACACAGCATGACGCCTCGCCGGGCGGGGTGCTGGCGCGCGTCAACGAGCTGCTCTGCGCCGACCTGCCGCCCTCTATGTTCGTCACGTGCTTTTACGCGATCCTCGATCCCGCCAGCGGCCGGCTGTGCTTTGCCAACGCCGGCCAGGATCTGCCCTATTGCCGGCGTACCCACGGCGAGGTAGGTGAGCTGCGCGCAACGGGGATGCCGCTGGGTCTGATGCCGGACATGCACTACGAGGAGCGGGAGACTACGCTGGCCGCGGGGGAGAGCGTGCTCTTCTACAGCGATGGCCTCGTGGAGGCGCACAATCCACGGCGCGAGATGTTCGGCTTCCCGCGCCTCTCGGCGCTTCTGGCTTCCTGCGACGATGTGCCGCCGATCGTCACCCTGCTGAGTGAGCTGGCGGCGTTCACCGGGCCGGATTGGGAGCAGGAGGACGACATCACGCTGGTGGCGCTGCGGCGGGGCGACGGCGACGAGGCGTCCCCCTCTTCGCCTGCGAAGAGGGGGACGGGAGGTGAGGACCGCTAGTCCGCGACAGCGCGCTCCTGCACTTCGACGGCATGGCGCTCGCGCAGCTCGCGCTTGTTCATCTTGCCGACGCTCGTCTTCGGGACGGCGTCAATAAAGAGCACCTCGTCGGGCAGCCACCACTTGGCGACCTGCGGCCGCAGGAAGTCCAGGATCTCGTGGGCGGTGAGCTGGCCGGCGTATTCCGGCTTGGCGACCACGTAGGCGGCGGGACGCTCTTGCATGACGGGGTGCGGAATGGCGATCACGGCGGCTTCGAGCACCTTGGGGTGCGCCATGATGAGGTTCTCCAGCTCGACTGAGCTGATCCACTCGCCGCCGGACTTCACCAGATCCTTGGTGCGGTCCACGATCTGGATGTATCCCTTCTCGTCCAGCGTCGCCACGTCGCCGGTGCGCAGCCAGCCATCCGCGAACTTCTCGGTGTTGGCCTCGTCGTGGTAGTAGGCGCGGGCGATCCAGGGGCCGCGCACCTGAATCTCGCCGACGGTCTGGCCGTCACGGGGCACTTCCTCGCCGGTCGCGATGTTGACGACGCGCAGCTCGACGCCCGCCACCGGCTGCCCCTGCTTCGTCCGAATGGCGAACTGATCATCATAGGGCAAGTCTGCGGCGTCGGAGTTGACCCGGCTGACGCTGGCCAGCGGCGAAGTTTCGGTCATGCCCCAGGCGTGCAGCAGCGGCAGGCCGAAGCGGTCGAAGCCGCGCATCAGCGCCGGTGGGATGGCCGAGCCGCCGCAGGGAACGGCGCGCACGGACGAGAGATTGGGCATCGTCGGCTCCTGCGCGAGCTGCTCCAGATGGGCCAGCAGGCCGATCCAGACACTCGGCACGCCTGCCAGCACGGTCACCTTCTCGCGCTCGACCATCTCGACGAGCTGTGGCCCACCCAGATTGCGGCCGGGCAACACCTGCTTGGCGCCGGCCAGCGCCGCCCCGTAGGGCAGACCCCAGGCGTTGGCGTGGAACATCGGCACGACCGGCAGCACCACATCGCGCTCGCTCAGGCCGAGGCTATCGGCCATCAGCACACCGAAGGAATGCAGCGTGGCGGAGCGGTGCGAGTAGACGACGCCCTTGGGGTTGCCGGTGGTGCCGGAGGTGTAGCACATGGCGGCGGCGCTGTTCTCATCGAGTGCCGGCCAGGCGTAGCTGGGCGAGGCGGCCGCCAGCAGCGTCTCGTAGTCATAGGCCGGGGCGAGCGTGGTCGGCTTGGCGGGTGTGCCCATCACGACGAAGGCGCGCACCGCCGGCATGTGCCCGTCGAGCTTCTCCAACAACGGGACGAGGTCGGCGTCCACGAAGATCACGCGGTCCTCGGCGTCCTGGATGATGTATTCGAGCTGGTCGGCGAAGAGCCGGATGTTGAGCGTGTGCAGCACGGCCCCCATACAGGGCGCGGCGAAGTAGAGCTCGAGATGCCGGCCGGTATTCCAGCCGAAGGTGCCGACGCGGTCGCTGGGGCCGATGCCGAGGTCGCGCAGGACGTTTGCCAGGCGCTGCACGCGCTCGCCGAACTGGCCGTAGGTCGAGCGCACGTAGCCATCCTCAATGCGGGTGACGATCTCCTTGTGGGGAAAGAGGCGGGTGGCACGTTGGAAGATGTGCTGGATCGTGAGCGGGTAGTCCATCATCAGGCCTTGCATGCTCGATCCTCCTGGGGGTCTTCGCCCCCTGGCCCTGGGCCTAGGCGCCCGTTGGGCGCCCCTACAGGCGCGCCCTGAACAGAAGCAGGTACGTGACGGGGTATAGCACGGGTGGGCGGTGCGCGATGCGCCGTCTGGGACGCGGCATCGTTGGGGGCATTATGCACTATGCGGCAAGTGG
>DASUBU010000034.1:0-65612 GCA_035763125.1 Ktedonobacterales bacterium
GTGTCGCGGCCTGCCGGGAACAGCTCTCGGCAGGCCGCGACACGCTTGCGCATACGAGGCCGTCCCGTTTGGGGGGGACGGCCCTGGCGTGTGGCGCTCGCGGCCCGCGCACACGGCGCACGGCGCGTGCGGCTACCAGCCGCCGCTCGTTCCCAGGCGCTCCCACAGGCCCAGCCGGCGCAGCTCCTGCTCCGCCTCGAAGCCGAAGCTCTCGCGCGGGATGTCGCGCCCTGCACGCAGCACGAGCCCGCGCAGCATCTCGATCAGCTCGGCCTTCGTCGCCAGGTCGGTCTCAAATGGGATGTGCTGCGCAAGCCGCTCGATCGCCTGTTGGTCGAGCCATTGCTGGTGCGGGTCGGCCATCACACTCCCTCTGGCCCTGTCGCCTTCGCGCTCAGGGCGGGCTCTGTCATCCCCAACCGGCTTACTCGTATCTCTCCACCGTCCGGCGCCGCGCCCATCGTAGCACGCACCCTCACCTGCCGCAACTCGCGTGGCAGGCAGGCGCCATGGGGCCTGCGGATGAGCGGGCGCCGCGAGCGGCAATAGGTGTACATGCGACGGAGGGGCCGACATAGCGAGCAGGAGGTTAGTCCCTCCGGCCCCCCAAATCCTCCTACGCGGCCGGGCATTTCCTTGACCCTAGCCGATATGGCGTGTATCGTCCGCTGTGCGCTTCATCGCGGGCCGACAGAGCAGTAACGCCCTGCCGGACGTATCGGACGCCCGTTGAGCCGCTGGTCATCCAGCGCGACCGGCGCGCGCAGCACGGAGGAAGCTGACATGGAGTGTGATCGGTGCGGCGCCCGTCGTCCACGGACGGGACCATGTCCGAGCTGCGGGGCTCCCGCGCCGGGCACCTTCTCTTCACTGCGACAGTGGAGGGATCAGCCACGCACCGGTCAAGATCCTGCCAGCAGCCGCGGATCCAGTGGCAGGGGCGGCTCTGGCGCCGGCTGGGGCGCGGGAAGCTCCGGCTCCGGCATGCGGCAGCGCGGCTCTGGTGCCGGCTGGCGCGGCGGCGATGACTGGGGAGACGACGCCTATGACGAGCCGCCGATGAGCCGGAGCGCGCGTCGCAGGCGTGTCGAGCCAGAATACGACGAGGTCGAGCTGGGGCAGGCGCTCGTCCCGGTGCAGCATGACATGCTGCCGATGGATGCCACAGGCATGGCGCCGGGTCTGCCTGGCATGCCTGCCACCGAGGAAGAAGAGCGCGCCCTGGGTATTCGCCGCCCGGTCTACATTCCGGCCGTCGGCGGCAAGCGCAAGCGCAAGCTGGGCACCTGGCGCGTAGTCAGCGGGGTGCTGAGCGTGATGCTGGTGTGTGCGGCGAGCTGCGGGCTGGCCGGCCTGCTCGGCAGGAACCAGATCGCGGCCTGGACGCATGGCTTGGTTGGCACGCGCATCACGCCTGTCACCTTCTCCACCGCGAACGTCCCCGTGACGCCGGTGGCGACGCCTGGCCCGGCTTTCAAGCACATCAACGGCGTCGTGACGGCGACCGCGGTGGCTGGCGATGGCCGCGCGATCAACCCCACCTCTCACTTTCTCACCCAAAAGACCGTCTACCTCGTGGGTCTGGTGCAGGGCATCCCGAAGGGCGAGCAGCATACCGTTTCGGTGCGCTGGTTCCTGCAAGGCGTCTATCTGCCTGTAGACGCCACGAACTCGTCGGTGACCGTCACAAAGGACTCGCGTGTGCGCTTCTCGCTCAATATCCCAACGCCTGGGCTTGGCATGGCGAAGATCTATTACGATCGCCCGGCGAATGATGTGGGTGACAGCCCAACCGATCCGTCACTCGCCCAGACGATTTATTTCGCCATCGAGGCCCCGACGCCAACGGCGAATCCCAACACGACGCCAACGAATCCCGCGTCGCCGAGCGCGGCGCCCAAAGGCTCTCCTACCGCGTCACCCAAAGCACTGAACGGCGCTCCGCCGGTCGCCTGGCTGGCCAAGCCACCGGAAAGCTGATATCCCGGCCAGAGGAGTATGCATGTCGCAGCAGGGTGGGCGGCTGCCGCCGTTGGGCGGACTGGGAGCCGGCCAGGATGACTGGGACGATTGGGATCCCGCGCAGGCGCATCGCGGCTACACCAGTCACGTTCCGGCGCTGCGCGATCTCGACCTGCGCCGCGAGCCGCTGATTGATCTGCCCGCGCCGCTGGGCGTCGGCGGCCAGCAGCAAGCGCAGGGAGGCCTGAGCCCAGCCGCGCTCGCCGTCAGCGCGCGTGCCGACATGGCCGACTACCTGGCCGTCGAGTACGATCTGCACGAGCCGGGATTCGCCGAGTTCTATGACAGCGTGATCGTCCCGCAGTGGTCCGCGCCATTCGGCCGGATGCTGCTGAGCGTCTTTCTGACGCTGCCGCGCGGCGCCGGCTGGCAGGTGCTCGACGTGGCCTGTGGCAGCGGCTATCCCACCATCGAGCTGGCGCGCTTCCTGGGCGCTGACTGCGACCTGGCAGGGATGGATCCGTGGGAGGAAGCGATCCAGATCGCACGGCGCAAAGCGAGCGACGAGTGGCTGCGCAACGTCACGTTCGTCGTCGCCGATATCCTCGGCCACTCGCTACCTGAGCGCGCCTTCGACACGCTGACGTGCAACCTGGGCCTGCCAAGCTTTGTGGACCGCGCGGCGGCACTGGGCGCCATGTGGCGGCTGCTGCATCCGGGCGGCCAGTTGCTCATCACGCTGCCGCTCCAGTCGGCCTTCCGCGAGTTCCTCGACACCTACTACCTCACGCTGCGCGACCTGCGGCTCGAAGATTCCCTGCGCGCGTTCGGTCGCCTGGTGGCGGAGCGGCCCACGATTGACCAGGCGCGCAAGCTGGTGGAGAGCGCCGGCTTCGAGGTTCAGCGCGCGCTTAACGAGAGCTTCACGCTGCGCTTTCCCACGCCGCTCGCTTTCCTGCGGTCGCCGCTGGTCCAGACGACGATGCTGGCGAGCTTCCGGGCGCTGGTAGTTGATCCTACCGTGCGGCGTCTGGTCTTCAATGAGCTAGAGCGGCGCTTGCAGGCGCGCGCCGATGCCTCCGGCGGCGAGCTGCGGATGACCATTCCGATGCTGTGCCTCTCGGCCATACGCATGTAAGAAGACAGCGAGTGGCGCTCTTTACGCTCCTTGCCCGCTGTGAGAAAGCTCTGCAGCCGGGCGTAGTATGGCAGGCTGGTGCGTTTTCGGCTGGGGTGAGGGCGCCTCGCCGCCGTGTCTGGCTCACTGCTGCAAGGAGAGACGAACGTATGCATCCAGGTCGGCCCGCCGTCCGCTCGCACTGGCGCAAACCCGGCAGCAGCCTGGTACGCGAAGACTCCAGAGTGGGCACCCGCCGGGTGCGACATGCGCCTCGCGGGCCTGTGGCGAGCGCGGTGCTCGTGCTGGCGCTGGCCGCTCTGCTGGGTGCGTGCAGCGTGCAGCCGGTGCCGACAAGCACACCGCCTCCCGATGTGAGCGCGCGCGCCTCCGGCACGCCTCTCGTGCCAATTCAGGCCCAGTTGCTGACGCACACGTTTAAAGACATCAAGCCGGAGACCGCCTCGGCCACCGCTGACGTCGCCTGCCCGCAGGGCTACACCGTCGCGGGCGGCGGACTCGATAGCCCGAGGCCTTCGTTCACGCCTCTGTGGGATGCCCCGACCAGCACTACAGTCTGGCGCGCGCAGATCTACAACGCGGGTAGCGAGCCACTCACCGCGACGCTCTCCGTCGTCTGCATCCAGCTTCCCGGCCTGCGGGCGCAGCTGCTTACCCATGCCTTTGATTCGATTGCGCCGGGCACCGATACGCCGATCGTTGACATCCGGTGTCCATATGGATCTGTGGTAGCTGGTGGCGGGGTCACGAGCACCAGCTCTACCTTTCACATCATGCAGAGCAATCCGGGCAACCCCGCCAGTTGGCGCACCGAGATCCACAATACCGGCAGCGGCGACATTTCCGTCAGTATTCAGGTCGTTTGCCTCTCCGCGCCCGGCCTGACCGGCTATGTCGTGGTCCACGACTTCGACAATATCGCCGCGGCGAGCGCCACCAAGAGTGTGGATCTATCCTGCCCGCAGGGCTACACGGTGGCCGGTGGGGGCCTGAGCAGCGGCTTCAACACCGTGATCGAGATGCGCGACACGCCACTCACGGCGAGCTCCTGGCGTGCCCAGTTCTACAATGCTGGAGATAGCACCGTCTTCAGCCAGGTGCAGTTCATGTGCCTCAAGGTCGTCTGACAGCGCGCACCAGCAGCGCGCGCGTTCGCGTGATAGTTGAGGGCACTGACGTGACGAGTTCGCGCCGGGCGTAGCGCTGTTGCCACGCGGGTGATGATCTCCGCGATCACACACTCGCCTGGAGCGCATCTTGCTGTCCCGCTGGTTGGATGCTGTGCGTAAGAGTACAATGAGGCGGCGGGCGCGGCGGCGAGCCGCATGGCCGACGAAGTGGAAGAGGCGGCGCGCATGAGGGCACGGGTCTGGTCGCGGTGTGCGACGACTGGGATTGTCGCGGCGCTGGTCTGCGTGTTGCTCGCCACGCTGGGCGCGCGAGCCGCTGCGCCGCCACCCTCATCGCGCACGGCGCCGGCTGCCGTAGAGACCGGCACTGCGCGCACCGCGACGCTGCGGGGCTTGGAGCGTAGCAGCCACGCGGATGGCGCGTCCTTCGCCAGTGTGGCAGCGGATAGCCAGACGCCCACTCTACCGCGGATTGCCGTCTCGGCGCGCTCGGCGCTGCTGCTCGACCCCGATACAGGCCACGTCTATCTCGCCGCCAACGCCGAGCAAGAGGTGCCGATGGCGAGCACCACCAAGATCATGACGGCGCTGGTGGCGCTTTCGTTCGGACGGCTAGACGCCCCGATCACCGTTGGCGCTGATGCCGCCAGCCTGGTTGGTACCGGGGCCAGCGTCGCATTTCTGAGCCAGGGGGACGTGCTGACGCTGCGTCAGCTGCTCTACGCGCTCTTGCTGCCCTCTGGCGACGACGCAGCGGTCGCCATCGCCGATGGTGTGGCAGGGTCGCAAGATCGCTTCGTCCGCCTGATGAATCTGGAAGCCGCGCTGCTGGGCCTAGGCCATACGCACTACGCCAATGTGCATGGTCTCGATGCGCCGGGCCACTACACCACCGCGCGCGATCTTGCCATGCTGACCGCCGCGGCGCTCCGCTCGCCCACCTTCGCCACGGTCGTCGCCACCGCCACCTACAAGCTGCCCCCGTCGGGATCACACCACGGCTACACGTGGCACACCACCGACAATCTGCTCACCACAGCGCCGTATCCAGGTGTCTCTGGCGTCAAGACGGGCTTTACCGGCGGGGCGGGCTACTGCCTTGTCTTTGTCGCCACCCGCCCCTATGGCCGGCTGCTCGGCGTTCTCTTAGGCGAGCCGACCGAAGACAGGCGCTTCAGCGACGCGGCGGCGCTGCTCACCTGGGGTTTCGGCATGCAGCGGCACCTGCCGCCCGGTATGCCGCAGGGCGGGGGGCACCGCGTTGGATGACCGTGCGCCCCAATGGCCACAAGCCAATTCCACGCTCCCTTGTTGACGCGCGCTCATCTCATCCCTTATAACAGGGGCGCGCCGGTGGCCGTGGGGGTCTGCGCTTCACGTTCTCATTCGCACCTCTCTGTTCCCATGGTCAGCGGCCACCCTTTTGTTTGCCGTCCGGCGTACGCGCCGGCGGTATGGCACCCGCGGTATGGTACCCGCCTCCGCGCGCTGCGTGCAGTCCCTTGTCTCTCGTGCGCCGCACCCGCCCCGCAGAAGGAGCCGCCGATGCCTGCCTCCCAGCCGCTGCCGCTCGCGGGCGTACGCGTGCTCGACCTGACACGACTGCTGCCCGGCGGCTATGCTACGCAGATGCTTGCCGATCTGGGCGCCGATGTGCTCAAGATCGAAGAGCCGGGCCTGGGCGACTATGCCCGCTCGATGCCGCCGTTCGGCCGCACGGTCGGCCAGGCGTTCCTCGCCGTGAATCGCAACAAGCGCAGTGCTGCGCTCAATCTCAAGCATCCGGCCGGACGCGAGGCGCTGCTGCGGTTGGTGGATGGCGCCGACGTGCTGATCGAGGGCTTTCGGCCGGGGGTGATGGAGCGCCTCGGGCTCTCGCACGCGGCGCTGCGCGGGCGTAATCCGCGGCTGATCGTCTGCGCGATCAGCGGCTACGGCCAGGATGGACCATACAGCCAGCGCGTGGGCCACGACCTCAATTACATCGGATACGCCGGTCTGCTGCACCATTTCACTTCGCCGGGCCAGCCGCCGACCCTACCTGGCGCCCAACTTGCCGACATCGCCGGCGGCGCGCTGATGGCGGTGATCGGCATTCTGGCGGCGGTGGTGGGCCGGGCAGCCAGCGGCGTGGGGCGCATCGTTGACGTCTCGATGCTCGACGGCTCGCTCGCGCTGCTGCCCCTGCTGGCCTCGCTGACCCTCAACGGCACGCCGGAGCCAGCACCTGGCGAGGCCTGGCTGGCTGGCGCGCTGCCCGGCTACAACGTCTATGAGACCGCTGACGGCCGCTACATCACACTGGGGGCGCTGGAGCCGAAGTTCTGGGCGGAGCTCTGCCGGCGCATCGGGCGCGAAGACCTGATCGCGCGCCAGCTCCCGCGTGACGCCGCCGACCGCGAGGCCGTCAAAGCCGAGCTGGCCGCCATCTTCCGCACGCGCACGCGTGACGAGTGGGTGGCTGAGCTGGGCGACGCCGAGGTCTGTCTCGGACCGGTGAATACGATCGCCGAAGCGCTGGCCGATCCGCAGGTGCGCGCGCGCGGACTGGTCGCGCGGGTGGATTTCGGCATGGAAGGTGAAGGCGCCGCGGTGCGCACCGCGCCGGCCATCAGCGACGTACCGTTCGAGACGCACACCGGCTTCCCGGGGCTGGGTGAGCATACCGCCGCGGCACTCGCCGCCGCGGGCTATACCTCTGACGAGATCGCCGCGCTGGCCGCCGCGGGTGCCATCGCACTGGGAGAGTGATGCTGGCCCGCGGACCGGTGGCCTAGCGCAAGAAGGTGAAGCTGGCCTGGAGCGGCGCGAAGTCCTGCCGATTGATCGTCTCGAAGCTGCTCGCCGGCGCCATCGCAATCAGCGAGAAGAGATGGCGCGAGCTGCTGCCGCCGGTTGTCACATCGCGCGATGCCGTCATGACGACAACGTGCAACGTCACCGACCCCGAATCGGCGCTGTAGGTCAGGTCGGCGGTCTTCACTGCCCAGGTTTCGCGGCCGAAGGTCGCGGCTGGCCCCTTGGCGACGTTGGCAAGCTTGCCGTTGTGCAGCGTGGCGGGCAAAGCCTGGAGGAGCTGATCGTCCAGGTCGGATTCGCCGAGCGAGTCATCGGCGATGTACTGCACGCTGAGGGTCGCGTGCTGGGTGGCGCTGCCAAACGCAGCCGACGTCACGTTCCCGGCCGTCGAGCTGACCTGCACCCAGCCGCTGGGAACGCCGCAGGCGAAGACGCCGCCTGGATCGGTGAACTCCACGAAGCCCGCCGGCACCGTGATCGCCGGTGTAGGCCCCGCGCTCGTGCCACCCTGGCCGGCCGTCGTGCTGGGCTGCTGCATCGCAAGGGCCAGCACGACTCCGCTGCCGGCGACCAGCAGCACGACCAGCAGCGCCAGCGTCGTTATCAGGAGCCAGGTGCGCCGCCTGCCGCGGGCCGACGCCTGGGCCGCGACCTGCGCGGCCGCCGTCACCGCCGAGTAGCCGTAAAGGGGCGACGTGGCGGCCCCCGACATGCCATAGGTGCCGCCGAGTGGCACGCTTGGCGGCGCATAGCCGGGCGGCGCGACGCCGGATGGCCCCATGCCTGGGGGGAGCGGCGTTGTCGGAGGGGCCGCGCCAGGCACAGGAGATGCGGCGGGCGAGGCAGGCGAGGCCATCCGGATAGGCGTGCCGGACGGCGGAAACGCGGCGGGTCCCGCGTTTGGCCCAGGCACTGCTTGAGCGGAGGCGGCGCCAGTGGCGGGCGCGGGCCCCAGCAGCACACCGCAGTTCGGGCAGTACACCGGGCCGGCTCCCGCCACCCGGAATTGCGCGCCGCAGCGCATGCAGATCACCTGCTGCATCAGCCGTTGTCCTGTCGTCCTTCTGGATGGCATGGCGCTCACGTCGCTGGTCCCGCCCATGTGGCTGAGCCGCGCCGCGTCTGCCGCGTACGGTAGCATGGCGCCCTTTGCGCGTCAAGCACTACGCATGGGGCACGCTTGTGCGCATGCCCCCAGATCGTGCGCATGGCGCGATCGGGGCGTGGGGGAGCGGAGCCAGCGCGACCCTGGCCGCTTGATTGCGCCAAACACACAGGCGAAGCGGGCAAAATCAGGTGTATACCTGATAGGAGAGCCGGATGGCCTACGGTACACTATTTTGTATGGAGCGCGCCCGCGGTGTCGTTGTGCCCGCATGCGCTCCGGCGCGCGGTTCGCCTGTCGCCCGGCGGCGCCCCGGCGAACTCCTAGCCGATTGCGCCCCCATTGGTAGTTCGGTATAATCCTGAGGCTATGCGTTTGAGCAGGAGGCACAGGTCGCTCCGCGCGGCCACTGCATAGACCGCCGGAGCGTGCGGGCAATCTCAGCGCGACTCTGGCTCCGCCGGCAGTCATCATGGCGCGCAACCTGAGGAGGCACTGTGAGCACGTCGAACCAGGGGATGCTGGACAAGGTCTCCGCCGCTGTCACGCGGAGCCAGCTCTGGCGCTCGATCTTCCGTCACGGCTACCCCGACACACCCCTCAACCAATCGCTGATGTTGATGGGCAACGTTTTCCTGCATCTGCACCCGGTCAAGGTCAGCCGCAAGGCGATGAAGATTACCTACACCTGGTGCTTGGGCGGGCTGTCATTCTTCCTCTTCCTGGTACTCACCATCACTGGCGTCTTCCTGATGTTCTACTTCGTTCCGGAGCAGCGTGTCGCCTACGCTGATATCCAGCAGATCACCAGCGCCGTGGCGTTCGGCAATTTCGTGCGCAACATGCACCGCTGGGGGGCGCACCTGATGGTTGTCACCGTCACGCTGCACATGATCCGCGTCTTCTACCACGGCGCGTACAAGCCGCCGCGCGAGTTCAACTGGGTGATCGGGGTGGTGCTCTTCCTCACTACCTTGCTGCTGAGCTTCACTGGCTATCTGTTGCCGTGGGACCAGATTGGCTACTGGGCCATCACCGTCGGCTCGAATATGGCGAGCTACACGCCGCTGCTGGGCCAGCAGGCGCACAACACGCTGACCGGGCAGCCGGTGGGCGTTGGAGGGCCGACGCTGATCCGCTTCTACACACTGCACGTGATCGGTCTGCCGCTGGTGGGCGCTGTGCTGATGGCGGTCCACTTCTGGCGGATCCGCAAAGATGGTGGCGAGGCTGGCCCGCCGCCGCCTTCGCGCCGCGAGCTTGAGCAGGCGCGCGCCCAGCAAGAGCTGGTTGGAAGCACGTTGAGCTAGGCATCCGTCATCTTAGGAGGAAGCGCCGCATCTGCGCCGCGCTTCCCCCGCCGCGGTCACAAGGAGCATCCGATGGCAACCACAGAGCCACGCACGGCCGCCACCCAGAAGCGCTATCGCACTCTGGCCGTGGTGAAGCAAGAAGCCATCACACGGGTGGAGAGGCAGCTCGAAGACTCTGTCTTCGTCTGGCCGCACCTGCTGGTGCGCGAGTTCCTCTCGGCGGTGTTGATGACGGTGGTGCTGACCGTCACCAGTCTGGTGATTGACGCGCCGCTGGAGGCCCACTCCAACCCCAACCTGACCCCCAACCCGGCCAAGGCGCCGTGGTACTTCCTGGGTCTGCAGGAAGAGCTGCACTACTTCCCGCCGACGATTGCCGGTGTGTTGCTGCCGGGCTTCGTGCTGGTGGCCATGGCGATGCTGCCTTACGTTGACCGCAATCCCAGCCGCGCCTTCGAGGACCGCAAGCTCTCGATCGCGCTGTTCACGATCATGGCGATCTTCTTCGCCGTGACCGTCCTCGTCGGCAGCTTCTTCCGCGGCGCCGGCTGGCAGTGGGTCTGGCCCTGGCAGCACATCTACTTCAACCTGTGAGGCGCTGCTGAGTTGAGGCTGACCGGCACGGCCTGGCTGTTGGACGCGGCGACGATTTCGCTGGTGCGCCGCATCGCGTGATGATGACACGAGGAACGCCCCATGAGTATAGACACTCGCCGCACGCCCCAAGAGTATGAGGTGCTCAGCGGCGGCGGCGCGGAGGCCGCCGAGCTTGGCAAGCGCGGCATCAGCCGCCGCCAGCTGCTGCGCCGTGCGACCGCGCTCACGCTGGCAGTGGTCGGCGCCGAGGCCACCTTCGGTGCGCTCACCATGCTCTATCCCAACCTGGCCGGCCAGTTCGGCTCCGTCATTCAGCTCAAGACCAAAGACAGCTACCCAGCCGCCGCTCAGAAGGACTTTGCTCTTGACCAGAAGGGCATCTTCTACGAGGCGAATGCCAAGAGCTACATCATGCACATGGCCTCTGGCGGGGCACTCTTCCTGATGAGTGGCACCAAGCTCACCGACCAGCTCGACGCGGAAAACTGGTTGAAGGACTCCGATGGCAGCTACTGGCTGGCGCTCTATCAGGTCTGCGTGCATCTGGGCTGCAAGGTGCCCTTCCGTGACGACTGCAACAGCTTCAAGTGTCCCTGCCATGGCTCGCACTACAACGTGGACGGCGAGTATCTCGACGGTCCCGCGCCGCGCAGCTTGGACCGCTTTGAGATAGTGTTGAAGGATGGCAGCGTCAACGTGGATACTAGCAAGCTCAACCAGCACGTCGAGCGGCCCGATGCCGGCAGCCGCGTTCTGCAAGTGCCTGGCGTCACCTGCTCTGCCTAGCGGCTTTTCGTTCGATTGGGTGAGGATACGCGCATATGGGTAACAGTCGCAGTCCCGGCCTGCTGGCCATCGTAGCCGGTGTGGCGCTGGCGGTGCTCTTCGCGCTGCTCTCGTTCACGCCGGTCCTGCCGGATAAGAAGGTCGGCCTGGGGCTCGCCGTGATCTGTCTGGTGGCGGCGGCGCTGATCTATCTCTTCTACTCGCGCGCTGGCCTGATCGAAAAGACTGGCTATGGTGCGCTGGTGTTCGTCATCGCGACTGCCTTCATCATCCCGCTCCTGATCGTCAATCAGCAGCAGGCGCAGGCCGACCAAACCGCAACCACCTACAATCTCAACCTTTCGCGCGGCGCCGCGCTCTACGGCCAGTACTGTGCGAGCTGCCACGGGTATCAGGGCAAAGGCAAGAACGGTCCGCAGCTCAACAACAACGACGCCGTCAATAAGCTCACCGACGATGACATCCGCCGCATCATCTCCGGCGGCGTCCCCAACCCGGATAACCTCACCAAGTTCTCGATGCCCGCCTGGTCGCAGGCCTTCGGCGGCCCGCTCACCGAAGACGACATCAACTACCTCATCATGCTCATCCGCTCCTCGGACCCCACCTTCACCGCCAGCAAGGGCCTGCCCAGCACCAACGGCTTCAATGAGGTCTACGCCACGCTGATCAACGCGACGCAGCAGGCGCAGTTCTACGATGACCTGCACGGCAGCGCCAAACCGCCGGCCTCGCAGTTCGCCGATCTGACCAAGCTCACGACGGTGCATATTGACGCAGTGGATGGCTCCCCGACCTCCTCGGCCAATTGGGGCTGGGAGGCGAAAGATGCCACCGGCGCGCCGACCGCCAACATTATCATCAAGGCCGGCACGACGGTGATCTGGGCCAACACCTCCACCGCACCGCACAACGTGCTGAGCGGCCCCGCCGGCAACCCTGACGGCAAGTTCAAGTCGCCGGGGATCCTTGCGGCGAGCGGCAGCGATACGTACTCCTTCACATTCACCACCCCGGGTGAGTATCCGTACTACTGCGGCATCCACCCGGCGATGACCGGCTGGATTACCGTTGTGGCCTGAGGCCGCCGGAAGCAGCGACTGAAAGGGATCGACGACCATGCAAGTCTCGTCAGCGGCGCCTCTGCGCGAGTACGAGAAGCCGATGTCGTGGGCACGGGCGGTGCTGATCGCAATCGGCTTCTTCTTCCTGGCGGCGATGCTCGCCGGCCAGCTCCCGAGCTACATGTACACCGTCTCCACGCTCTCGACGCTGGCTAAGTTCGAGCAGGGCACGCTGGATCTGGCCTTGCTGGCGGTTGGCTTTGGGGTGCTCGCGCTGGAGATCTCGTTCCTCTACGACCCACGCCCGTTGATTCCCTGGCCGCTCTTCGCCCTGGTCGGCCTGGGGATCGCGGCGGTCGGCACGTTCTTCGTCTATCAGGTGACGATTGGCCTCGGCGGCACCGGCCTCTTCGGCCAGGGCTGGTACGAGTTCTTGCCCGGCACAATCCGCAATCCCGCGGGCGCCGTCACCGGCTATTGGCCCAGCGGCACATTCTATCTCTTTCACCCCGCCTGGTTCCAGGCCGACTCGATTGACATCGCGGGTGTGGGCTATATCGCCACTTTGATTGGTCTGGGGATGTTCCTCTTCGCCGTCCTCAATCCCTTTGTGCTGCGCGGCACGCTGACCGCTGGTCCCTGGCGCGATCTGATCGTGCGCTTCAGCATTGGCCTGTCGTTCGTGCTGATCGCGCTGTACCTGACGCTGCTCACGTTTGTGCCGAGCGCATTGCAGCCGGTGGGCGACACTCGCAGCGGCCCGATTGGCAACATCGTTCTCTTCGCCGCGCTTGGCGCTGCTCTGATTGGCCTACAAGTGTGGCTGCTACCAGTAATGGTGGCGAACCGCCAACGTTTCATGCCCGCGACATATCTCCATGGCGTAGTCGGCCTGCTCGGCATGGTGGGCGTTCCGCTGCTAGTGATCTGGGCCGCCGTGTATCCAGTGGTCAACCTGATTCACCAGGTAGACCCCGATCAGATCTGGGTCCAGTGCTCGCAGAAGACGGTGATTCCGGGGAGCTGCACGTTCACGCAGTTCACCGGCTATATCATCTGCGCGATTGTCTTTACGCTCACCTTCGGCCTGCTGATCCTGGGGCTCTACTTCTGGAGCACGCGCCGCGACACCGTCATCCTGGGCGGCACCTTCGGCATCGTCTACCTCGCGCTGGCCGCCACCGTCATTCACGTGGATGATCCGCGCCAGCTCCCGCTCGGTATGATCCTGGCGACGAGCATCGTCCTGATGGGCTTCGTCTGGACCTGGGGCACGCAGCGCGAGTTCGCGCCGACCACCGCCAGCCCGCTGGGATGTACAGGGCAGTGGCTGGTGCTCGGCACGCTGCTGCTGGTGTACCTCTTCGGCTTCTCGGTCTTCTCGTTGCCCAGCTTCTTCGAGACCGAAGCCCTCGCGCTGTTTTACAATCCTGGTCCGCATCTGCTGCACGATGCCTTCTGGGGCTTGCTGCTGATGGGCGGGCTGGCGCTGTTCCAGATGGTGCTCTTGATTCGCCGCCAGGCGCTGAGCGATCTGCGCAAGTTCGCGATGTGGGTGCTGCTGGTGGCGGTCGGCCTCCAGATGGTGGGTGCGATTCAGGGCTTCCATCGCGACGTGCTGGCCTCTGGTATTGATGCGATGGAGGGCAGCCACGCGATCTTCCTGACAGGCATCGTCTTTGAGGTGATTGGCATCGCCATCTGCCTCTATGGCGCTTTCATGAACGCCAGCTCACTGCGCTGGGCGCTGGTGATCGCCATCCCTGTGCTGATCTGCCTCGGCTTCGGCATTGTCGTGTATAATCTGCCGACCGCGTACCCAGAGCTGATTGTGATGGCCTTCATCGCGGCGATGGTGGGCGCCTTCGCCTATGTAGCCGCCGGCCCCGACTACCCCGCCGAGCTTGCCCAGCCCGCCGGTGGTGAGAACGGAAGCGCGGAGTCGTTTGTCGTCACCCGGTAGGAAGTCCTCACCCCCTGCCTCCCTCTTCGTGCGCGGAGAGGGAGGCGTTTCGTTGCGCGCGCCTCTGTCCGTTGACGAGCCGAGCGAGGTCGCCGAGCGTCTCTCCGTCGGCGCTTTCCACCCCGCGCTTTCCACCCCGCGCTGCCCTCCTCGTCGCGCTGTGCTATACTGGCCCCGCCCTCATACCGGGCTCTTAACTTCAACTTAACCTCCTGTGGCACACTGTGGCCAGTGGATACCAGTAGACCCACAATCCAGACGCTGCGGCCGTCGCCGGCCGCGTGACGTGCCGGGACACCGTTGCCCGGATCGCACAGGGACGTGTTCGCCTCTCCGTGTTCACTTCTTGCCGCGCCGCCCGTCACGGCGACCAACCGCCGCGAGGAGCTATTATGTCGCATACGCTACCCGCTAATGCACGCTCCGACTTCCCTGCCTACCCCAGCGCCTCGTTGTTGCCCAGCGCTTCTTCGGCCGCTTCACCCGCCGATCAGTTGGCCCCTGCCGCTCCGCTCGATGTCAAGGCGGCCCAATCGGGCCCACCATTGCGCATCCTGATGGTCGCCGCCGAGGGCGTGCCCTATGCCAAGACGGGCGGGCTGGCGGATGTCATCGGCGCATTGCCGCGCGCGCTCAAGCGCCTGGGCCACGACGTGCGGGTGGTGCTGCCGCGCTACCAGAGCATCCCGCCTGGCCGTTGGGATCTGCACACCATCGTTGACGACCTGCACGTGCCGTTGAACTGTGAAGTCGAGCACGTCCGCGTGCTCGAGACACCCCCCAGCGAGGAAGTGCCGTTCTACTTCGTGGATTCTGAGCGCTTCTTCCGTCGTGAGAAGCTCTACGGCTATCAGGACGAAGGCGAGCGCTTCATCCTCTTCTCGCGCGCGGCGCTCGAGCTGACGCGCGCCATCGGGTGGTCGCCGGATGTCGTCCACTGCCACGACTGGCACACCGCCATCATCCCGAACTGGCTGAAGTCCGTCTACAAGGATGATCCCCATTTTGCCGACACTGCCGCCGTCTACACCATTCACAACCTCGCCTTCCAGGGGATCTTTGGCTACCGCATCCTTGAGGTAGCCGGTGTTGCGGAGGAAGGCTTCCTTTATCCTGACCTGCCGGAGTTGGCAAACGTCGTGGATCTGATGGGCCGCGGCGTCCTCTTCGCCGATGTCGTTAGCACGGTCAGCCCGCGCTATGCCCGTGAGATTCTGACGCCCGATTTTGGCGAGCGACTTGACCCACTGCTGCGCGAGCGGAGCGATCGTCTCTACGGCATTCTCAATGGCATTGACACTCAGGAGTTCGATCCCGCCACCGATCCCCTCATCGCCGCCAATTACGACGCGTTCTCGCTGGAGCGCCGGCCAGAGAACAAGCGCGCGCTACAGGAGCTTTGCCAGCTCCCCGTCAGCGCTGAGACGCCGGTTGCCGGCATCATCTCGCGACTCACCGACCAGAAGGGCTTCGACCTGCTCGATCAGATCGCCGTCCCGCTCGTCGAGCAGGGTGTGCAGGTCGTCGTGTCGGGCACTGGCGATCAGCACTACCACTACATGTTCCAGCGGCTTGCCGCCCGCTATCCGCGACAAGTCTCGGTCAACCTCACCTTCAGTGCCGAGATGAGCCAGCGCATCTACTCCGGCGCCGATCTGCTGCTGATGCCCTCGCGCTTCGAGCCGTGTGGACTCACCCAGATGCTCGCCATGCGCTACGGCTGCATTCCTGTGGTGCATGCCACCGGCGGGCTTGCCGATACTGTGCAGGATTTCGACCCCATTGCTGGCAGCGGCAACGGTTTCAGCTTCCAGCGCTATGATCCGTTCCAGCTCTTCGGCTCGGTAGTGCGTGCGGTCACCGTCTACCGCTTCGCCGACGTCTGGCACGATCTGATGCAGCGCGCCATGTGCGCGGACTACTCCTGGGACGCCTCTGCCGAGCAGTACGTCGCGCTCTACCGGCGGGCGCAGGAATTGCAGCGCATCGCCGCGGCCCGCCCGGCGTGAGGGCATCTTCGCGCCTCGGCCCAGGTCATGCTCCTTCACCCTGCGAGAAGAACGCGGCACCGGCATCCGAACCTGGTGTCGCCGGCCTCTTTCCGCGGCGCAGAGGGGTAGCCCATCCGCCCGGCCGCGCTGCGCGCGACAGGGCAACGCCGATGTTTCCAACGCCGCCGCGCCAGGGTCGTGTAGTGGCGAGGCCTGCCTCACCCTGCCCTCCGCGCGCTCATCTCGACAATCGGAGGAATCACCATGCCCGATGCATCTGCCCCACCGCCGTCCATGCCGCTCACAGCGCACCCCACGATCGAGCGGCTGCCCGAGCTGATTGATCTGCTGCCCGAGCGCGAGCGCACGCTTGCGAACCGCCTGTTTCGGGTGATCGCTACCGAGGGGCAGATCGTGCCGCCGCCGCAGATGTATCCGTGGTTAGAGCGTACCTTCGGGTCCGTCGAGGCGACCCTCCGGCAGCGTATCGTGCGCGTCATCAACAAGTGGACGTTCGAGGGAGCGACCTTCAATCCGCTGCGCTCGCGCCGACCCGGCAGTGGCACGACGCAAGCGGCGGGCGGCAGCCAGCAGCCCACGCTCGACATCGCTCCTGAGCTGCGCGAGCGCATCGCCGCCACGCAAGGCGACGACTTCTGCCAGCCCGAGACACGCACCCCCGCGGATACCTTCGGCCGCGTGCGAGGGCGTCATACCGTCACGGCGGCCAACGTCGCGAAAGCCGAGGGCTGGCACAGCCTCAGCATCTTCGACCACCATGACCCGCTGGAGATTGATGAGGAGCTGGTAGCCGATGTGCTGGATGTAGCGGGCGATTGGGCGGCCGAGGTCCATGAGGCCGACCCCGCGGCGCGCCACCTCTTCGTACTCTGGAACTGCCTGTGGCGGGCTGGCGCGTCGCTCGTGCATGGGCATGTCCAGATGACAGTCAGTCCCGTGATGGCGCACGCGCGCGTCGAGCTGTGGCGCGATGCCGCGGCGCGCTACCACGCCGCCACCGGCGACGACTACTTCGCCGACCTCGCCGCCGTCCACCGGGCGCTGGGGCTGATGGCCGGTACCGGCAAGCTAGACTGGTATGCCTCGCTCACCCCGATCAAGGAGCGCGAGGTGGACGTACTGGCGCCCACGTACCGCGACGCGACCACCGACCCTGCTGAGCTCGGCGTGCTGACCGAGCCACTGGCTGTCACGCTGCGGGTGGCGCTGGAGGCGCTGGGCGTGCGCGCCTTCAATGCGGTGGTCTTTGGCCCGCCACTAGGCGGAGAAGAATTGGGCTGGACGAGCTTCCCGCTGGTCGCGCGCTTCGTGGACCGCGGCAATCCGCTCTCGCCAACCTCCGATATCGCGGGCCTGGAGCTTTTCGGCACGAGTGTCGTCTCGGCCGACCCCTTCGACCTCGCCCGCGAGCTGCGCGCGGCGAGCCCAGTGGACGAAGCGCAAGAGCCTGACGAGCAGGACTGATACAGGGCTCGTATGTGGCGCTGTAACGGGATGAGGGCAGCAGGAGACATACTACAGCGCGAGCGCGCAAGCGCTGATGGCCACAAGAACGGAAGACCCATGGGAGAAGAGGTAAGGTGACGACCTGGATGCACACGCACGAGGAGATCGGTGCCATCGCGGCCGAGGACATGGCTCGTGTCGTCGAGGTGTGGGAAGCCTCCGTACGTGCGACTCACCACTTTTTGACCGAGGCCGACATCCAGTACCTCAAGCCCCTTGTCGGTGATGGCCTCACGGAGTTGAGGGTGCTGGCCGGTGTGCGTGACAGCGACGGACAAGTTGTCGGCTTCATCGGCGTGGAGGGCGCGAAGATTGAGGCGCTCTTCATCCATCCGGCCTGGCGCGGCCAAGGGATTGGACGCCGGCTGCTCAGCTATGCCGTCGAGGCGCTGAGCGCGACCGAGGTGGATGTGAACGAGCAAAACGACCAGGCGGTGGGCTTCTACCGCCGCATGGGATTTGAGGTTGTCAGCCGGTCCGACGTGGACGGTTTAGGCCTCCCCTTCCCATTGCTGCATATGCGGATGAACACAGCGGCGCGGGCGATGCCGTGAGGCCGCAAGCGTATCGGGTATGCTCCCCCACCTCATTTCACCAACGTGACTGTCAGCAAGGATACGCTGTGATCGGCCTGCAAGGCTGCGGGGCTGGTGGGTCGTCGCAGGTCAAGGCTTCCTGACCGCACGGCCGCTGCAATCGGGCAACGGTTGGGCTTGCGATGCGGCCAGCGCGAGACGGATGACCCCTCAGACAGCTTCCTTTCCGGGTTTGTGGCCTATCGCTGCCCGCTCATGACCTATTTCTGCTACTCGCAGTTACTGGTTACTCATCAGGTGTTACGGTGCGTTGCGACGCAGTTGTTGCACAGGACCGGTGGAGAGTGGAGCGCAGGGGTGGACGCTCGTAGGCCGGATCGGTGCGCGGATGTCGGGGATGGATGGCTCGTCTGCGTAGTCAGCGAAGTGTGGCCGGTCATGGCCACAGGTGGGGGGATCCAATGCGCCTGTCAGAGGCGATGCGCCAAGCGAAGAAGACAGACATGACGTCGTACTATCTCTCGCCCACGATGCTGTATCGGCCGCCGCGCCCGATGGCGCGCGAGCCGCGGCGACGCGAATCGCGGCTGGTGCGGGTGGTAGCCGCGCTGGCGGGAGCGGTGGTGGTGTTGGCGGCTGCGGGAGTGGGCGCGTTCGGCCTGCGACAGCAGCCCACGACGTACGCCGCGGCTAACAACCAGGCCTGCTCGCTCATCGTACCGGACCATGCCTTGACGGCGAAGGGGCTGGCGACACCGTATCAGTTCACGGGCATGCGGCGCAATGGTGCTGCCTGCCATGAGACGAATGTGGATCAGGCCGCGTTCGTGCAGGCGGCAATTCTCGATCCGGCCGCAGGGACGATCTCCATCTACTCGCCGCTCGTCATTGATCGCGGCGCCAAGCCGGCGGTGGCGCCTGTGGTCCCGACGCTGCCGGCCAATGCGGTCGTAGCACTATGGTTTGGCTCCAACGGCGATGCCCTGCGTCTGCGCGGCGCACGAGGCAACACGCTGAATGCGGCCAGGTGCGTGAATGGCCTTGGCGGGTCAATCTTCGGCCAGGTGGCGTTCTGCAACGCATCGGCGTTCTTCACGGCGGCCAATGCGGCCATCCAGGCCGGCAAGCTCACGCCGCCAGCGCTCGGCACGGCCAAGGACGGGGCCGCTTGCCCCTCGATCCGCGACTTCTCGATCGTGGACCAGGATCAAAGCGACAACGTGACCACCACGTATCTCATCACGGCCGACGGCACGCTGGCGCAGAATAGTGCCGCCAACCGCACACAGCTGGGTGGCGCGGCAGTGCTGAAGAATGGCAGCGACAACGCACTGCTCGCACGCGCGGTTGATCCCGCGCTTGGCTGCACGTCGTGGATGGCGCCCGATCTGACGGACGCTGGAGCGATGATACCCGCGCAGCCGCTCGAAGAGCTGCAAGCCGCCGCCCACCAACCGGAGCCCGCCGCTTTGGTGCCGAGCGCCGATCCGATGGTGCTGGTGAACGGTCGCCCCAATCTGCAAAAGCAGAATCTCTTCCGCGCGGGAGTGAACCAGCCGCCAGTGGCCACGCGCGCACAGGCGCGAGCGGATCTGAAGACCTACTGCCAGAATCTGTATGACATTGCGCCCAAGCGCATGCAGCAGAACGAGACGCTGACCAGCGCGCAGCCTTCGCCCGCCCCAGCTGTGGCGACGAACCTCTTCACGTTCCTGGCGCAGCGCTTCGTGTTCACCTTTGAAAAGCAGGGTCTGGGCTGCGCGAAGCTGCTGAATGTGGCTGACCCGGTCCAGGTGACGATGAACGACGCGGGTGTGGCAACCGACGCGACGATCAACTACAACCCGCCGGCCCCCCAACAGGCTGCACAAGGCGCCCAAGCCGGACAGGCAGGACAGGCGGGAACGACACCCGCGCAGACTCCGCCCCAGCCAGCGGCCCAGCCATCAGTGGCGGCCCAGCCGCCCGCGCCCCTGCCACCAGCCCCGGATGCCACCGTGGCTCCGGCAGCAACGCAGCCGGCCGCTCCTGCGCAAGCAGTGGCGACACAGCCGCCCGCGCCAGCGACCACCCAGCCTACTGCGCCGCCGCAGCCAGCGGAACCAGCGGCTACCCAGGATCCAGCGCAGGCGGCGACTCCCGCCGCAGACACGACCGCGACGCCTGAGGCCACTGATACGGCGACGGCTGGCGCCTAAGGCGTTGGGGAGGCGGGAATGTCTCTGCTCGCGCGTGTGCCGCGCTTCTCCGCCTGGCTCGTGACACTGGCGCTGGTCGCCAGTGTCACCGCCGCGGTAGTGTGGGGGCTGCCGGCACTGCAGCCACCGGCACCGGCGCATCTGCTTCACGCGCATGGATTGATCGTCGCGGTGCGCGGCGAGGAGTTCGCGGTGCGGGTGCCAGGACATGCAAACGTGCTGTGGTTTCGTGTGGGCACGAGTGGGCACATCTCGATGGCGCATTTGCGCCGGCATATGCACGAGCGCGCGCCAACCGACGTCACCTATCAAGTCGAGGGGCCATCGAACCTGATGGCATGGACCGCGGATTAGCAGCGGTCAATGTCGCGCGCAAGTGGTGAAGGGCGAGAGGATAGCAGGCCGTGACATACCACCCCGATCAGCAGCAGCCGCACCCGCAGCAGCAGCCGCACCCGCAGCAGCAGCCGGGCCGTCACACCCCACCACGGGCCGGCGCGTCGCCGCCGCGTTTCGACCACCTCAGCACGTTCAAGGTGCCCGCGGTTGACCGGCCGGCGCAGCGAGCATCGGCCCGGACGGGAGGGACGCCAGCGCAGCGAGCAGTCGCCCGAGGCCAGGCGGACATCTTGATCGTGGGCAACGGTATCGCTGGCTGCGTGGCCGCGATGGAGGCGCGGCGGCACGCGCCAGGCGCCGACATCTTGATCGTTACCGAGCAGAATCATCCGACGATCAACACCCCCGCGCTCAAGCAGTTCGGGGCGGGGCATCTAGAGCTGCCGGAGCTTCTGGCACAGCCGCCGGGCACCGAGCGCCAGCTGCGCATTGGCGTCGTCAATCAGCGCGTCCAGCAGCTCGACGTGCGCGCCCGGCAGGTGCAGCTAGGCAACGGTCAGACCATCGGCTACGAACGGTTGCTGCTGGCGACAGGCTCGCGTGCGGCCGGCTTCTCCAACCTGCCGGGGACGGACTTCGACGGTGTGATGTCGCTTCATGAGCTGCGCGACTACGTTGATTTGCGGCGCAGGCTGCCGGATGCCACAGCGGCGGTGGTGGTGGGCGGCGGCTACCATGCCGCCGAGACGGCACTGCTGCTGCGGCAAGCCAAGATCCGCGTAACATGGTTGATCCGTGGCCGCGGCATGCTCTCGGATACGCTCGATACCTCTGCCTCTGATCTGCTGCTGCGCTACGTGCAGCGACAGGGGGTGGAGGTGCGGTTGGAGACCGAGACGGCCGGGATGGTTGGCCGGATGGGCGCGGTGGTTGGAGTGCTGAGCACCGAGGGCGCGTTCTTCCCTGCGCAGCTGGTGATCGCGGCGGTCGGCGTGCGCCCCAACACTGAGCTGGCACACGGCACGCCCCTGGACATGCAGCTCCGCCACGGGCTGCGTGTCAACGACCACTTGCAGACGCTCGTGCCAGAGGTCTTTGCCGCGGGCGCGGTGGCGAGCATTCTCAACCCGCAGGCGGGCCGACGTGAGCCGCGCGCGCAGTGGTATTTTGCCTTTCAGCAGGGCCGGCTCGCCGGTGCGGCGCTGGCGAGTGTAGGCATTCCTTCCACAGCGCTGACCGCCGCGATGGGCGCCTTCTGGCATGCGACCCAGTTTGGCAGGCTGAGGATCCTCACGGCCGGTGCCCCGGCGCTCTCCGAGCGGGACGACCCGCGCTATGAGGTGCTCTGCAACGGCAATGCTGGCTACTACCGCCGAGCAGTGTTGCGCAGCGGCAAGCTGGTGGGCTACGTCGCGATTGGAGCGCACCCGCCGAGTGGACTGGCGATAAAGCGCATGATTGACGAGCAGATTGACGTCCGCGACGTGGCGCGCCAGCTCGTGAGCGAGGAGTTCGACGCCCGCTCGTTCTTCGCGCAGCGCGGAATCCGGTACATCGAGACAAATGCGAGCATGCCGGAGATGCCGCCCGCGGCGGTCGAAGGCCGCGCCGGGTCGCATCACGAGCGCACCGCCTAGCATGGTTGAGCTGGATAGGCGCCGCGTGTTTGCCAATCACGAACGTGCCAGCGGGTTTTTCGACGGCAGGTGTGGGATGGTGAGGGCGCTGTGCCACATGTGGTCGGCACGAGGGCGCCCGGCTGTCGAACGCCCCAATGCGCGAGGAGGGGAAAGGAGGGGCCCAAATGCATCGGTCCGCACAGCAGATTAGCGAGGAGCTTGCAGCGTGCATCTGCTGCAACGAATGCTTGAACGCCTGCCCGGCACTGTCCGAGCCTATCCCGGTTAAAGCGCTCAATTGGGAGACGCGTCGTGGACCTGTCTCGCCACAGGTGCTGCGCTTCGCACAGAACTGTTATCAATGCGGGGCGTGCGTGCCGGTCTGCCCGGTGGGGCTGCACCGCGACGCGATGATGCTGTGGCTGAAAGTGCGACTGCTGACGAATCCAGACCGGACACACGAGCGGCCGACGATTGGCACGGGCATCCGCGTGGAATGGTGAACAGGCACAAGAGCGCGCAAGATTCCAGGAAGATTGAGGGCTGATCATGGCTGCCACACGGACGCACGACGCATCGAGCAGGGCGGCGGGCTACCCGCTACTGGGGCGGCTCGGCTCGCGGGCCGAGTGGGTCTCGCGCATCATCGCGCTGGCTGCCGGACTGGGGATGGTCTTTGTCTACCGCCTCTACCTGCGGAGCGACGACGTGGCGCCCGATAGCGTTGCTGGCCTAATCTTCGCCAGCTTCGGCACCGGCATGCTCGCGCTGGTGGGGCTAGGCTACGTCGTGCGCAAGCGGATTCGCCGGCACGCGGCGCGGCGGCTGCACGAAGCCCTCGCCTGGCACATTGCTGGGGCTATGTTGGGGGTCCTGCTGATCTTTTTGCACGCCGCGGGCAACTTCAACCCTCGCAGCGGGACGTATGCCCTCTGGGGGCTGATCGCCGTGGCCGTCAGTGGCGTCATTGGCCGTCTGATAGATCGTCTGTGCCCACGGTTAGCCGCGGCGGCGGCGGCACGGGCGATGACGGCGGAGGGCGAGGAGCGCCTGGTTGTGACCGAGCAGAAGGCGGAGGAGGCGCCCGCGCATTCGACCTCGCAGCGCAAGGCAATCGGCGCGGCCACCTCGGCAGCGGTGCCGTGGGACCTTGCGTACTATGATCTGGATCCTGAGGTCGAGACGATTCCCCATCTGCTCACTCCGCCCGCCCGCAAGGATGCCTCGACGCGCGGCGTGACCGGCGCGTGGCGCTCTATTGCCCCGCGGACGGCGCAGGTACTTCGCAGCCACCGCCCGTTGGGGCGACTGGTCAAGCGCGAGCTGGCGGCGGCGCGCAGCGCGGCTGGCCGCGAGCGGCTCTACATCCAGATGATTCGTGTGTGGCGGCGGGTGCACATGCTCACGTGCATCGTCGCGCTGGGGCTGCTGGGCTGGCATATCGAGTTCGCCATCACGCTTTATATGAATGCGCACTGATCCCGATGCCGATAGCTGGCGTATGCGAGGCGAGTGGAACGCGGCGTCACGAGACGCGGGACGATGACGGGGCCCGAGACGATGACCACGCCTGAG
Organism: Ktedonobacterales bacterium; assembly: GCA_035763125.1. Lineage (GTDB taxonomy): Bacteria > Chloroflexota > Ktedonobacteria > Ktedonobacterales > JADMIN01 > SMAG-U1939. The sequence continues at coordinate 23,643 of DASUBU010000034.1, forward strand.
TTCAGGTGGACGCGGGCCGAAAGTGAAGACCACGACGATAGTGCGTGCTACAATTGCCATTCGTAGCCCTTCCATTTGCGGCCCGCGACCCGTATCTCCCTCTGACCCACAGGAGGCAGCACTCGTGCAGCACAAAGACCCCGCCGCCAGCGCAGGCGCGCGGACTCGTGTCAAGAACAACGCTTCGAGCAACGAGGCACCCGCCAAGACTCCGGCGACAGCTACCCGCCGAATGAACGGCGCGACGAAGCGCGCATCCAGCAGCACCACCAGCAAGGCGCCCGCCCGCACCCGTGCCCGCACCACCACCACCCGCACCGGCGCCTCCCTCCGCTCATCGGAGCCGCACAAGGATCTGCTGCGCTACCGCGACGAATTTCCAATTCTGGCGCGCAAGACGTATCTCAATAGCTGCTCGCTCGGCGCGCTCTCGACCCGCGCGATGGCGGGCATGGCGCGATTCCAGGAGCTGTGGAACGAGTACGGCGCTCAGGCCTGGTATCGGCTCTGGATGAGCGAGATCGCCGCCGTCCGCGAGAAGTTCGCGCGCGTGATCGGCGCCCAGCCGCACGAGATTGCCCTCGCCCCCAACGTCTCGATCGCGCTGAGCGAGATTACCAGCGGTCTCGACCTGGGCAACCGCAACAAGGTCGTGATGGCCGACATGGACTTCCCCACGCTGGCGTACCAGTGGCTCGTCAGGCAAGGCCGCGGGGTCGAGGTGGAGTTCGTCCGCAGCGCGGATCGTATGACGCTGCCCGCCGAGGCGTTCGCATCGCACATTGACGAGCGCACTGGGCTGGTCGCTACCTCGCGCGTCTTCTTCCTGAGTGGCTACATTCAGGACGTCGCCCGGCTGGCCGAGATGGCCCATGCAAAGGGCGCCTATCTGCTGGTGGACGACTATCAGGGCACCGGCCAGATCCCCATTGATGTGAAGGCCGCCGGCATAGACTTCCTGGTCTCCGGTACGCTCAAGTGGCTGATGGGTGGCCCCGGCCTCGCCTTCATCTACGTCCGCGAAGATCTGATCCCGACGCTGAAGCCCACTGTCGCTGGCTGGTTCAGCGCCCGCGACCAGTTTCAGTTCCGCACCACCGAGTTCGAGTACAAAGACGATGCCGCGCGCCTGGAAGCCGGCACGCCGGCCGTCGCGCCAATCTTCGCCGCCTCTGGCGCGCTCGATATCGTGCTCGAGATCGGCGTCCAGCGCATCCGCGAGCGCACGATTTTCCTCGCCGATGACCTTATCCGGCGGGTGCAGGCTAAGGGCTGGCCTATCCGCAGCCCGCTCGATAGCCGTGAGCGCAGCTCGATTGTCATGCTCGGCCTGGATCACCCGGAGGAGATCGTCCACGCCCTCAGCGAGCGCGGCATCATCGTGGACTATCGCCCTGGCCTGGTGCGCGTTTCTCCGCATTTCTACAATACCGTCGAGGAGAACCAGCGCATCGTTGAGGCGATTGACGAGATTCTGCGCGAGCTGGGAGGCTGAGCGGGTGCGTGTGACGGTCGCCGCCTTTGGCGAGCTGCGCCGCCATCTGCTGGCGGGCGAACTCGAGCGCGCACTGGAGCTATCCGAGGACGCGACGCTGGCCGATCTGGCCCGCGCGCTGGCGGTTGACCCTGAGGAGTTGCCGCTCGCCCGGCGCTCGGACGGCGCCATTCTGCGCGAGGATGCCGCTTTGCACGATGGCGACTGCATCGAGCTTTTCGCCCCCATCGGCGGCGGCTAGCTGCTGGCATCCCTCGCTCCATGCGCGGAGAGGGAGACTTGGGCTGCGGAAGGCGCTTTCAACGTAAAGGAGGCACTGCTATGGCGCTTGTACTGCGCGAAGACGATGTCCGTGCCTTGCTCACGATGCCTGAGGTCGTCGCCGTACTCGACGCCGCCTTTCGGCAGCAAGGCGAGGGGCACACGCGCAACCAGCCGCGCACCCGCATCATCACGCCGGGCAACACCGGCGTGCTGCACGTGCTCTCGGCCTACGTTCCCGGTCAGCCCGGCCATCCTGAGCATGAGGGTTCGGGTCTGCTCGGCCTCAAGACGTATGCCGCCCTTCCCAGCGACGTGCGCTTCGCCGTGCTGCTTTTCTCCGCTGGGGATGGACGTCTGCTCGCCATCATCGAGGCGGACGTGCTGGGGCAGATGCGCACCGGCGCGGCGTCGGGTGTGGCTACGCGCTATCTTGCCCGCGAAGACGCCCGCACGCTCGGCTTGATCGGCACCGGCGGCCAGGCACGAACGCAGGCGCTGGCGGTGTGTGCTGTGCGCCCCATCGAGCGTATATGGGTGTATGGGCGTGATGAGGCCCGACGCGCGTCGTTCGCCGAGGAGGTGGCGTTGCTTACCGGCGTGGACACGGTCCCGGTCGCCTCGGCGGAGGAGGCAGTGCGCGCGGCGGATATCGTCGTGACGGCGACAACCGCGCGCGAGCCAATTGTGCGGGGCGAATGGCTGCGGCCCGGCACGCACCTCAACGTGATGGGCTCGAACTGGGGCAACCGCCGCGAGGTAGATACTGTGACGGTCGAGCGCAGCGCCGTGGTGGCGGTGGATGCGCTCGATCAGGCGCACATCGAGGCCGGCGATCTGGTTCTCCCGGCCAGCGAAGGGCGCTTCGACTGGACGCGGGCCGTCGAGCTGGGCAGCATCGTGGCGGGCGTCGCACCGGGCCGCACCGATCCCCACCAGATCACGCTCTTCAAGTCGCTCGGCATCGGCCTCGAAGATGTGGCGACTGCCGGCCTCGTCTATACGTTCGCCCAGCAGCGCGGCGTGGGCCAGGAGATCGAATTCCTCTCATAGCGGCAGATAGAGAGAGATACCGCAGAGAAAACGAAGGGAACGGAGGGGCACAGAGAGTCTTGCGGGGAGAGTGCGGAGGAAGCGGTGTAAGACATAGAGAGAGAGAGGGAGGCGTGCGACGGGTGGGTGCGGCGCATAGCGCCTCAACCTGCCAGTTGTCGCCGAGCTTTCGGGTGGATAGCGCTGGTCGGACACGCGGCGTGGGAGTGGCAAGGGAGTATCGCATGGCGATGATGAAAATGTTGCCCACCGGGCGTGCGAGGTGCACGCGGCGCGCTGCCCATCCCTTGCCTACGTTCGGCATCGGCGGCGTCCTCGTCCTGCTGCTTGCGCTGCTGCTCGCCGGGTGCGGCGCGCCGCAGGCGGGCCGGTGGGATCAGATGACCGTCGCCGCCGACCAACTGACGCTCGCGCTAGCGGCCGACCCTAGCAGCCCCAGCCTGATCTACGCTGGCGGCAGTGGCGGCACGGTTTATCGCGCGCTCGCCGACCGTACGCAGAGCCCCATCGCCGGCGCTGGCATCCCATCCTCGGTGGTCGTCGCCTCACTGACGGCTGACCCACAGCAGACCGCACTGCTCTACGCCGGCACCTCTGACGGCCTCTATATCAGCACACACTACGGCGACACCTGGACTCGCGCCCGCAATGCGGGGCTGCCTGGCGGCGACACCATCGCCGCGCTGATCTTGCTGCCCACCGCCCATACGCTGCTCGCCGGGACCACTGCGCATGGCCTCTATGCCAGCACCGACGCGGGGGCCACCTGGCAGCCGGCAGTATCGAGCCTGCCCGCCAGCGCCTCTATCGTTACCCTCCTGTGGGATGACGCGGCGCACACCGCGTATGCCGCGGTCGCCCACGCCGGCCTCTTCGCCTCTGCCGACGGCGGGGCCACGTGGCAGCCCTCCGGCCCGGGCCTGCCCAGCGACGTGTACACTCTGGCGCATGCCGCGGCGGGCGGCCAGAGCGCCAGCGCGCCTATGCTCTATGCCGCTACCAGCAACGGCGTTTTCGCCACATCCGATCCGCACGCCGGGTGGCAGCGCATCGGCACGGGACTGCCCAACGGCGCGGTCTACTCCGTCGCCGCGGACTCGCACCTCGCGGGCAGCCTCTACGCCGGCACGCGCGACACCGTCTATCACTCTGGCGATGGCGGCCAAACCTGGGCGCTGCTCGCTCCCGGCCTGAACAATCGCGTGACGCAGCTCATCGTCGCGCCGGGCACGGGCGGCCAGCCAGTCGTCTTTGCCGCCGCCGGCAACCTCTTCCGCTATCCGCCGCCGCCCAACGCCACGGCCTCTCCTGGCTCGATCATCCTCACCATCCTCTTCTTCGTGCTCTTTGCGTCCGGCGCAGGCTATCTCCTCTTGCGCGCGCGCCGGCAGATTAGGGCGCTCGATCGCCGCCTGGTGCGGCCATCCGCGGCGTCTGATGAACGGCAAGCGGCCGAGACCTCTACGGTAAACGCGCCGCCCGGCGCCGCTCCTCCCTCGGGCTCCGGCGTGCTGCCACGCACGGGTCCCCTGCGCCAGCCCGCGCCCCGCCAGCGCCAAGCTCCGCCCGCCGTCCGCGGCTACGGCGGCGTCCCCGACCAACCCACCGCGCCCGATGGCGACCCACATGGACAGCCTGGCGTAAACGGCCACAAGCCAGGCACTGGCGGCGAGTCGTAGCGGCTGTCGCAGCCGTCCCTCCTTCACGACTCCCATGGGCCCGTCACGCTCCTCCCGCGCCTGCGGTCGCGGGCCGTGTTGCCGGCGCCCTTGACGATGTTGTCGTGTGTCGTTATGATTCAATAGTAGTGCATAATGTTGATGTACTTAGTCGAGAATAGCCGGGGCGACGTGGATGTCGCCTGGCCAGACGTGGCACGGCAGTCAGGGCGATCGGCAGGCATCGGGAGGAGCACCATATGGAAGGTAGGCTGGCGCCAGAGGTGTCCGTTCCACGGGTGGACACGCATCTTGTGAAGTTCTCTCAAGCTTGGGTGGTCGGATTGACTGGACTCGCCTTTGCACTCCAGGTTCCCGTGCTCGCCGCGATCACTGCTGTCGCGCTCCTCATCAGCGCGGCCTATCCGACGCTGAGTCCCTTCCGGCTGCTGTATCGTGGCGCCGCTGTGCCGCTGGGCCTGCTCCGGCCGCGCGTCGTCGAGGACGATCCCGCGCCGCACCGCTTCGCCCAGGGCGTTGGCGCGACATTCCTGATTGCCTCGACGCTGGTACTGCTGCTGACGCCCGCAGCGGCGCTCGGCTGGGGGCTCGATTTGATCGTCTTCGCGCTGGCGGGGCTTAACCTCACCGTCGGCTTCTGCACCGGCTGCTTTGTCTATTACCAGCTCGGCCGTGTGGGGCTGCTGCCGCGCGTGCGCTATGACGGCGGCTTCCGCTGGAGGGGCGCATGATGATGAGCGATCTTCTGCTACGACTGGGTATTCTGGCTGCAGTCGCGGGTCTCACTCTGCTCGGCGTTCGGCTCGTCCGCGTGTACGTCGCCGCCCAACGGCGCCAAGCCCTCGCAGCCCCGGCTTCCGCCTTTGGTAATGTGGCCCCCTTGCCAGATGATCTGCCGTCCGCGCCGGTGCGCATCCTGGCCTTCAGCAGCGACGTGTGCCGGCAGTGCCACACGCTGCAAGCGCCGGCGCTGCGCCGGCTGGCCGCTGCCCGCCCCGAGGCGGTCGCCATTCGCGAGCTGGACGCGCCGAGCCATTCCGCGCTGGCCGAGCGCTTTCGCATTCTCACTCTGCCCAGCACAGTCCTGCTCGATGCTGCCGGCCATCCCCTCGCCATCAATTACGGCTTCGCCAACACCGAGAAGCTGCTGGCCCAGGTAGATGGCGCGCTCGCTCCCGCATCCGCGTTCGCTCGCTAATTCGCCAGGCGCCACGGGTCCACCTCGGCCACTGTTGCGCTGTGAACAAAGTACGCCGCTTCACTAGGGCCGGCGACGCCGGCCCATGTGCTCTGAACGGCGAGCGCGCCGATGGGCTATGCCCTTCCCCTACAGTCACTGTTACCATGCTTCGTACTCTTCAGTTGGTGCTTGATTGTCGCCAGTCGAAGGGTAGAATCTCGCGATGCGTGCCTTCCTCCGGGTAACCAACTTGCTGCTAATTGCCATACCGTTTGGGGTCGAGAGCGAAGCCGTGCAGTGGGGCAAGGGCCTCTCATTTCTTCTGCTCTGCGCGAGCATCATTCCCCTCGCGGGTCTCAATGAGACCTTTGCGGACGCGCTGATTATCCGGTCGAAGATGCAGCTAGGAAATATCCTGAATACTGTTTTTACCAATCTTTCCTTCATCATCCTGGGTCTGGTCGCGCTCTATCAGGGTCTTGGCGCGGTCGCCCAGGCCTCTGTCGCTGGTGCCATCATCTCGAACACACTGTTCGTTTTGGGCGCCGCGCTCTTCATGGGGCACTTTCGACGGCAAAAGCAAGAATTCGAGAGGGAACACGCGAGAGGATACGCAAAGTTCCTCGTATTCATCTTATTTGCACTGGTCCTACCTACCTTGCTCCAAACTACGAGCGCCGCAATTCCAGGGACCAGCCAGGTCCATCAAGGGCCAGTCGGTGAGTTCAGCGTTTGGGCGGCCTTCGCGTTGCTGCTCATCTATGGCGCGTACCTGCTGCATGATGTCTTCCATGTGTTCGACACGGAATATCATCAGCGAAAAAACCAGCAGGAGACACCGGAGGATGAGACCGCGTCAAAGCGACTTGTGCGCCTGGGAACGCTCATCCGCAAAGAGGATACCCACGCCGGGCGCATTCCTCCTCCATTCGCTGTGATCGGGCTCACCGTGACGGCGCTCGCCACGGTCTATGTGAGCTTCTTGCTCGTGGCCGTGACGCGGGATCTCACGACTGGCGCCGCACCGTTCGCCGTCGGGCCATACAATTTCGCAACCATTCACCTGTCCCAGACCTTCGTTGGATTGGTCATTATACCAATCATCGGCTCGTTGGCATATAACGTGAACGCGATCCGCGCCGCCATGAACGGCAAGGCGGATGAAACCGTCGCCAGCACGGCCGGCACGGCCATTCAGATCGCGCTCATCGCCGTGCCAGTCTTCATCATCTTCAGCTACTTCGTCCTCGCCAACAGTGCGTTCGACCTCCTCTTCACCAAGCTGGAGATCGTCATCATCGGCCTAGGCGCCTTTATCTATTACCTGGTGGTGGAGGATGGGAAAGGCACCTGGCTCGAGGGGTGTATTCTCATGCTGTGCTACCTCATCTTCGCCGTCGCGGTGTACTTCATCTAGCGCGTGGTGCGGAGGCGGCACAATTCCGCTCGCATGCGTACACGCGAGATGAGATCTTCCCGCGGAGGATCGTCGGGGGATAGCGTGCTGCGCGCTCATGTCTCCCAGCCCGTCTCTCCCATACCGGAGTGCCGGACTCGATGTTGCGAATACAATGGGACGAATCCAGCCCGGGAGAGGCTGGCGTGGCTCAGGGAAGCGCTACAGGCGCAGCGGAGCGGAGCAGGCGATGGAGCGAGCGACAGCGATGGCGATTCCCGCGGGGCGTGCCTCTGGTGCGCGGGCCGTGCTGCGGTGGCTACGGCCGCTCGATAACGGTCCACAAGAGATTCGCGCGCTGGATGGCCTGCGGGCAATTGCGGCGCTGAGCGTGGTGGCCTTTCACACCATCTCCGGCTCGCAGATCGAAGCCGTCACGCCTGGCCTGAATCCATCGGTCTTCTGGAACTACCTGCGCTCCGGCGTCCATCTCTTCTTCGTGCTCTCGGGCTTCCTGCTGTTCATGCCGTATGCGCGGGCGATGCTGCGCGGCCGGCCGCTGCCCTCGGCGCGGCAGTTCTATCGCCGCCGCGCGCTGCGCATCCTGCCGGCCTACTGGGTGTGCCTGGCGGTGCTCGTGCTGCTCAGCCTGCCGGTCTATCTCAGCGCCAGTGGCGCACCCAACGTCTTGCTGCATATTGCGCTGGTGCACAACTTCGTCCCGCAGTACGACATGGGCATCCAGGGCGTCTTCTGGACGATGGCGGTGGAGGCGCAATTCTACGTGCTGCTGCCGGGGCTGGCCTGGCTGCTGAGCAAGCTCGTGGGCGATTCTCGCTCACTGGGCCGGCTGCTGGCAGGCGTTGTGGGCCTCGCGCTCGCCTTCGTGCTGATCCGCGAGCTGGTGGGCGTGCTCGACGTTGGCACCGCTCCCCGTCCGGGCTGGCTGTCCGCGCTCTTGATCGGGCTGAACAGCTCGCAGGGGCACTTCCTGGAAACCTTCGCCACCGGCATGTTCTGCGGCACGCTCTACGTCGCCCAGCAGGAGGGCCGCCTGAGGCGGGGAGTGCGCCAGACCGCCGTGCAGGGTGCGCGCCAGTCCTCCTCGCAGGGCGTGCGCAACTCACCCCTGCGGCCGTCGCTCGCCTGGATTGGGACGGCGATGGTGGCGGGTGGGCTGCTGCTGGCGTGGTGGCTGGCCGAGGGCGTGGCCGCCAACCGCACCGGCATCACCAACGCCTGCTATGCTTGCCTGAATCCCGGCAACCAGGAGTCGGTCGCGGGGCCGCTGCTGATCGGCGTGAGCTACTCCGCGATGGTGCTGGGCACGCTGTGGGGCGCGGGCGCGGTCCGCTGGCTCTTCGAGCTGGCGCCGCTGCGCTTCGTCGGCTTGATCTCGTACAGTCTCTACCTGTGGCATTTGCCCCTGCTGCAGGCGACAGAGCAGCATGTGGGGGGATTGGCGCCGTGGCTGCGGCTGGCACTGATCGCCGGAACAGCGTTCGTCGCCGCGCTGCCGCTGGCGTATCTCTCGTACCAGTTCGTCGAGCGGCCGTTCCTCAAGCTGCGCCATCGTGGGTCTGCCGACAAGCCTGCCAGTCTTCCCATCGCGGTGGAGCGGCGAACCGATAGCCCACAGGAGTTGGCCGCCCCGGTTCCGCGCGGCTGACTGGTACGAGCCATTGTGCTCGGCCAGCCATCTGCATGTTGAGACTATGGCCGCTCGTCGGGGCTCATCTCACCCTGAATGCGCCACAGGCCGCGCTGCGCCCAGATGCCCAGCGCGCTAAGTTGCGATTCTTTCAGCACCGCTAGGGCCTTGGTGTACCACGCCGACGCCGCTTCGTCGTCGCCGATTGCCTCATGCTCGCGCCCAAGTTGCGTGTAGGCTTGTGCTGCCACTGCCATGTCAGCGTGCTGGAGACTCAGATCGGCAAGCTCTTGCAGCCAATCGCTCCTGTCCCCTGGCTCATGTTGAAGCTGGCGCAGGCGTGCATGAGTGATGAATGCCATCGTCTGACTTGATTCGAAGTCGGCGGCGGCGGCGACCTCGATTGCGCTCTGCAGATAGCGCTCGGCGATGTCGAGAAAGGCGCGGGGGGCCAGCTCTTGCCCGTTATGCTGGGCACGCTCGGCAAGATCGAGCGCGATATCGGCTACGATGCCCTGAATGCGACTGGTCATCCCGGGAGCTCCGTGCCGCGCATAGCCTTCGGCGGCGGCCATCGCGTGATGGAGTGCCACCTCGTACTGGCCGCGCCAGCGTAATAGGAGCGCGCGGGTCCAGGCGAGGGTGCTGGGGGCCAGGAGGTTGCCCGGTACTTGGGGAATCAGAACTGCCGCGCGATCTAGAAGCTGCTCGCAAGATTCGGGATCGCCGACCAGGAACTCGTGGCCAGCGCGTTGGAGCAGCGCCTGGAGGCGCGTGTCACGCTCGGCGGGAGTCAGCTCGCGATGCTCGGCCTGGACGGCGATCAGCCCCAGGCAATCTCGCAGATCTTCGATGGCATCGGGCACCTGCAGGATCGCATGATTGACCGAGGCGCGCAGAAGTAGCAGATCCTCCTGCGCGCGCCCGATGTCGCGCTCGATCGCCAGCTCGAGCGCTTCGTCGAGGGGGTCCAGGGCTGGTGAGGGTGGATCATAGGTCGCCAGGGCGAGGGATCTGACGAAGAGATAGGCGAGGCGCTGGCGCTTGGACATGGGCGCATCAATCACAAACTCCAGACACGCCAGCGCGGACGCGTAGACATCCGCGCTCTTCGGATTCGCTGCTAGGCTCTCGTGGGCACAGCGCAGCGCATCGGCTACAGCCGGGTTGTAGTCCTCGTCGCCGTGCCAACTCTCGTCGTCAGGGCGGTACCATCCATCGTCCACCGCGCACCTCCCATCAACAACGAAGAAACGGAACGATAGCATCTTGTCGAACGAGTGGGGGTATGCCTGTTGTACCATAAGCTGCGATGAATTCAAGACCTGCGTCGAAATCAAGTATCTTATTGTGACGCCCGGCTTCGCCAGAAGCCGGGCGCCAGCAGGGACGGTGAGTGCCGAAGGACTCAACCCTAGCACGGCGTGGGCGTGCCCGCGCAGCCCCAGATATTGGGCCCGTCGGCCAGTAGCGTGTGTCCGGCGGCGAACGGGGTGACCTGGGCCTGGGCAGAGCTGGCCAGCGAGATGGACGGAGCCGCCAGGGTAGCGGCCAGCGAGACGGCGAGTGCCATGCTCATCAGGCGGCGGCGCAGCGCGAACGGTACCAGCGAGGCTGGCCCCATCGCTTGCGAGGCGGCGATGGCTGGTGTATTCTTGGGCACAGAAGTCCTCCTTCCATGCACGCGTGCATGGCTTGTGTAGAGAGGCTATGGGTCGGCGTGACTGAGGGATTGGACTTTTCGAGGGCCCTGGGATCGCCTGTTGCAGAGGCGATTGCTGGGGCACCTCTTTCCTGGCGCCAGAGGCGTCAGGGATCGTGCATAGGCGCCTCCTCTTGTGTCGTTGTGCCGTACTCCATGTAACATTGTCAGTATGAGCGATCTCTCGCGTATTTGTTAGTGACAGATAGAGGGAAGTTACCGACAATTACATGACAGTCACGAGGGGTACGTGCTGATGCAGAGCGACGACGCTGCGGAGACCTTTGCCGAGGTGCTGGCGGAGCTCATGAAGCAAGCTAAAATGTCGGCCGAGCAGCTTGCCGCGGAGTCCAGTCTCAGTGTTGACGCCATCAAGAGCTACGTGAGCACTACCACCAGGGCCAGGCACGGCCCTCAGGTCAAGAGCGTAAAGCTGCTGAGCGATGCTCTACAGCTATCCACTGAGCAGGCGCGGCGGCTTGAATTCGCGGCAAGCCAGGGGCGACGGCGGTCCAAGCGCAACACTTCACCGGACGTGGATGCTGCCGCTGGTGATCCAATACAGCGGCCTCCTGCGGGCGCCCACGCACAGCCGCAGGTCGTGCCGGAGCTAGGGGGACGCATCCAGGCGGAGGTCGCCCAACGGCGGGCAGACAATCAGCAACACGGCGAGCGTGAAGACAATGGCCAGGCGAGGGGCAGCTCTGATGGGACTGAGAACAATCGCCGCAGTGCGCTTGGCTTCGCGCTGGTCGAGGACCTGCGAGTGGCATGCGCAGAGTCAGTGCGGCAGGCAATCGAATCCATCACCAAGTACGACGCGGGCCTGTTCGTCGCGCGTGCCGGCATTGACGAGGAGTTCGACCGGTTCCGCGCGGCGAAGGACCACTGGTTTCTGCTCCAGGGCGAGGCTGGCATCGGCAAGACCAACCAGGTCTGTCATCTGGCATGGGAGACCGTTGCCCGGCGCAAAGCGCCTGCGCTGTTGTTCCAGGGCGCGACGCACATTCAGGGGCGGTTAGGACTGTGGAGCCTGGTCGCGGAGGAGCTTAAGGCCATTGGCGGGCGGCGTCTCGATCCAGGGGATGTGGTGGGCGAGTTAGATGCCTTCTTGCGGGCGGAGTCCAGCTCGCTGATCATCTTCCTGGACGCCATCAATGAGAACACGCACGTCGAGGATCTCAAAGAGAGTCTGCGCTACGCGGCGGGCGATGTCGAGGGTACGTGCATCAAGATCTGTGTGAGCTGCCGCGACGTGGACTGGCGCCTCTTTGAGAGCGTCAGCGCGCTGACTCGCCGCCTGTACCAGCCGGAGCTGACCGGCGGCCGCGCAGGCCGAGGCCTCTTCCTGGAGCACTTCACCGGCGACGAGCTTGCGCAGGCGTGGCGGTTGTACGCGGCCCACTATGGGCTGCGAGATGTTGGGGACGTACCGGTAGGGCTGGCGGACATCTGCCGGCATCCCATCATGCTGCAGTTCTTGTGCGAGGCATTCGAGGGCAAACGAGTTCCACACGGCATCCACCGCAAGGAGATCTTCGATCGCTACTGGCAGGAGAAGCTGGTTGAGCGTCACGGACTGGAGACGGAAGCCGCGCTCGACAAGCTTGCTCGCGCGATGTTCGAGGTCCGCACGACACAGATGAGCGAGCTGGATGTGGTGGAGCTGATCGGTGGGCGCCACTACACAGATCTGCGCAGCGAGCGGGTCATCCTCTACTCCGCGCTCGATCCGATAGTACAGCAGCACCAAGTGGGCTTTACGTACGACGCGTTCCAGGAGTACGCGACGGCTCGGCATTTGTGGCGCAAGTGGGGATGGGTGAGCGGGGCCGCGGACATCAGGGGCGATCTGGCGGGCCTTCTTCCTATAGCCGAGGACTATCGCGCCACACAGGGCATCCTGCTCTATCTGCTGCTCTTTCTTGAAGATGTGCCGAAAGCAAGAAGCGATGCGCGCGGCGTCATCCAGCGCCTTGCCAGCGACGAGGACCGCTGGAAGATCTTCGTCTGCGACTTCTTGACCAAGCTCAATAGCCAGCAGATCGTCGAGGAGTTCGTCCCGCTGCTCGTCTCGTTGACACGCGATGCGCACTTCACCGTGCGTTGGGCAGCGGCGAGCGCGCTGGGCATTCTCGCGCAGAGCGGCAGTGCCGCCGCGCTGGACGAGCTCGAGGCGATGGTGGAGAGTACCGACTGGATGGCGCGTGAGGCGGCGGCTAGCGCGGCCAGCCACCTGCACCGCGATTTCTCCGTCGCGGCTTCCATGCTGGAACGACTCGCCGACGACATTAGCTGGCGTGTCCGGCGGGCGGTCGGGTCCTCGCTGGATAACCTCTGCCGGACGGCGAGGGCCGACGCCCTCGACCTGATGCAACGGTGGGTCGCGCGTGCTGACCGCTGGCGCTTGCGGCGGGCCGTGGCACAGGCGAAATACGGCATGCAGCTCGTGCCGCGGGGCGCTATCGCCATGCTCGCGCGTCTGGCCGCAGATGATTCGGCGGATATCCGCTGGCGCGCTGTCAGTGATCTGGTGGCGATGTTGCGCCATGCCGAGGTGACGTCGCGAGCCTTCGAGCTGCTGCAGCATCTGGCGGCTGACGACGACCTATTTGTCCGGCGGCACGTCGCCTTCTGGCTGCGCGACATCTTCAAAGCCGCTGGCGAGGAATGCGCCCCGCTACTGCGGAAGCTCGCGACGGATATGGCTGGCCCCGATGCCTACAAGGTGCGCGGTGAGACCGCTCGTACGCTCGGCACGATGCCGGATCATCCGGTGGTGCGGAAGTTCATCCTCCTGCTGAGCGACGATGACCACCCCGAGGTGGCGTTCGCCGCACAGTACTCCGGCGCCGCGCTCGGTCTACCCGGCCCCACGTTAGCCGATCTGCGCAACGCACCGGAGGAGCGTGTACAACTGCTGGCGTTGCGCGAAGAGCTGGCCCGCTCCAGCCGCGAGATGAAGAAGCCAGACGGCGCGCCCGATATCTACAGCACCTGGAAGCACGATCGCTATGAGTTCATTCGCGAGGTGTTGACCAACGGCCTGCAGGAGCTGGACACACCCGAGCGATTCGAGGCGTTCTTCGAGCTGCTGCGCCAAGATGAGGACGAAGGCATCCGCTGGGCGGTCTCGAGTCTGCTGCCGGATGCCCTCCGGCTCGATGCAGCGGCGAAGGTGCGTTTCCTCCTGGATTTGGCCTGCGACCGGCACTACTGGACGCGCCGTGAGAGCATGTCTTCACTGGGCAAGCTCGTGCGAGCCGGCGCGATCACCCACGTTGGCGCGATCGGCGCGACCGTTGTGCAGGCGACCGCCGACGACGATCCTGAGGTGCGCTACGCCGCGCTGGAATGTATCGAGGCGATGCAGGCGGCAGGCATGGAGGCGCCGATGCAGGCCGTTTCAGAGCTTTGCGCATACCAAGACCGCCAGGTGGCCGAGTACGCGCGGCGGCTCGGCACCGCGCGCGGGCTGTCGTCGTAGACGCGGCACTGGTCGCGGCATCGCTGCTTGTAACGTTCGCTATCGCCGTGCGCCACTGTGCTGAATGTCGCGCATCGGCGCCTGGTGCCAGTCGCCACAAAGTCCCATCCCAAGCCACTTCTGAGGGTGCCGCCAGATTGACGGGGTTAACCGCACGTGGTACATTATCCTTTGGTGCGCTGCGCGCTGGAGCGCTGCGGCGGTGCGCATGCGAGACATGCGCGCGCGACGCTGGGAGGAGACGTGACGTGCTGGCCGACGAGATTCCCGTCCTGATTTTGATGGGGCTGGCGCTCGCGTTCACCGCGCTGGCGCTGTTCGTGCCGTTCGTCTTCGGGCCGAAGAAGCCGACGCCGGAGAAGCTCGCGCCCTATGAGTGTGGCATCGAGGAGATCGAGCCGCCGCGGCAGCGCTTCCCGGTCAAGTACCTCGTCACCGGCATGCTGTTCATCATCTTCGACGTTGAGGCCGCCTCCCTGATCCCGCTGGCGATCCTGATGAAGAGCCTGCGGATGACCGGTTTCGTCGAGCTGGTAGTCTTCGCCGTGGTGCTGGCCGTGCCCTTCCTCTACGTCTGGCGCAAAGGGGCCTTTTCATGGGAATAGACGTCAACCCGATCGCCGTAGGGGCGTCCGGTGGACGCCCGGCGGACGCCGAGGAGCGGCGGCCGAATCCGTGGGCGCCGGTGCAATATGTCTCGAATACGCAGACACCGCGCGGTGTGCGCCTGCCTGAGCGGCCAGAGGGCTTCGGTATCCTGCTGGCCCAGGTCAACAAGGCGCTGGACTGGAGCCGCAGCTCATCGCTGTGGCCGGCGACCTTCGGCCTGGCCTGCTGCGCGATTGAGATGATGTCGGCGAGCGCGTCGCGCTGGGATATCGCGCGCTTTGGCGCCGAGGTCTTCCGCGCTAGCCCGCGCCAGGCCGACCTGATGATTGTCGCGGGGCGGCTCAGCGTGAAGATGGCGCCTGTCCTGCGCCGCATCTATGATCAGATGCCCGAGCCTAAGTGGGTCATCTCAATGGGCGCCTGTGCCTCGTGCGGCGGCGTGTTCAACAACTACGCCATTGTGCAGGGCGTGGATAAGGTTGTCCCGGTAGACATCTACGTCCCCGGCTGCCCGCCGACGCCCGACATGCTGCTCTACGGCCTCAACCAGCTCCAGGAGAAGATTCGCAAGCGCATCCCGCCGCCGCCCGACCCGCTGCAATTCACCACAGACAAATTCCTGGGCAGCGAGGACTAGGCAGAGCAGGAGCAGGAGCTAGGGGGGAGCGCGCAGATGGCCGACGAACAGCGGCAGACCAGCGGACAGGGCGCCGCGCCCGCGCCGGACTTCCCGCTCAACCCACTCGCGGAGGCGACCGTCACTGTGCTGCGCGAGCGCCTGGGCGACGCCGTGCTCGACGTGGCCGAGCATCGCGGCGAGACGACGGTTGTGCTGGCGCCGGAGCGCATCGCCGAGGCCTGCGAACTGCTGCGCGACGCCGACGGCCTGCGCTACAACTTCCTGGCCGACGTGACGGCGGTGGACTGGCCGACGCGCGAGCCGCGCTTCGACGTGGTCTACCACCTGCTCTCGCTGGAGACGCGTGCGGTGGTCCGGCTGAAGGTCCAGGTCGGCGCCCCGGCCGACGCGGGCGACCCAACCGTCATGCCGGAGGTGCCGAGCGTGACGGGCGTCTGGCCGGCGGCGGACTTCTTCGAGCGCGAGGTGTTCGACCTGTTCGGCATCCGCTTCGCCGGTCACCCCAACCTGACGCGCATCCTGATGCCGCAAGATTGGGTGGGCCACCCGCTGCGCAAGGACTACCCCATCACCGGCATCCTGCTGCCGGAGCCGCACTGGGGCGGCCAGGTGCCCTACGACGCGCCGCTGCCGCCGGGGATCGGGGAACAAACGCTGCGCACCACCGACGGCAGCGAGCAGCCGCCCGTCGCGCCGCGCGGTGGGCCTCGTGGCGGCGACCAGGCGGCGGGCGATCCCTACAGCGACCAGTAATCCAGAACAGATAGAACCCGGACGAAAAGATCGAGGCGAGCCGATGCAGACCGACGTAGGGGCGCCAGGTGGACGTCCATCCGACGAGCGCGCCACCGCGCTGAGCGTGGACGAGAGCACGCCGCTGGATGGGAGTGTGCGCCGCGACACCATGACCATCAACATGGGGCCGCAGCATCCGTCCACCCACGGCGTGCTGCGCATGATCCTCACGCTCGACGGCGAGACGATCGTGCGCGCCCAGCCCGACATCGGCTACCTGCACACCGGCATCGAGAAGACCGCCGAGGGCAAGAGCTACTTCAAGTCGCTGGTGCTGACCGACCGCATGGACTATCTTGCCCCGCTCAACAATAACCTGGGCTACTCGTTGGCCGTCGAGAAGCTGCTGGGCATCGAGGTGCCCGAGCGCGCGCTCTACGGGCGTGTGATCCTGGCCGAGCTGCAGCGCATTGCCAGCCACCTCGTCTGGCTGGGCTCCAGCGCGCTGGACCTGGGCGCGCAGAGCGTCTTCCTGTACTGCTTCCGCGAGCGCGAGATTATCCTCGACATCTTCGAGCTGTGCTCCGGCGTGCGCATGATGACGAGCTACATCATGCCCGGCGGCTTGCAGGCGGACCTGCCGGAGGGCTTCGAGCGCGCTGTGCGCGAGTTCCTGGCGCTTTTCCCCTCCCGGCTGCGCGAGTACCACGATCTGCTGACCAACAACCGGCTCTGGATTGACCGCACCAAGGGCATCTGCCTCCTCTCGGCGGCCGACGCCATCAAGTTCGGCTGCACGGGCGCTGTTCTGCGCGGCAGCGGCGTAGCCTACGACGTACGCAAGTTCTTCCCCTACTGCGGCTACGAGCGCTTCGAGTTCGACATCCCAGTCGGCTCCAACGGCGACGTCTACGACCGCTATCTCGTCCGCATGCTGGAGATGGACCAGAGCTTGCGCATCGTCCAGCAGGCGCTCGACGGCCTGCCCGGCGGGGCCTGGCAGGTGGATGACCCCAAGATCGTCGCGCCGCCCAAGTATATGGTCTCATCGAACATGGAGTCGCTGATCCACCACTTTAAGCTCTACACCGAAGGCTATCGGCCGCCGCTGGGCGAGGTCTACGTGCGCACCGAGTCGCCCAAGGGCGAACTGGGCTTCTACATGGTGAGCGACGGCAGCGCCAAGCCCTATCGCATGCACGTGCGCGCGCCCTCATTCGCCAACTTGCAGGCGCTGCCGACGATGATCGAAGGCGCCTTCGTGGCGGACGTGGTGGCGGCGATTGGCAGCATTGACATCGTGCTCGGAGAGGTAGACCGCTGATGATCTCGGACGACGTCAAGCAGCAGATGCGCGAGATTTGTGCGCGCTATCCCGAGCCGCGCTCCGGCACGCTCCTCTGCCTGCACCTGGCCCAGGAGCAGGAGGGCTACATCACACCGGAAGGGATCGCCGCGGTCGCCGAGGTCACCGGCAGCAAGCGCGACGAGATCGAGTCCGTCGTCACCTTCTACTCGATGTACTTTCGCGAGCCGCCTGGCCGTTACGTCGTCAACGTCTGCACCAGCATCTCGTGCTACCTCGGCGGCTGCGACCATTTGCTGGCGCACCTGGAGGAGCGGCTGGCCGTCAGGCGTGGCGAGACGCGCGCCGACGGACGCTATACCCTGCGTGGCGTGGAGTGCCTGGCTGCCTGCGGCATGGCGCCAGTGCTCCAGGTGAACGGCGAGTTTGTCGAGCGTGTGACGACGGAGTCGGCGGACGCGCTGGTAGACCGGCTCGAACGCGGCGAGACGGTGGCGAGCGCTCCCGGCGCGTGGAATGTGCTGGCGGATGGGCGTCCGCAAGACACCCCTACGGTGAGCGGCGCGAGCGTCGCGGAGGACGCCGCCGGCTCCGGCAGACAACAAGGCGAAAAGGCCCGCTGATATGGCAGAGACAATAGATACCGTCGCCCACGACGAGCAGCAGCTCCCCCTAGGGCCGTCCCCCAAGTTCGTGACGGCCAACATTGATGTGCCCGGCATTGATCGCCTGGAGGTCTATCGCGACCACGGCGGCTACCAAGCGCTGGAAAAGGCGCTGAAGGGCTATCAGCCGGAGCAGCTAGTGGATGCGGTCAAGAAGTCCGGCCTGCGCGGGCGCGGTGGCGCGGGCTTCCCCACCGGCATGAAGTGGAGCTTCCTGGCGAAGAATACCGGCAAGCCGAGCTATCTGATCGTCAACTGCGACGAGAGCGAGCCGGGCACCTTCAAAGACCGCATGCTGATGGAGCTGCTGCCGCACGAGATCGTCGAGGGCACGATCATCGCATCATACGCCAACGGTGTACATCACGCCTTCATCTACGTGCGCGGTGAGCTGGCGTACTCCGGCGTGCAGATGGAGCGCGCCGTCGAGGAGGCGCGTGCGGCCGGCTACATCGGCCAGAACCTCCTTGGCAGCGGCTTCGACCTGGAGATTACCGTCGCGCGTGGGGCCGGGGCCTACATCTGCGGCGAGGAGAGCGCGCTGATGGAGTCGTTGGAGGGCAAGCGGGGCTATCCACGGCTCAAGCCGCCCTTCCCGGCAGTGGTCGGCCTCTACGGCGGCCCGACGGTCATCAACAACGCCGAGACTATCGCCACCATCCCGGCCATCGTGCGCTACGGCGCGGACGTCTACGCGGCGTACGGCACCGAGAAGAGCAAGGGCACGCGCGTCTATTGCCTCAGCGGTCACGTTAACCGCCCCGGCAACTACGAGCTGCCGCTGGGCACGCCGCTGCGCACGCTGATCGAGGACTACGGTGGGGGCATGCGCGGCGGCAAGGCGCTCAAAGCGATCATCCCAGGTGGCTCGTCGGTGCCGTTCCTGCTGCCGGACCAGCTCGACACTCCGCTGGACTTCGAGGGCATTGCCGCGGCCGGCTCGATGCTCGGCTCCGGCGGCGTGATCGTCTTCGACGAGGACACCTGCATCGTCGGCGCCGTCGCCCGCATGTCCGAGTTCTATCGCGACGAGTCGTGCGGCAAGTGCACGCCTTGCCGCGAGGGCACCTTCTGGCTGGTGCAATTGCTGGAGCGACTGGAGCATGGCGAGGGCAAGGCCTCCGACATCGAGCTGCTCAACGATATCTGCGACAACATCGCCGGCAAGGTGTTCTGCCCGCTGGGCGATGCCGCCACCATGAGCATCACCAGCAGCATCCGGCTCTTCCGCGACGAATATCTGCATCACGTGCGGACCGGCGGCTGCCTCGTCGGCCCTGGCGCGCGGCGCGTCGCCGTCGCCACGTAGGCGGCCCTGCGCATACGGCCTGGCGCAGCGCACAGGCCTATCTGGAAGCGGCTCACGCCCTGGAAGAAGATAGAGAGCCATGCCTGAGCAAGACGAACTGGTCCACCTGACGATAGACGACCATCCGATCGCGGTGCCGAAGGGCACGCTGATCTGGGCGGCCGCGCGCCAGCTCGGCATCGAGATTCCCATCTACTGCTATCACCCCAAGATGGAGCCGCTCGGCGCCTGCCGCATGTGCTTCGTGGAGGTCGAGCGGATGCCCAAGCTCGCCACCGCCTGCACGACGGTGGTCAGCGAGGGCATGGTAGTGCATACGAGCTCGTCCAAGGCGCAGAAAGGTCGCCGCGGCACGCTCGAATTCCTGCTCATCAATCACCCGCTAGATTGCCCGATCTGCGACAAGGGCTGCGAGTGCGATCTGCAAGACTTCACGCAGCGCTACGGCCCCGGCGGCAGCCGCTTTGATGTCTCTAAGCGCCACTTCCCCAAGCCCATCTCGGTCAGCGAGCACATCCTGCTCGATCGCGAGCGCTGCATCTCCTGCTTCCGCTGCGTGCGCTTCACGCAGGACGTAGCGATGGAGAACGGCCTGGTGATGGAGGAGCGCGGGTACAAGAACGTGATCGGCGTGGACCCCAACGCGCCCTTTGACTCGATCTTCTCAGGCAACGTGGTCGAGATGTGCCCGGTCGGCGCGCTGACCTCCAAGAGCTTCCGCTTCACCACACGGCCCTGGGAGCTGAAGAAGACGCCGAGCGTCTGCGGCATGTGTGCCGTGGGCTGCAACGTGCGCGTGGATGTGCGGGTGGATAAGGTGCTGCGACAATATTCGCGCACCAACGACGACATTGACGATGGCTGGCTCTGCGACCGCGGCCGCTGGGACGTCGCGCTCATCAACAGCCCCGAGCGTTTGCGCACGCCGCTGATTCGCCGCGACGGCGCGCTGGAGCCGGCGAGCTGGGACGAGGCGTTGCGGTTGGTGGCGGCGCGCTTCGGCGAGATCCGCGAGCGCCAGGGCGCACGAGCCATCGGCGGCATCGGCTCGACGCACGTCACCAACGAGGAGGCCTACCTCTTCCAGAAGCTGCTGCGGGCGGGCCTGGGCACCAACAACGTGGACCACTTCCACGGGCGCTTCCCGGCGGCTGGCAAGAACGATCTGCCCTGGGTCTGGACCGACTCCATCGCCGGACTGGACGGCGCCACGCATATCGTGCTACTCGGCACCGAGACCTACACGCGCCAGCCAATTGTGGACCTGCGCGTCCGCAAGGCGATCCGCGCGGGCGCGCGGGTGTGGGTCGTCACGCCGGAGCCGCAACGGCTCGACCGGCTCGCCGCCGGCACGCTGCGTTATGCGGCCGGGCGGACCGCCGCGGTGGCTCGCGCGCTGCTGAGCATCGTGGCGAGCGAGGGGCTTGCGCGCAGCGAGGGCGAGCAGACGCGGGTGACGGCAGAGCGCGTGGCGGCGGTGGCGGCGCGGCTGGCGGGCGAGACGCCGGAACGGCTGGCCGAGCGCGCGGGTGTGGATGTGGCCGCGCTGCGGAGGCTGGCACGCGAGATCGCGGGGTCTGCGGGCGCTGTGATCCTCTATGACGAGCTGGCCACGCGCGAGCTGGGCGGCGAGACGCTGGCGCAGGACGTGCTCGATCTGGCGCTGCTGACTGGCAACTTCGGCAAGCCTGGCGCGGGCTGTGGCCCATTGCTGGGCGCCGCCAACTCACTGGGTGCGCGCGACATGGGCGTGCTGCCCGATATGCTGCCCGGCTACCGGCCGGTGACGGACCCAGCGGCGCGGGCGGCGCTGGGCGGTGCATGGAACGCCTCGATTCCGAGCGATGCCGGCCACGACTACGACGCTATGCTCTCCGGGGTGGTCAAGGGCCTCTACGTGCTGGGCGCCGACCCAGTGCGGCACGCCAGCCTTGAGCAGCGCGCCCGGCTGGAGGCGCTGGACTTCCTGGTCGTGCAGGATCTGGTGCTCTCCGAGACGGCGCAGCTCGCGCACGTCGTGCTGCCGGCGGTGGCCTACACGGAGCGCGACGGCACCTTCACCAACACCGAGCGACGTGTGCAGGTGGTGCGCGCCGCCATGCAGAAGCTGCCCGGCGCACGAGGCGATTGGGAGATTCTGGTGGCTGTCGCGCGTGCGCTCGGCCTGAGTTGGACCTATCTCGACCCCGCGCAGATTCTGGCCGAGATTGGCCGAATCGTCCCGATCTACAGCGGCGTCACGCGGCGCGCGCTGGGGATGGAGGGCCTGCGCTGGCCGCTCTCTCCGACGGAAGCGGACGGCAAGCGCGCGCTGGCCGGCAGCCCGTTCCTGACGTGGGAGATGCTGGAGCAGGGCGTCTCGCGACCGGCGTCCGCGGGCGCGGGCGCGGGCGGCGAGCTGGTCACGCCGAGCGGGCGGAGCGAGTGAGGAGAGGGAAACCGGGATGTCTGATACGCTGATCGCCATCCTCGCCGCGATTGTCAAGAGCGCGGTCGTGATTGTCGCGCTGCTGACGATCTTCGCCTACATGACACTGGTCGAGCGGCGGGTGATCGCGCGCTTCCAGCGGCGCATCGGCCCCAACCGCGCCGGCCCGCTGGGGCTGCTGCAGCCGCTGGCCGACGGCGTGAAGATGGCCTTCAAGGAGCAATTGATCCCCAGCCGCGCGCGCAAGCTGGTCTTCGTGGTGGCGCCGGGCATCAGCGTCTTCATCGCGCTGGCGGCCTTCGCGGTGGTGCCGCTGGGCAGCCCGACGACCTGGGGATCCTCGGCCGTGGCGCGCGCGTGGGCGCCGCTGATTGGCGACGTCAACGTCGGCGTGCTCTACATCCTGGCAATCTCCTCACTGGCGGTCTACGGCATCGTGCTGGGCGGCTGGTCGTCGGGCAACCACTATTCGCTGCTGGGCGCGCTGCGCTCGGCCGCGCAGATGGTCTCGTACGAGGTCAGCATCGTGCTGGCGCTGGCCGGCACGCTGATGCTGGCTGGCACGCTGAGCATGGTCGGCATCGTCGAGTCGCAGGTGCAGCAGGGCATCTGGTTCGTGCTGGCGCAGCCGCTGGGCTTCGTGCTCTACGCCATCGCCGCCACAGCCGAGGTGAACCGCGCGCCCTTCGACCTGCCGGAGGCCGAACAGGAGCTGGTGGCCGGCTATCTGACCGAGTTCAGCGGGCTGCGCTGGAGCCTCTACCAGATGGCTGAGTACATCAACATGATCACGGTCAGCTCGGTGGCGGCGACGCTCTTCCTCGGCGGCTGGACACTCGGCGGCCTCTCCGGCATTCCCGGGCTGCCGATCATCTGGTACGCCGCCAAGGTGGCCGTCTTCCTGTTCATCTTCATCTGGGTGCGGGCAACACTGCCCCGCATTCGCTATGATCAATTGATGCGGGTGGGCTGGCAGGTGCTGCTGCCGCTCGCGCTGCTCAACACCGTCTTCACTGGTCTGGCAATCGCGCTCGGCTGGCCCTGGTGGGCCAGCGGCGTCTTCGGCCTGGGCGTGCTGGCGCTCTCCGCGTTGGTGCTGTTCGTGCGGATGCGGCGGCGCCAGCAGCCGGTCGCGCATCTGGAAGGCGAGGCGGTGTCGCTGCCGATCCCCGCCTCGGTCCGGCTGGTACGGATTGCACCGTCGGTCCCAGGCGCCTCGACTGGCGCCGTCCCCTCCACCACGCAAGAGGCGGCCGAGGCAGTCAGGACGCCGTGAGCGGCAGAAGGCGGAGGGTGATATCCATAGCCCTCCGTTTCCTCCGCTACCTCTGCGGTGAAGTCTGAGCGTAACCACGAAAGCGGGCATGATATAGATGGCAATGGAGATTCTCAAAGGCCTGGGCACGACGCTCAAAGAATTCGGCAAGAAGCCGACGACTGTCTCCTACCCGGAGCAGAAGCGCCCGCTGCCACCGCGTTTCCGGGGCCGCCACGTGCTGCACCGCTATGAGAACGGGCTGGAGCGCTGCGTCGGCTGCTACCTCTGCGCGGGGGCCTGCCCGGCTGACGCGATCTACATCGAGGCCGATCAGAATACCGACGAGGTGCGGGTCTCGCCGGGCGAGCGCTACGCGCGCGTCTTCGACATGAACCTGCTGCGCTGCATCTTCTGCGGCTACTGCGAACAGGCCTGTCCGACCGGGGCGATCACGCTGGAGCGCATCTACGAGATGGCCTCCACGCATCCCGAGGACATGATCTACCACAAGGAGCAGCTGCTCGAGCCGGTCGGCAGCGCCACGCGCGGCTCGCTGGACGCCTGGGTGCCCACGCCGCCAGAGGAGACGCCGACGCCGCTGCCTGACCGCCAGGGCCACTTCGACGGCCTGCGCGCTAGCGCCGCCGCCGTTGGCCAGGGCGACCTATCCCTCCAGCAGGAAGTGCTGCTGGAAAGCGACGTGAATGCCATGCACGAGATCGGCGAGCCGGGTGCCGTGCTGGAGGTGGGCGCGAAGGCAGAGATCGGCGTCGGCTACCAGACCGAGCTGGGCGGCGACCGCGTGGTTGAGCGCGCCGGAGACGGAGAGCCGGAGCAGCAATCGCGGGAGGGACAGCCGTGAGCTCGACGCTGCTACAGCAGATCGCTTTCTACGTGCTCGCCGCGGTGGCCGTCGCCTCGGCGCTCGGCGTCGTGCTCTTTCGCAACGCCGTCTACTGCATGCTCAGCCTGATCGTCAATCTGCTGAGCCTGGCGCTGTTCTTCCTCACACTCAACGCCATATTCGTCGCCACGATTCAGGTGCTGATCTACGCCGGCGCGGTGATGGTGCTCTTCCTCTTCGTCGTCACCATGCTCTCGCCCGAAACCGGCGCGCCGGAGGAGGGGCGCGATCGGCTGCGCTGGCAATGGGCGGCCGGGATAGGCCTGGGTGTCATCCTCGCCGGCGGGCTGATCATTGCGTTCCTGAGCGGTGCGATCTCCAGTGATGCGAAGGCCGCCGGGCTGGATGGGCTTGCGCAGCAGGCTAGCGCGCACGGCAACACCGAGGCCTTTGGACTCGCTCTCTTCCACGGCTTCGCGTTCCCGTTCGAGGTAACGAGCGTGCTGCTGGTGATCGCCGTGCTCGGCGCGGTGGTGCTGGGCCGGCGCATGCTGGGCCGCGAGTAGCAAGAAGGAGATATCGGCCGATGCCGCTCAACGCCTACCTGATCGTTAGCGCGCTGCTCTTCACCATCGGCGCGACCGGCGTGCTGGTGCGTCGCAACCCGCTGGTGATGTTCATGTCCATCGAGCTGATGCTGAACGCCGTCAACCTCTCGTTCATGGCGTTCGCGCGCGAGCTGAACTCGGTGGATGGCTGGATGTTCGTCTTCCTCGTCCTCACCGTCGCGGCCGCTGAGGTCGTCGTGGGCCTCGCCATCATCGTCTCGATCTTCCGCACGCGGCGCACCGTCAACGTGGACGAGCTGAACACGCTCAAAGGCTAGAGTCTGGGGACGAGTGATGAGGATAGGGGATAGGGTCGCCGCATGCTCAATCTGACGCCCATCATCCTGCTGCTGCCGCTGGCCGGCTTCGTCGTGCTGGGGCTGGCGGGGCGCTGGCTTCCACGCACGGCGATCTCGCTGATCGGCTGCGGCGTCGTGCTGCTGGCCTTCGCCTGCGCCGTGGCGGATTTCGTCGCCGTAGTCACCACGCCGGCCGCGACGGCAGGCCATGTTCCGCTTCCCGGTGTCCCGCTGCCCAACAACCTCGGCGACATCACGCTCTTCAACTGGGTGGTCTCAGGCAGCCTCAACATCAACTTCGGCCTGCTCTCCGATCCGCTCTCGGCGGTGATGCTGCTGATCGTGACCGGTGTCGGCTTCCTGATCCATGTCTACAGCATCGGCTACATGGAGGGCGACCCCGGCTACTGGCGGTTCTTCAGCTTCCTGAACTTCTTCATCTTCGCCATGGCGCTGCTGGTGGCCGCGGATAACTTCCTCATCCTGCTGGTCGGCTGGGCGGGGGTCGGCCTCGCCTCGTTCCTGCTGATCGGCTTTTGGTACACGCGCCCCTCCGCGGTGGCCGCCGCCAAGAAGGCCTTCGTCGTCAACGTGATCGGCGACTTCGGCCTGATGCTCGCCATCTTCCTGCTCTTCAAGACGACTGGTACGCTGACGTTCACCCGCCTGCTTTTCGGCGATGCAAGCGCGCTCGGATGTGCGGGTCTGCCCCTCAGCGCCATCCCGCACTCCTGTCCAGCTGTGGATGCCTCGACGTTCAACGCCATCGCGCTGCTGCTCTTCGTGGCCGCCGCCGCGAAATCCGCGCAGCTCCCGCTGCAGACCTGGCTACCGGACGCGATGGAGGGTCCCACGCCGGTCAGCGCGCTGATCCACGCCGCCACGATGGTAACGGCCGGCGTCTACCTGCTCGCCCGCGCGCATACGCTCTTCACTGCCGCGCCGGCCGCGCTGGCAGTGGTGGCCGTCGTTTCGGGTCTCACCGCGCTCTACGCCGCCAGTATCGCCTGTGTCCAGCCCGACATCAAGCGCGTGCTGGCCTTCTCGACGATGAGCCAGCTCGCCTACATGTTCATGGCCGAGTCGGTCGGCGGCTTCTCAACCGGCATCTTTCACCTCACCACGCACGCTTACTTCAAGGCGCTGCTCTTCATGGCGGCCGGCGCGGTGATTCATGCGCTGGCCGGCGAGCAGGACATGCGTAAGATGGGCGGGCTGCGCGAGCGGCTGCCGTTCACCTTCTGGTGCTTCGTCATCTCGGGGCTGGCGCTGGCGGCGATCTTCCCCTTCGCCGGCTTCTGGAGCAAAGACGCCATCCTCGGCGTGGTCCTGCAGCATGCGACCGTCACTGGCGCGCTCGGCTGGTACGCGCTGTGGCTGGCCGGGCTGCTGACCGCTCTGCTGACCGGCTTCTACACCTTCCGGCTGATCTTCCTGACGTTCCTCGGCGAGTACCGTGGTCCAGCGCTCGCCGCACATGGCACCCACGCGCCGGGTGCTGTGGCAGTTGCTCCGAACGGCCGCGGCAACGGCAATGGGCGCCGGGGGAGAGCCGAGGCGCGTGAGGTTGATCCGCTGGCGCACCTGCACACACCGGGGCGCTCGATGACCGTGCCGATGGGCATCCTGGCGGTGCTCTCGGTGATCGGCGGCTTCGTCGGCACGTGGCTGGGCGACTTCCTGGCGCCGGTCACGGGCAGCGCGCAAGAGCCGAGCGGTGGACTGCTCTGGCTGGGCATCGTGCTGAGTCTGGCGGCGGGGCTGCTGGGCATCGCTTTTGCCTGGACGCGCTACGGCGCGCGCACGCCGTCGCTGGCGCCCAGCCGCAATCCGCTGGTGCTTCTGCTGGCGAACCGCTACTACGTGGACGAGCTGTACGATGCCGTGATCGTCCGGCCGCTGCTCGCGTTGGGGCGCTTCTTCCGTCGCGATGTCGAGGGCGTCGCGCTGGATGGCGGCTCGCGTGCCCTCTCGGGCGTCGTCGGCCTCACCAGTCGCGGGCTGCGGGCGCTTCAGACCGGCTACGCGCGCAACTACGCGCTCGCCATCTTCCTGGGCGCCGCGCTGATCGTTCTCTACTACGTTATTCGTCCATAAATCAGGAGGCCAACGGTGGGCAAGTTCGATAGACAATCCGGCGGATGCGTGCCTGGCAAGATGGGCGATGCATGCAGCGCCCCTACAGGTATCCAGCGGGCTACCAGCATGCGTGGCGAGGATAGATGATCCGATGAGCTCCTTCCCGATCCTGAGCGTGATCCTGTTCCTGCCGCTGGCCGGCGCGATTGGCGCGCTGCTGCTGCCGCGCATGGCCGGCTGGTGGTGGGCGCTGCTGGTCGCGCTGGCCGATCTGGCGCTGTGCCTGTGGCTCATCACGCAGTTCACGATGAACGGCGCCGGTATGCAGTTCGCGGAGCTGCGCGACTGGCTGCCTGGGCTCGGCGTCAGCTATGCGCTGGGAGTGGACGGCGTGAGCCTCTTCCTGCCGGCGCTCAACGCGCTGCTGACGGCTGTGGCGGTGGGCGCCTCGTGGCCGGTGGCGCGGCGCGGCGACCGCTCGCGCGAGTATTTCACGCTGCTGTTGCTGCTCAGCTTCGGCATGATGGGTGTCTTCCTGGCGACCAACCTGCTGCTCTTCTACGTCTTTTGGGAGGTCATGCTGATTCCAGCGTATCTGCTGGTGGGCATGTTCGGCGGGCCGCGCCGGAGCTACGCGGCGATCAAGTTCGTGCTGTACACGGCCGCCGGCTCGCTGCTGATGCTGGTTGGCATCATCGCTACCGGCGCGCTGGTCAGCAGCGCCTCGGGCGCGCCCTTCACGCTCGATCTCGCGGCGCTGCTGCGCGAGGGCGTGACGGCGCTGCCGCGCACGACGCAGATCTGGCTCTTCCTGGCCTTCGCCGCCGCTTTCGCCGTGAAAGTCGGCCTCTTCCCGCTGCACTCCTGGGTGCCGGACGCGTACGGCGAGGCGCCAACGGCTGTCGTCGTGCTGATCGCCGGGGTGATGGCCAAGACCGGCGCCTACGGCTTCGTGCGCTTCAATCTGGCGCTCTTCCCCGAGGCCAGCCGCGCACTGACGCCCCTGATGAGTGCGCTGGCCGTCGCCGGCATCCTCTACTTCGCGCTCCAGGCGCTGGTGGCGGCGGACTTCAAGCGGCTGCTGGCGTACGTCAGCATCAGCCATATGAGCGTGATCGTGCTCGGCACTTTCGCGCTCAATACGCAGGGCGTCGAGGGCGGCATCTTGCAGATGGTCAACCACGGCATTTTGATTGCCGCGCTCTTCCTGATCGCCGCCTTCATCGAGCGGCGCACCGGCTCGCGCCGGCTGGCGGACTTCGGCGGGCTGGCGACACGCACACCCTGGCTGGCGACGGTCTTCCTGCTGACGGCGCTCGCCACGCTGGGCCTGCCTGGCCTCAATAGCTTTGCCGGCGAGTTCCTGGCGTTTCTCGGCGCATTCCAGGCGAGCGCCGTCTACGGCACGCTCGGCACGCTGGTCGTCATCCCGGCGGCGTGGTACATGCTGCGCTTCTTCCAGGGTGTGACGGAAGGGCCGCCGAGCGAAGTGGTCGAGAGTGCCGCCGCGGCGAGTGGCGGCGGGGCGTCTCTTTCAGGCTCACAAGCGCCCGGCGATCGTCCATCGCGGCTGCCCGATCTGCGCGCCGGCGAGCTGACTGTGCTGGCGCCGCTGTTAGTGCTGATGATCGTGCTCGGCATCCTGCCGGGGCTGCTGACCGCGCGCATGGAGCCAACCATCAACCAGCTGCTCGCGCCCACCACGCACACGACGACCACCCATCCCATCTCCGGTCCGCCGCAGGCGGCCACTAGATAGCTCGCTGCAATGGCCGCGGGCGACAGGCGAAAGGCGAACGACAGTGCCATCCGGTAGTCCGTTTACGTACACGCCGACCGGCGCCGATTGGCTCCGTATCCTGCCGGAGCTGATCCTGCTGGGCGCGGCGCTGCTCGTCTTGCTGGCTGATCTTGCTCCGGGCAGCGCGGCCCGCAAGGGCTGGCTTGCGCTGGTTGGGCTGGCGGGCGTGATCGCCTCAGGCGTGGCGGCGGCGCTGCTGTTTGCGGGAGGCGACGGCCAGACGGCATTCTACGGCATGATCAGCGCGGATAAGGGCGCGCTCGCCGCCGATGTCATCATCCTCTTCTCGCTGGGCGTTGGGCTGCTCCTCTCGCCGGGCTATGTCGAGCGACAGGGCGTCACGCAGCTTGGCGAATACTATGCGCTGATGCTGGTGGCGGGGCTGGGGATGATGATGATGGCTTCGGCCACCAACTTGATGATCGTGTTCGTCGGACTGGAAGTGCTCTCGCTGGCGCTCTACGTGCTCTCGGCCTTCATCATCTACCGGCCGCGCTCGCAGGAGGCCGGCCTCAAGTACTTCATCCTCAGCTCGTTCGCCTCGGCTTTCCTGCTCTACGGTATGGCGCTCACCTACGGCGCCACCGGCAGCACTAATCTCTTCACTATCCGGACCTTCGTCGCCGCGCATCCCTTCAGCCCATCGTCCGGGTTCGGCCCGTTGCTGCTGGCGGCGCTGGCGCTGCTGGCGGTCGGTTTCTGCTTCAAGGTCTCCGCCGTCCCGTTCCAGGCGTGGACGCCGGATGTGTACGTCGGCGCGCCAACTTCGGTGACGACCTTCATGTCGGTCGGAACCAAGGTCGCCGCGTTCGTCGCGCTGGCGCGCGTCTTCGTCGTCGCGCTGCATCCGGTCGCGCCAGAGTGGACGCCAGTGCTGTGGGCGGTCGCCGTGCTCACGATGATCGGCGGGAACGTACTGGCCGTCACGCAACGCGATGTCAAGCGCATGCTAGCCTATTCCAGCGTCGCCAACGCCGGTTACATGCTCGTGGCGGTGGTCACGGCCACGCCCGTCGCGCTGGCCTCGCTGCTGGTCTACCTCGCCACCTATGCCGCGACCAACGTCGGAGCCTTTGGGGTGGTGCTGGCGCTGGAGCGCAACGACGGGCTCGGCACGACGCTCGACGACTACGCGGGGCTGGCGCGGCGGCGGCCGGGTGTGGCGGCGGTGATGGCGATCTTCCTCCTCTCGCTGGCGGGCGTGCCGCTGCTAGCGGGCTTCATCGGCAAGTACTACGTCTTCTACGCCGCCATCGTGGGCGGACGGCTCGATCTCGCCATCATCGGCGTCCTGACCAGTGTGCTCGGCATGTTCTACTACCTGCGCGTGGTCTGGGCGATGTATTTCACGGAGCCGCAGCCTGCTGTGGTGCCTGCTCCCGCGCCATCTTTCGCCGTGGCGCCCATCGCCGCGCCGGTCGCTCCGCAGCCCGTTCCCGCCGGCGCCGCGGCTGGAACGGTGGCGATGACCGTCGCCGCGGAGCCTGCGACGGGTGCGTACTTCGCACCTGAGCCGACCGCCGCCGAAGCGCGGCCGTTCGTCGCCGCCACCGGCACGCGCAGCGTTGCCCAGGATTCCGCTCCGCCCCGCGGGATCGCGCCCGGCGCCTGGCTCGGGCTTGCGCTGGCGCTCGTCGCCACGCTCGTGCTGGGCATCGTGCCGGCCTGGATGGTTGAGCTTGCCGTCCAGGCGGCGCAGGCACTCCTGCGCTAAATTCCCTACCCTTGGCCACTTGCGCTCAGCCGTAGAACCCGCTACGATGCGGCGACCAGCCGGGTCGTACCGGCTGCTCATGCCGTCATCCACGGATCCCGCCGCACACCCTTATGTGATGCTGGGGGAGGAGGAGCTCGTTCTATGGCCACCTCGGTCGAGACCGGAACCAACGTTCGCGGCGCGACTCTCGCGCGTATCGGCCTCGTCACCACGATTCTCGCGGTCGTCACGGCGTTGATCCCGATTGGCTACTGGCTTTATGCCCAGGTCGCGACGGTCCAGCTTACGTCGCTCGACCAGATCAAGTCCGTCTTCAGCAATGGCACGATCGCAACCATCGTCGCCGGTGTCGTCGGCCTCATCAGCCTGATCGTCTGTGGCGTCGCGGTCGCGCTGGCGGTCAAGGTCACGCGTATCATAGCGTCGGTCGTCTCGCTGCTGGTGCTGCTCGCCGTCGTCGTTTTCGGCCTGCTCTATCTGCAGCCGCACATCAACAGCCTCAATACGCTCAACAACAAGCTCGTGCCGTTCGCGCAGAGCCTGCGCGACAACTGCGACACGCCGCTCAACAAGACCACCGACGATATCGCCGACGCGCGCTATCAGGCACGCATCTACGTCGCCGATGACGCCAGCTTCGCCGCCGCGATGCCGGCCGCCATCGCCAAGCTGCAGGCCGACGCCGGCGCGCTCGCCACGGCCTCCAGCGCGCTCTCCACACTTACCGTCCCCGATGCGAAGTACCAACAGCTCTATGACGACTGCGTCTCGTCGGTGAAGAACCAGAGCGCTTTCCTGACCAACTCCCAGGCCATCCCGCTGCCGGCGCCATTCAGTGCCGCCTTGCCTTCCGTCAGCGGCATCGATCTGCTCAAGAATGCCGGTGCGGTGGCCGCTGGCCAGGCGCCGATTAAGGTGCCAGCTGGCACCGTTCAGCCGCTGATCGACCAGGCGCTGACGGCGTACCTCGACGCGGCGGCGCAGTCGAAGCTGCCTCAGGAAGGCGACGCACTGAAGGCCGACATCCGCAGCCAGCTCACCAGTGCCGTCTCACCCTTCCAGGTGGATGCTGACGCGCTCGTGAGCTAGGGCCTGAGCCACATCCCTCGCACTGCTCCAGACGCCGCGTCCTGGGCTGCCTGCCCGACGCGGCGTTCGCGTGTGCTACGATGGAGACAAAGGAGCGCTCGATGAAACGCAAGCGCGCTAACCGCGATTGGTGGCCCCGGCTGGTCGCCAGTCGCTTTGTCGTGACGAGGCTGGATACCGCCGATTTCAGCGGCATGGCCGCGCTGCTGGCGCTGGACGCGCTGAGCGAGCCGCTGGTCGTGACCGCGTGCGGAGAGACGCTGACAGTCGCCGATAGCGGCTACACCTGGCTGCATCACTTCCCAGCGGACGAGCCGCACTACACGCTCACCACCATGTTCGATGTCTCGGGCGCGCTGGTGCAGGGCTATGTGGATATCTGCGCGCATCACGGCCTCGACCCCGACGGCGTGCCCTATCACGACGACCTCTATCTCGACATCGCCGTGACCGCCGAGGGCGAGGCTGAGATCCTCGATGCCGCCGATCTGGACGCGGCCCTGCGCGCCGGCAGCATCTCCGCGGGCGACCATACGCTGGCCTGGCGCGAGGCAGAGCGCGTTCTGGCCGCTATTCGCACGCGCCACTTCCCCTTGCTGGCGCTGGCTCCGGCGCATCGGAAACTGCTACTGCCCCGTCTGTAGCGCCCTCTGTGACGCTCCGCCACTCATCCGTTTGCAACTCAGACGGCCCGCTATCCGTAAGGATGTCGAACCAAACAGCAGGGATAGGGCTAGGGCCGCCATCGTAGCCCAATCATCTGCTCGATTTCCGCCGCCGCGGACCCTATGCTATCCTGGCTTGGCCTCGCAACACAAGACAGGGTCTGCGCCAGGGGTGGGGGTAGTCCAGGGGGAGGTGGTCTATGGGGCGCATCCGTCAGCGCACGCTGGGCGAGATCCGCGAGAAGGCGCTGGAAACCGCGGTAGCCAAGTATGACGCGGGCTGCGAGAATTGTTCCGCCTCCTATCTGCGCCTGGCCCAGCTCAACGGCGCGACCGAAGCACAGGCGCACCGCGCCGGCATGGGCAGGCGTGGCTTCCTGAAGCTGGCCGCGATGGTTTTCGCGGCGAGCGCCGCGGCCAGTGCGACCGGGCTGCTCGGTCCGAAAGTGGCGCGGGCCTTTCCCGCGTATCCATCGGGCAACGAGGGGTTCTTCGGCGTGGATAGCTGCACGCCCCTCTCAGTAGCCATCGGCGCCGCGATGCCACTGCATTTCTACATTGCCGAAGTGGGTGCGGGCGCCAATGGACTGAACTGCTTCGATCCCGAGACGGCCACCCAGGTCGGCGCCGAGTTCACGCACGCCTACTGGGGCCTGTGTGGACCGAACTACTCGCCGGACCCGGCCAACCCGTACGATTATGGCAAACGCCAGGCGCTCGCCGCGCTGAACGCGGTGGCACAGATTCCCGCCATCGCTGGCCATACACTTTTCGCCGACGTGGAGTACGGCTTCGGTGGCTGGGCAGACGGCGCGAGCCAGACGCTGCACGCCGCGGTGCTGGACGGCTTCTTGGAGACCGTCGCCGCGGCGCAGTTCGTCCCGGGCGTCTACATCAACAACTCGTCGCGCGACAACTGGTTCCCCGAGGGCTACGCGCCCAACGTGCCGTTCGTCTATTGGCTGGCGGGCGGCGAGCTGGCAGGCACGATGTGCGCGCCCTGCGACTCGAACTGCTATACGCTCGGAGACGTGCGCACAGGCTGGAACACCACCGTCTCGCAGGCATCCTTCGGCGGCATGTCGCCGGTGCTGTGGCAATACTGGCTTTCAGACTTTGGCTGCGGCGGCGACTTCAACTTCTCCCCCCAGCCCGGCTACCAGACTTTCATGCCGCTCACCGCGCCCGCCACCGTCTCGATGTCCGTGCCGGCCGATTCCCCAGGCGCCAACGGCCTGGACGCCTGACGTCGGCTCACTCGATTGGCGGCAGCGATCTCGCCAAGCAGCCCACTGCTAGAACTCTAGGAGCCGTTCCGGGGGGTGTGCTGGCACCGCTGGCATTGTCCGCTGCGCCCGGAGTTTGCCTCGAACACGTCGCGCGCCTCGCGGCTAGATCACTCACTCCGCCGCTGTTATCCCACGCCGGTGGGTTGAGCCTGCCGGCAGGTCACGCGATCGCGCCTGCGGAATTCGTGGCCACGTGCGGCGGCGACAGGCGTCGCGCGCGCCCTGTGCTGGCAGAGCGCTTGCGACGTTCTCTAGCCGGCGCCATGCGTAGGGCGCTTCCTGTGCGCCGAGCGTCGCGCATCCGCGAATTGGGGGTGCCATCGTGGCGGTGTGGCTGGCGATTGTGCTCTTCATCGGCGGAGCGGCACTGGCGATCTGGTCAACCCAATTGCTGGTAGAGGGGCTGGTGGGCCTGGCGCTGGCGCTGCGCGTCTCAGCCTTCGCCGTGGGGGCGGTGTTGTCTGGGCTGGAGGCGGAGAATGTGGCGGTTGGCCTCTCGGCGGGCCGCGCGGACGCTGCCTCCGTCGCGTTGGGCAGCGCCTTCGGCGGGGCGATCTTCCTGGTCTGCGTCGCGCTGGGCCTGGGCGCGCTGCTCTATCCCCTGCGGGTGCGGCTCCCGCGCGGCTTCGTGCTGATCTTTGCCGCGACACCCCTGGTGGCGGGGCTGCCGCTCGTCTTCGGCGGCGCGACGCCGCGCTGGACGGGCGGCGTGTTGCTGCTGCTCTTCGTGGTGGCGTTGGTGTATCTGGTGGTCGCCTCACGCGGGCGGACGTATCTGGAATCGGACGAGGTGGATGAGGCGCGCGAGAAGCGGCGGCCGTTGTGGGCGGCGCTCGCGCTAGCGGCATGCGGCATCGTGGCGATCGGAGTGGCGGGCGAGCTGGTGAGCCGCGGGGCGGTCGGCATTATCGCCGGATTGAGCGTGCCGCCGCTGGTGATGGGCATGGTGGTGACACCGGCGGCGATCGAGATCGAGGAGGTCTTCCGGCAGGCGGTGCCGGCCCGCGCAGGCCGGCCCGACGTGAGCGCGGGCAATCTGGTCGGCACGCTGCTCTACTTTGTGCTCTTTAATCTCGGCCTCATCGCGCTCATAACGCCCGTGCGGGTGGATCCGCTGGTGGTGCGGCTAGACTGGCCGTTTCTGGTCGGCGCAACGTGGCTGGCGGCCGTCCTGCTCTGGCGAGGGAGTGTCGGCCGGCTGGCGGGCGTGCTGCTGCTCGCGGCGTACGCTGCCTACGTCGCGCTGCACCTGCTGTTGGCGCGCTGAAGTCACCGCTCCCCGTGCTGTTCGGCGGCTTCCAGCCAGATGGGCGCCCCGACTTCCAGCAGCCCGGGCCGCTCGACACGCGCGTAGACGCCGGCGTTGAGGCGATCCGCGCGTACCATCGCCGCCAGCAGATCGTACGGCCCGACCGTCCCCGTCTCCGGCGCCACGTTGACCATCTTGCAGCGTTGATCCCGCGCTTGGATGTAGATGCGCGGCGCGACCGGGCCATCGCCGAGGGTGAGCGCGCGGCCGAGCCAGGCGGCTTCCGGGTAGGCGTCCGTGTCGTGCGAGGTGGAGCCAGCTACGAGCAGGATATTGGGGCGGAAGCGTCTGGGCTCCAGTTCGCGGTCGATCAGTGTGCCGACACCGGCGATGGTCGCCGTCGAGATCAGCGACACGGCCGCCGCGTCCATGGCGCGCTCGATGGGCAGATGGACGAGGTGGATGGGGCGCGGGAAGAGCGCGCCGATGTGCGCCAGCAGCGCGTCGCCCTCCACGGGAAGATCCAGCCCATCTGGCGTTTGCACGCGCACCGCCGATTCCGCCGGATGCTCGGCGTCCACGAAGTACGGCGCGTATCGCACGAGCGACGGGCTCTGGCGCGCGGTGAGCCACGGGAACTGCGAGCGATCCTCGCTCTGGACGAACGCGTAGCGCCGATCGCCCTCGATGCCCTCGCGCGCTAGCCGCGCCTCGTCCAGCGCCTCGCCGCGCATAGACTTCACCGGGTAGCGGTAGAGCGCCGCCACACGTCCCACCAGCCGTCGCTCTGTCTCGTGCATAGCCCCTCATTCTCCTCGCCTCGCCTCGCCTTGCTCGGCCGGCACGGCGCCGCCCTCGTCAGTCATTATCCCTTGTGACGCCAGACAACAGTGAATGCGAACATCGTCGTCACGCACGGCTGAAGGCCAGCACGCGGAACGCCGCGGTGACGGCGAGCGGCGCGAGCGCATAGGCCGCGTCAATGGCCTCCGCGCTCAGGTGGCGCGCGCTCGGCGTCATCGCCAGCAGATCGACGATGTCGGCTGAGGCGAGCGGCATCGGATGCTCTAGCGAGTAAGCGTCGCGCAGTGTGAAGGCTGGGCTGAGCTGCTCGACCACATGGCGCTCCTTTTCGGGCTCGATCCCCAGCAGCGGCAGGGCGGCGCGCAGCTCGGTCAGGTGCGCCGCGGCAGGGATCGCCACCAGCAGCAGCCCGCCCGGCGCGACGATGCGGGCAAACTCGACTGGATTGCGCGGCGCGAAGACGTCCAGCAGCAGGCCAATGCTGCCCGACGCGATCGGCAGGCGCGCCTTGATATCGGCTACCACGAACTTCACGCCGGGATAGTGCCGGGCGGCGAGGCGAACGGCGTCCTTCGAGACATCCAGGCCGAAGCAGGGCGGCGCGCTGGGCAGTGCGGTCGCCATAGCGCACTGCAAGTTACCGATGTAGTATCCCTCGCCACAGCCCACCTCCAGCACGCCGAGAGCAGCAGGGCCGGAGTGGGCGCCTTTCCCCACCGTCTCCGGCGGCATCTCCGCCTGGAGCGGCACGCCGAAGTGTGCCAGCGCGAGCGAATGGAGCAGCTCGGCGAGGGGATGGTAGTGGCCGCGCGCGAGGAAGGCGCGCCGCGCGCGCAGCATCTGGCGAGAGTCGCCGGGGTGACGCGAGCCGACGAGATGCACGTAGCCCTCGCGGGCACGGTCGAACTGGTGGCCATGGCGACAGCGCAGACCAGTCTCCGTGCGCGCCAGCGGTTCCTCACAAACGGGGCAGATCAGCATGCATGGACCTGCTTTACGCCTGGGACGCCGCCGAGGCGCGCTGGCATCTTGATGAGGTGTAGGCAGAGATCCTCGCCAGGTGAGGCGACCAGTGGCATCTCGCCGCGCTCGCTCAACCTGATCGTGTTCACGCCGCCGCCCGCCGCAGGCGATACTTCACGCGCCCGTCTTCCCCGTCGGCGATGCTCTCGACGCGCCCGGCGAGGCGCAGGTGCTCCAGGTGGGCCAGCGACTCGACGAGCGCGAAGCGGCGGTCGTCCTCGCTACGCAGCCGCTGCCCAAAGAGCGTTTCGGCGACGGTCATCGCGTTGTGCCCCTCTGGCGGCGGTGGGGCGGCGAGGATGCCGGCGATCTGCTCGCTGCGCTCCTGATGGTGCGCATGCAGGGCATCCACGCGTGCTGCGAGATCGGCGAAGGGCCGGCCGTGGCCGGGCAGCACTAGATGGGCAGGAAGGTCGCGGACGTTGGCAAGCGAGGAGTAGTAGTCGCCCAGGGGATCGGGGCGTGCGTGCGGATACCAGCCGATGTTGGGCGTGATGGCGGGCAGGATGTGGTCGCCGGCAACCAGGATGCCGTCGTCGCGCAGCAGGCACATGTGGTAGTCAGAGTGGCCGGGAGTCCAGATGATCTGGTAGGTGTGGGAGCCGAGACGCAGCTCATCGCCATCGGCAAGCGCGCGCACAGCGGCGTGCGGCGGCAGGCGCAGCATGCGGCGCGTACGCTCGGTGATCTTGCGGCTCTGCGTGACCTGCTCAGGGGTCATGCCGTGGGCGGCGTACATCGTCCCCAGGGCGTCGAAGGCGGCGGGCTCACGCTCGGCCCAGACACGGTAAAGCACGTCATCCTCGCCGGTCAGCAGATAGACCGGCGCGTCGCTGGCTTCGTGAATGTAGCCAGCCAGGCCGACATGGTCGGGGTGGGCGTGGGTCAGCACGAGCGCCGTGATGTCGGGTAGCGCCGCGCCGGCGGCGGCGAGGCCGGCAAGCAGCGCCGCCCCATCGGCGGGGAGGCCGAGGCCGGCATCTATCAGCGTCCAACCGCCGCTGCCATCGGCAATCAGATAGACGTTGACGGCGCGCAAGGCGAAGGGGAGCGGCAGTGGAATCCGCCACAGATCGTCCGCTAGTTGCTCGGGTGCGTCACCCGATGGGAAGACACCCTGCTCGACCGTATCCGCCACCTGTCGCGCCACGCCGACCTCCTCGCCGGCGCTGTCCGCTGCCGCCGGATGTGAAACGCTCCGCGCCTGCTGTGCGGCGCGGGCGTCCACAGGACGCTGCTACGTCGCCGGCACCGCGATGACCACCACGATTGGCCGGTCGCCGGGACGGATGTAGCCCCAGCGCCGTGCCACGCGCTCGATCTCCTCAGGCGATTGCGCCAGCGCAATTGCCCGCTGGGTCGCCGCCACATCGTGGCGCAGGGCCGCGTTGTGCGCGCTGGCCGTCCGCACCTGCTGTTCGGCACTCGCGCGCGTCCAGGCCTCGCTGATGGTAGCGACCAACAGGGCGGTACAGACGACGAGGATGGCCCACAGCAGCGTGCGCATTGCCAGCGGCGACCGGCGGCCACCCTCCTGGATTATACGCCCGTGTTCGAGCGGCTGCATAGCTGCCCTCCTTGTGCCGTCGTCGAGTACGATCACTCCGCCGCTACCGACCCCTCGGCGTGCCCGGCTGTAGGGGCGTCTTGCGGACGCTCGGCAGGGCCGGGGGCCGCCAGCGCCGCCTCGGTCAGCCGCACCCAGTCATCCAGCGCCAGTGTCTCGGCCCGGCGCACAGCGTCAATCCCGGCGGCGGCGAGCCAACCGGCGACGGTCTCTTGCGGAAGACGCAGATTTCTTGCCAGACTGTTGTGTATTTGCTTGCGCTTCTCGGCGAATCCGGCATGGGCGAGGCGGAAGAACTCGTCGCGGGCGGCGCCGGCCAGCAGCGGCGCGGGGCGGCGCGCCAGGCGCACGATCGCGGATTCCACC
This sequence comes from Ktedonobacterales bacterium, assembly GCA_035763125.1. Classification (GTDB taxonomy): domain Bacteria; phylum Chloroflexota; class Ktedonobacteria; order Ktedonobacterales; family JADMIN01; genus SMAG-U1939. The sequence goes on from DASUBU010000034.1 coordinate 61,897, forward strand.
TGCGGCGGCGGAAAGAAGGCCCCCGCCGGCACCGACGCCACGATCTCTGGCTCGGTATAGAACTGCACGCTGAGGCCAAGTAGGCTAAGATCGCCGGGCACGGCGGTCATGCGCTCGGCCACCTCGCGCTGGACCATCACCACCATCTCGCGCGGCGGATTCTCAGCTTCGAGGAAGTGGCGCAGAGTGAGCGCGGTGATGTAATAGGGCAGATTGGCGACCAGTTTGTACGGCTGCTGGCCGAAGACCGCCGTGGGTTGGACGTCGAGCAGGTCACGCGGGATGATCTCGACGGTGGGATAGCGGGTGGTGGTCTCGCGCAGCACCGGCAGGATGTGTTGATCGAGCTCGACGGCGACGACACGCTTGACGCGCTGGGCCAGCTCGACGGTCAGCACGCCCGTGCCCGCTCCTACCTCCAGCACGCTATCCTCCGGGCCGAGTTCGGCGGCGGCGAGAATGGCGCCGAGCGCTTTGCGCGAGATGAGCAGGTGCTGGCCGAAGGACTTGTTGGGCCGCAGGCCGTGGCGGCGCAGCAGCCGCTTGAGCGTGCCGATATCGGTCAGATCCAGCGGCCCCTGCTCGATCTCTGGCTCACCGGTCGTTGCGAGCCGCGCGCGTGCCTCAGCCGCCGCCTGTGCTGCCGCGTCGGCCGCTTCAAGCTCAGCTAGCGTGGCCGCCGCGATCTCGTCGCGCCGCGCAAGGATGTCGTCTACGTCTACCGGCGGCTTGCGCGGGCGTCTGGGGGGCGGCGGAGGATAATGGCGGTGTAGCTGGCCCGCCGGCCGTGCTTCTGCGTCCGAGGATGTGCCGGGTGCTGGGCGCCTCGTCTGCGAGCCACCTATGGCAGACGTTTGCTGCTGCCGCGAGTGGCGCTGTCGCTGCCGCTGCTCTCCTCTTTGCACGGGGCCGCCTTCTCGCGGCTGCTTGTCGCTGCCGTCGCTGTCGCTCACATCGCTGCTCATTTCGCTTCGTCGTCCGGTGACTTACTGCCCAGCTTTTGCTGGGGAAATCGTAGCACGCGCCTGGCTGCGCGCGCCGCTGGCATGCGATACTGCCGGGCAGATAGTCGCCATAAGCGTTGGACCCGCGAGGAGCGCTGCAATGTCTGATCCACCCCGCGATCTCTGGGGTGAGCCCGTGGCCGTGATTCAATTCTATTCGACGCGCGAGCCGTATGGCGCGTTCTCGAATTTCGCTGCCTATCCGATCGTGTGCAAGGGACTGCGCTGGCCGACCAGCGAGCACTATTTCCAGGCGCAGAAGTTCGCGGGGACCGACCACGAGGGGGCGATCCGGCGGGTCGCCTCGCCCACCGTCGCCGCCCGAATGGGGCGCTCGCGCCAGCGGCCTCTGCGCTATGACTGGGAAAGCGTCAAGGACGACGTGATGCTGGAGGCGCTGCGGGCCAAATTTACCCAGCACCCGACGCTCCGTGACCTCCTGCTTGGCACCGGCGACGCTCTCATCGTCGAGCACACCTCACGCGATGCGTATTGGGGCGACGGCGGCGATGGCAGGGGGCGCAACATGCTCGGCCGGCTGTTGATGCGCGTGCGGGAGGAGCTTCGCGGCCAGGAGCAGCCAGCGATCAGCGCGTCTTGAGACCGGTGGGTCCGGCTATGCGGTCAATCAGGGGATCCATGCATCGCCCGCCCCTACACTACTATGGGCCGCCGTGCGTCGAAGATCGCGCGAGGCGATGTGTCGTCATAGGGGGCGAGGTCGTAGTTGCCGTGGATCGCCTCGACGCCGAAGCCGGCCCGCAGCAGCGCCACCTCAACCTCGCCTTTCGAGAGCACCGCCAGCATCATACGTGTGGTGGTGCGCCGGAGCGGGCCGCCAGGAGCGTGCACGTCGTAGAGATGCGTCAGCTCGACGGTGCTGGGCTGTGTGCCAGGCGCTCCGGCAACCAAATGTTCGAGCTGTTCGCCGGAGGGAAGGTTCCACACACCTTGCAGCCAGAGCTGGTGTGCCGATTCGAGCAGGCGGCGCGGACCAAGCAGATCGACGTCCGCGAGCAGTCGGCCACCCGGGCGGAGCGCGGCGAAGGCGGCGGTGAGGGCGGCGTGCCGCTCATCGGGCGTGAGCAGATGCGCGAGCAGGTTCTGGCTCAGCAGCACAGTGCCGAAGCGCTGGTCGGCGGCCAGGCCGGGAGCTTCCGCTGTGCCCGGCAGCAGCGTGACCCGGCGAGCGGCGCGCTCAGGGATCTGGGTCAGCCGCCGCGAGAATCGCTCGCGCATGGCGGCGGACGGCTCGATGGCGGTGATGGAGTGGCCCGCCACGGCGAGCGCGGCGGCGATGCGACCCGTACCGGCGCCGATCTCCAGCACGAATGCGTGGCCGCCGGGCGCGGGTGCGAGCAGCGAGGCAAAGCACTCGATGTCCTCGGTGAGGGCGTCGTGCTCGACGTCATACCACGCGGCGATGGCGGCGTAGGGATCGTCTGGGGCGGTCACGGATACTCCGAGGGGCAGACTGTGCAGGCGCTCCCGCACCACGCGGCAAGCGCTGATCTGCTCACCGCTGGATTGTAGCGCACGCCGCGCGAAACATGACGCAGCGAGTCCGCCCTACATACTGGCGGACTCGCTGAAGCGGACTCAGCCGCCCGAAAGCCCATCTGGCAGGAGCGCAGCGACGCGCACCTCGCTAGTGGGTCGTGCTGGACGTTTGCTGGGCAGCGGTATCGGTGGCCTGCTGCGCCTTCTCGGCGGCGATGTTGGTGCCCCGCTGCGCCTTGCTGGCAGCCGTGTTGGCAGCCTGCTGCGCCTGGCTGATGCCGCTGTTGATCGCCTGCCTGCCGGACTCGATCGCATTCGAGACACTAGGCGGTAGGTTGCCCATTGCCTGCTGCGCCTGGCCCTGGAACTGCGCGAGGCGCTCTTGCAGTTGGGTACGGGTCACTTCGCCACGCTGGGGAGCGAAGAGCAGGCCGAGCGCGGCGCCGATGGCTCCGCCCCAAATAAACGCGCGCAAGGTCTTCATGTAGAATCTACCCTCCTCATCCGATGTATCAGCATATCACGTGTGGGGCACGCACCTCACATCCGGCCTGATTGGGGAGCAATCTTCATGCCAGCCACTCACCATCTGCTCGGCTTCATCGCGCCGATGCGGCGGAATTGCAGCAGACGGCCAGCCAGCCGAGAGGATGAGGTGAGCGCGAGCAATGCACAACCCGCGCGCTTGGGTGGCGTACTATTTAACGGCACCACGGTGAGTGGCGCCTGCCGCGCCGACGGTCATGACTTTCAGCACTGGATACGGCTCGCTCCGCCTGGCTACGATATGCTGCGGCGCGTGCGGCGGTTGCGAAAGACGGCGACGCGGCATCCAATGTCGCTGGCAATGCTTAGGGCGGAGGAGTGATGAGCACGGTAGAACAGACAAGCACGACGCCGGTGCGGCAGGACTCGCGTCCACCGGCATTGGAGGCGATTGACGTGACCAAGAGCCTGCCGCTGGGGCGGCAGCGCATAGACATCCTGCGCGGCATCAGCCTGCGCATCGCGCATGGCGAGCTGGTGGCGATTCAGGGGCCGAGCGGCTCGGGCAAGAGCACGCTGCTAGGCCTCATCGCCGGCCTCGACCGGCCGAGCAGCGGGCGGGTGCGGGTAGATGGGGTGGACATCACCACGATGGGCGAGGCGCAGCTGGCGCGCGTGCGCAATCAGAAGATCGGCATGGTCTTCCAGGCCTTCAACCTGATCCCC
>DASUBU010000035.1:0-38263 GCA_035763125.1 Ktedonobacterales bacterium
TCCGACCTCGACGCGGCGCTCAGTTTCTTCACAGAGACGCTGGGCTTTGAGCGCGTTGTGGAGGGGGACGGTCCGACGTTTCGTCAATTGAAGGGCAACGGCGGCGCCGAGTTTGGTCTATTGCAGGCAGGCCCCGAGACGCCGCCCGCCGGCACGGTTGCCCTGTACGCCGGGGTGAGCGATCTGCGCTCGCTGCACGATCAGCTCGCCGAGCGTCGGGTCGCCGTTGGGCCTGTCGAAGTGCGGCCGTTCGGCACAGTGTTTACGACTCCCGCGCCTGATGGCATCTCGCTGACGATGTGGAAGCCCTAGCTCGTCTCGCACGAACGCTGCCGGTGGTTCACTTCGCGACGCCGGCAGCGTGTCATATGTGCCCAACGGTGGTAGATATGTCGCCGCGGTGGGAGCCGCATGCGTAGGTCGCGGATGGGCATTGACGCAGCGTGGCATGGCGGGGATAATGGCGGCGGCGAGCGAGTCGCGCGGCGGTTCGGGTAGCGTGTGGCCCGGTGGACGGCGCGGCGGAAAGGACCACCGGGATGTTGAGGCTGGGATTGGGAGCGGGGCGCGCTACGGGCAAATATCTACTCGTGTTGGGTTGGCTAGCCGCGCTACTGACAACGGCGGCATGCGGCGGCAGCACGCCGAGCGCATCGGCGCTGCTGAAAGGCGCACAGCAGAAGTTCAATCAGACAACCGCCATGCACTTTGTCCTGGTAGTCGAGCATCCAGGCAAGCCACAGCCTGGCGACTACGTGATTACCTCGGCGACAGGCGATGTGAAGCGGCCGGACTCGCTCAGCTCTGAAGTCGGCGTAGACGCGGGCATCTTCTCAACCAGCGTCAAGATCATCATCATCGGCTCCAAACAATACTGGACCGATCCAACCAACGGTGGGCAGTGGACGCCGACCACCGAATTCAGCAATTTGCCCATCGTCAAGCTCTTCGATCCCACTACGGGCATCGGCACGCTGCTGACGCAGCTCCAGCAGCCCAGCGCGCCTGCCGATGGCAGCGCCAACGGCGTCGCCTGCTGGAAGATCAGCGGCGCACTGACGCCAGGCGCGCTGACTCCGCTCTTTCCGGATATCACTGCCACCAAGCCGGTGCCGACGAGCTTCTGCGTGGACAAGAGCAACGGACGTCTAGATTCGGCGAGCCTGACCGGACCGATCTTCGGCGGCGACCTCGACAACACCGTGCATACGTTCTATTTCTCCAAGTTCGATGAGCAGATCAGCATCCAGCCGCCAGTCTAGTACTCGGCGCGGCGCGGTGCGAAAGGCGGCGGCATGGCGAGCGGACCCCTTCCCCCAGAGTCTCTCTCCGCAGCGAGCAAGGGGGATGAGCCGTCTGTCCCAGCGCCCGTGGCATCCACCGCGAATGGGACGGGCGCGCGGCGCGGCTTCTCGGGCAAGGCGTGGCTCGCGCTGGTGGTGGTCTGCGTCGCCGTGTTTCTGACGGCGCTCGATCAGACGGTGGTGGTGACGGCGCTCACCAGTATGATCGGCGATCTCGGCGTACCGCTGACACAGCCGGACCGCGCGGCGTGGATTGTGAGCGGCTACCTGCTAGGCTACGTCGTCGCCATGCCGCTAATGGGCCGCGTTGGCGATGTCTTTGGCCGGCGGCGGGTCTTCGCGCTGTGTCTGGGTATCTTCGCGGTCGGCTCGCTGCTTTGCGCCGCCGCGCCGCAACTTGGCGGACCCATCGCGCCGGACTTCACGACGCTCTCGGGCGCGATTCTGACGCCGTTCTACAACCTGATGCAGGCGCTGGTGGGGCCAGTGGGCCGCCTGGGGGTAGACACCACGTCGCCGGGGCTGGACGTGCTGGTAGCGGCGCGCTGCATCCAGGCGGTGGGCGGCGGGGCGCTGGTACCGGTGGGGATGGCGGTGGTGGCCGACGTGGTGGGCGTCGAGCGGCGCGGGCTGGCGCTGGGCATCGTCGGCGCGGTGACGGAGGCCGGAGGCGTGCTGGGGCCGCTCTACGGCGCGGCGATCACCAACGCCTGGGGCTGGACGTGGATCTTTACGCTCAACGTGCCCATCGCGCTCGTCTTGCTGGCGGCCGGACTATACGCGCTACCGAAGATGCGCGGTCCGCGCGAGCGGATTGACTGGCTTGGCGCGCTGCTCTTTGGGGCCTCGCTCACCTGCCTGACGATTGGCCTGGGCCAGCAGAACGCGCAGATCGGCGCGCCCAGCGCTGGCGGCAAGGTGCAGGTGAGTACGCCGCTGTTGCTCGCGGCGGCCACCCTCTTCCTGCTCTTCGTCGCACTGGAGCTGTGGCGGCGGTCGCCGGTGGTGGATCCACGGCTCTTCCGTAGTCGCGCCCTCTCGGCTTCCTCAGTATTGAGCCTCCTGGTTGGCGCGGCGCTCATCGTCGCGCTGGTCGAGATTCCGCTCTTCATGGCGACTCTACTCGGTGCCACACCCATCGCGGCGGGGCTGGCGCTGCTGCGCTTGACCGCGCTGATCCCAGTTGGTGCCGTGCTGGGCGGGCTGCTCTCGACGCGGTTCGGGTGCCCAGCCGCCGCGGCGTCGGGCGTGGCGCTGACGGCCGTCGGGCTGTGGCTGATGCACCTCTGGCCAGCGAATGTGGGGCAAGATCAGATCACGCTAGCGACCGTAGTTGGTGGCCTCGGCTTTGGATTGGTCATCGCGCCGGTCAGCACGAGCGCACTGAACGGCAGCCCGCGCGCGCAGGCCGGCGTCGCCTCGGCGGCAATCACCGTGCTGCGCATGACAGGCATGACGCTCGGGTTGGCGGGGCTGACGGCCTGGGGCATCGCGCAATTCAACACGCTGATCGCAAGACAGGGCACGTCGGACGTGGCCGCTGTGAGCGCCGCGCTCCATCAAGTCTATAGCGACATCTTCGCGGCCACCGCGCTGATCGCGGTGCTCGGCCTGATTCCGGCGTTGCTGCTCTGGCGCCCGCGCGACGGCGCCGATGGCGATGCTGGCCCTACACCCGCCATAGAGCGCTACGTTGCCCCGCTTGGCTGAGCGTTGAGCGGCCCATGACGTCCCCATCGGCGATGATTCGCCCATCCCGCATGAGCCTGGAATCAGCCAAAGCACACTGGCCCGTGCCGGCGGGACTCTTATGACGCGGGTGGGCTGGCCGAGTAGAGCGTCATGTGGGTGTAGATCGCCTCGCCAAAGGTATCGTCGGGACCTGCACTAGCAGCGTCGAGGATGAGCCTTGGCGCGTCTGATAGGCCAATGCCTTCGACCGTGCGGACCTCTTGCCCGTTCATATAGACGGTCAGGCGGGCCGAGGTGGAATCTCCACCCGCCGGCAGGTAGCGAATGGCAAAGTGGTTGGGCGTATAACCGTCGGTATGCCATGCGCTACTTAAATCGTCGGCGATCAGCTCAGAAGCCCGCTCGCAGGCGTTGATGCAGATGACATACTCGCCGGCCTGGTCGAAGAGCACGAGGACAGCCCCTGACTTGCCCACCAGTCCGACAATCGGCGCCTGGTAGCCCTCCATCGAGGAGTCGGGCGCGAGCGTGACGTCGAGCAGGAAGCCTTGAGAGAGCAGGTCGTCCTGCATACTAGGCCCAAACAAGCAGCCGCCTTCCACTCGATCGCCACGTACGTCCAGCCCGCGCGGCGTCACCGTGCAGCCAGCCTTGAGAGACCAATCGCGCGCGCCGTTCGGCACGTCGTCGTAGACTTTGGTCCAGCCGGCGGGCACTGCGGAATCGGTATGATTGGAGAAGGCTGGCGCGACCGCCGTAAGGGCCAGGACGGCGACCGTGACGACTACCACCACGATGCCGAAAATGCGTGCGTAGAGGCTGGGGAAGAGGCCTTTGGGCTTCTTGGCCAGCGGCCGTTCCTCGGGCGGGAATGGCCGCGGAGGGCGAGCCGGCACCCCCCACGGCGAATATGGCATCGGGCCGACTGAACCAACGGGCGGCGCGGAGGGTACAGAGGGTGCTGAGGACGCGGACGAGATCGGGGAGAAGGGAGACGAATTCATCAGGCGGCACCTCCGACCGGCGCTGGCTCGGCGCCTGGGGCGACGGGCACTCCCGCTGCCGGCGTGGCGGCCGGTGGAGCGGCGGGAGCTGCCTCAGATGCTCGCAGGAGGCGGCCTGTCATGAAGATCAACATCACCAGGATCAGCGCGTCCAGCCCGAAGAACGGGAGATAGCCCACACTGACGGGGAATTGGCCGATATAGAAGACCTGGCCGAGCCACTTCTCGACCGGCGTGGGCAGGAAATCCACTAGCACCGCGCTGCCGTTGAAGACGGCGTGCTGCGCGACGGCGTACACGATGCATGCGACGCCCTTCAGCCACCGTCGGTGGACGCCGCGGCCGTTGATGAAGTAGTACCAGCCGAGCGCTACCATGCCGGCACCAAGGCCGTGCAATAGCCCGGCGCCCACGCGCACAAAGGCGACCTGTACCCAATCGGCCTCACCGGTGCCGATGTAGGTGAAGGTCGTCTCAAACATGTCGAAGCCGATGCCGCCGGCCATGCCGACCAGAAACGCGCTAGCGGCGGTACGCAGACGCGGCATGATCAGGATCGCGGCGAGCGGCTTGACGCCCTCCTCGATTAGTGGTGCGGAGACGGCAATCTCGACCAGCAGTCGGATGACGCGCGCCGGGTCGTTGGGGTTCAACTGGGTGGAAGGCGACGTGCGGCCTAGGATGATGCTGAAGACGATCTCGCCGATGAGGGCGAGCAGAGGCGCCAGCGTGACGCCGTAGAAGAACGACATCCAGACGTGGCGCCGGCTGCCCGGAAGGTGCATCCGCCAACTCGCGAACGAGAGGATGGCAAGGGCGGGCAGGACGCCGGAGAGCAGGACCAGCGGAAAGGTAGCGATGGCGGGGCCAGGGCCGGCATGCAAATTCAGGTGCCACTGGACGATGGCAACTACCAGCACCAGCGCGGTCAGGCCGACGAAGAGCAGCGGCCGAGGCAGCGTGAAGCGCGGCGAAGGCGAGCGCATCAGGGCGCGAATGCCGTAATAGATGGCGAAGCCGCCACCCACAAGCCCGGCGATGGTCGGGACCAGAAGAATGTCCTGTACCGGGAGGCTGTCGAAGTTGCCGGTCACGGCGATGAGTGCTGCTACCCCGCCGGCTAGCAAGGCCAGAAGGATCGACAGCACGCCCATGCCCAGCACAACGCCGCCGATCACCTGCGCGTAGGTCTCCCCCGGTGCCTTGGGTGGCCTTGCCCATACCCACGGTGGCGGAGAGTAGCCATAGCCGTACGGATAATAGGACGGGTACGGGGCGGCATAGCTGTAGCCCGGCCATGCGTAGCCGTAGGGATACGGAAATGCGTAGCCATGGACGGCTTGGTGCTGCCCAGAGGCCGGCTGCGGCGCAACGCTCGGCATCCCCTGTGGATAGACAGGGTATCCAGCCGCGTTCTGTGGTTGCACAGAGGGGGCGGCGATGCCCTGTGGGTAGACGGGAAAGCCTGACTGACCGGGAGCAGGAGCCAATGCTGGCGGCGTCGGCACTCCAGGCGGAGCGGCAGCGGCGGGCGCGCCAGCTGTGGAGTCGGCGGCAGGAACAACGGGCGCGCCCTGTGTCGCGTCAACGTGCCGTCGTGCCGGAGGCCCTGCGGGAAGCCGCGCACCACAGACGGCGCAGCGCTCATCGCCCGGCCCCGCGGGGCTGCCGCAGTGTCCGCAGATTCTCGATTCCACTATCCCTCGCCTCTCACTACGCAGCTCAGCAGTGGCGATCGTGGCTCCTCGCCCATCAACGCACTCCAACCGCCAAGCGTATCACCGCAGAACGGCCAGTGCGTCCATCATTCCCATTCTACGCAAGCAGGATACCCACCCGGTGGCAGTTGGCATGCAGTATACCTTCCGCCTGGGCGGCCACTCCATCAGTGGGCGGTGCCAGATCCGCCGGGCAAGTATAGCAGAACTTTGGGCAGCGGGCACACAGCATGCAACTCGCCGGTCGGGCCGTCACCACTGCCCGCTGGCTACACAGATATACGTCCCTGCAACGGACGTGGTTGGAGGTGCCGCAGATTGTGAAAGCTCATGCCTGGGCGGGCAGGACAATAGCGTCTACGCTGTGCGGGCCCAGGATCTCTTCGAGGCGACTTGTGAGCTCGGGGCAGCAGCGCACGCCCTGGCTCCCGGTGGGCGGGCGAAGCGTGGCCTGCCAGCGCCCGTTGCGCACGATGAGCTCGAAGCGATCGTCACCGGGAAAGTGATTGAGGGCTGTGACGACATCGCTCAGGTGGGCCAGCTCCACGGAATCGTTCTTGCCGCGCGCGAAGCGGATGCGCAGCAGGAACGCGCGCTGGTTTACCTCTTCGTCGCTAGGAACGAACTCCTCGATCTCGTCGGCGACCAACTGTGGCTCGTCGTTGCGCAGCGAGATGCTGCCTGTTACCAGCACCACGGCGTCTGGTCGCCAACGCTCCGCGGTCGCGGCAAACGTCTTGGGGAAGACGACCACCTCGATGCTGCCTTGCATGTCTTCGAGCTGCGCGGCTGCCATCGCGTCGCCCTTCTTCGTCATGATGCGCCGCACGTCAGTCACCCGGCCGCCAAGCGTGATGCGCTGCCCCGCCCACTCCTCGTTGAGCAGCGACGTGAACGTGGTGACGCGCTTCCTGAGGGCGTTCGCGACGTGGGCGAGCGGATGAGCCGAGAGGTAGAGCCCGAGCAGCTCCTTCTCCCAGGCGAGCACCTGCTGGCGTGGGTAGTCCGGCGCCTCGACCGGCACAAAGCTCTCAGCGGGATCACCGCTGACGGCGCCGAAGAGGCTATTTTGGCCGATTTCGCGCATGCGACGCTGCTGCTGGCCGAGGTTCATCGCGCGGTCCAGCGAGGCGAGCAGTCGGCTGCGCCACGTATGCGGCGCGATGTCGGAGGGGCGGCCAAGGTCGTCCATCGCGCCGGCCTTGACGAGACACTCAACAGCCCCGCGGGTGAGGTTCTTGCTGTCGGTGCGGGCGAAGATATCGGCCAGCGACGTGAACGGCCCTCCGCTGCGCCGCGCCTCGATCAGCTCTTCGATCGGGCGCGTGCCGACATTCTTGATGGCAAGCAGGCCGAAGCGCACGCCCCAGACGTCTCTCTCTTCGTCCGTGGCTGCCACCCGCTCGACAGTGAAGCCGATCTCACTCGCGTTGACGTCCGGCGGCAGCACCTCGACGCCCATCCGCCGGCACTCCTCCACCGCCGCGACCACCTTCTTGGCGTCGCCCGATTCGGTGGTCAGTGTCGCCGCCATGAACTCGGCGGTGTAGTTGGCCTTGAGGTAGGCCGTCTGATACGCGACGAAGCCATAGGCCGCGGCATGGCTCTTGTTAAATCCATAGCCAGCGAACGGTAATATGAAGTCGTAGATCTTGTCGGCGATCTTGCCCTCGATGCCGTGCTTGGCGCAGCCTTTGACAAACTTGTCGCGATACTTGGCCATTTCCGCCGGCAGCTTCTTCGACATCGCCTTGCGGAACTTGTCCACCTCGCCCCAGGTGAAGCCGGCCAGCTCGATGGCGATCAGCAGCACCTGGTCCTGATAGACGATCACGCCGTACGACTCGCGCAGCAGCGGCTCTAGCGTGGGATGCAGGTAGCTGATCTCGACCAGGCCGTGCTTGGCGCGAATGAACTGCGGGATGGAGTCCATCGGACCGGGGCGGTAGAGCGCGACCATCGCGGTCAGGTCTTCGATGCAGGTCGGTTTGAGCTCCTTGATATAGCTGCGCATCGCGCCCGACTCGAGCTGGAATACGCCGGTCGTCTCGCCCTCGGCCAGCAAGGCGTAAGTCCTCGCGTCCTCGGTCGGCAAACGGTCCAGATCTAGCTCGATGCCGCGCGTCTCCTTGATGAACTTCTGGCAGTTGATCAGGATTGTCAGGTTCGAAAGGCCCAGGAAGTCGAACTTGATGAGCCCCAGCTCTTCCAGGTGCGCCTGCTCATACTGCGAGACGAGCCACGAATCGGGCGCCTTGAAGTCGCGCGGCTGCAGCGGCACCACCGTATCCAGCGGCTCGCGCGAGATGACGACGCCCGCCGCATGGATGCCGATCCCGCGCACCGTGCCTTCCAGGTCGCGCGCCGTGCCAATGATCTTCTGGATTTGCCCGCTCGACTCGTAGAGCTGCTTGAGCTCGCGCACGTCCGACATCGCGCTGTTGATCGTCACCTTGGGGCCAGCGGGGATCAGGCGGGCCACGCGGTCGGCCTCATTTTGCAGGCCCATCACCCTGCCGACATCGCGCACCGAGGCGCGCGCGGCCATCGTGTTGAACGTGACGATCTGCGCGACGTTCTCCCAGCCATACTTGTCGGCCACATAGCGAATGACTTCCTCACGCCGGTCGTCGGGGAAGTCCATGTCAATATCGGGCATGCTCATGCGCTCGGGGTTGAGGAACCGCTCGAAGAGCAGGCCGTAGCGCAACGGGTCCACGTTGCTGATGCCCAGCGCGTACGCCACCAGCGAGCCGGCGACCGAGCCGCGCGCCATACAGCGCATGCCGTGGCGGCGCGCGTAATTGGTGTAGTCCCACACGATCAAGAAATAGGAGACGAAGCCCTTGGAGCGGATCACCCCGAACTCGTAGTCGAGCTTGCGTTGGACGGCCTCCGCGATCTCTCCGTAGCGCTCCTTGAGGCCCTCGATGCACTGGAGATACAGAAATTGGTCCGAGGACGCGAAGCCGGGCGGGGCAGGATAGTCTGGCAGGAGGTTCGCGCCGAAGGGGACCTCGACCTCGCAGGACTCGGCGATGCGCACGCTGTTCTTCAATGCCTCAGGCAGCTCGGGGAAGAGGCGCGCCATCTCGGCGGGTGTCTTGAGGTAGTATTCCGAGCTGTCGAACTTCATGCGCTTGGGGTCGTCGAGCGTCTTGCCGGTCTGCACGCAGAGCAGCACGTCTTGCGCCTCGGCATCGGTGGCGGCCACATAGTGCAGGTCGTTGGTGGCCAGCAGCGGCGCGCCGGTCTCACGGGCAAGGTCGTAGAGCAGCGGGTTGAGCTTGTTTTGCGGCGACTCCGGCGCCTGGTGGTCCTGAATCTCAATGTAGAAGTTCTCGGGGCCGAAGACCTCGCGATACCAGCGCGCGGCGGCGCGCGCGCCGTTGAGGTCGCCTTTGAGCAGCAACTCCGGAATCTCGCCGGAAAGGCAGCTCGACGTGACGACCAGACCTTCGGCGTGCTCGGCAAGGATCTTCTTGTCCACTCGCGGGCGCGTATGGTAGCCGCGCGTGTGCGCGATGGTCGTCAGTTTGAGCAGATTGCGGTAGCCGGCCAGATTGCGGGCGAGCAGCAGCAGATGGTTGTACTCGTAGCGCCCCGTCTTCTCTTCGAGCGATTGGACCAGGTAGCCCTCGACGCCAAGCACAGGCTTGACGCCCGCGGACTTGCACGCCTTGTAGAACTCCAAGGTGCCGTACATCGCGCCGTGGTCGGTCAACGCCAGCGCATCCATCCCGCCTGCCTTGGTGGCCTCGATCAGCTTATTGAAGTGGGATTGGCCGTCGAGCAGGCTGTATTGGGAGTGGACGTGGAGGTGGGCGAAGTCGGCCACGAGAATTCCTTCCTGGCATGAACAGCGACGCCCACACGCCGACAGTCTATGACAGCGGGGGCGAGGACGTAGTGACGGAAGGCCGGGGAGTGGACTCTACGGGGAAGCGAGCAGTGTAGTCTGCCGTGGGGTGCCCGCTGGATCCACGCAAGGGAGCGTAGCACGGGCGACAGGGAACTGCCATAGTCCTTTTTGGCAGGCAGGGAGTCCTTATCAGATATGAGACAGAAGCAGGCGCAAAAGCGGTCGGCAGGTAAGACCATCGCAATGTCTGGCGTTAGCATAGCGCACCGAACAGCGAGAAAACATCGGACGTTCGGCCGTGTTCGTGGCACGCGGCCGCAAGATAAGCTGAGCGAGCCGCGACCGAGCCTCGTGGCACCTACGAGAGGAACGCGACCATGTGGGCGGTGATTGACGAGATCGTGCGAGTGCGGTTTGCGGAGGACGAGCCGGGGGTAGCCGTGGCGGTCGCGTCCGACGGGGAGGTGCTGCACCAGGCAGGCTATGGGATGGCGGACCTGGAGTGGGGACAGCCCGTAGGCACCAACACCGTCTTCGGCATCGGCTCGGCGACCAAGCCGTTTACGGCCACGGCGGTGCTACTGCTGGAGCGCGCGGGCAAGCTGCGGCTGGACGAGCCGGTGGGCGCATACCTGCCTGACTACCACGGACCCGGCGCGGCCGTGCCGCTGCACCACCTGCTCACCCACACCTCCGGCATCCCCAACTATGTCACGTTGCCCGGCTTCTGGGACGATGCTCGCCGCGACCGCACACCGCAAGAGGTCTGCGCGCTCATCGCGGATCTTCCGCTTGACTTCCCGCCCGGGACCCTGTATCGCTACAGCAATTCGGCCTATCACCTGCTGGGAATGGTGATCGCCGCGGTCTCGGGCATGGGCTACGAGGAGTATCTGCACCAGGCGATCTTCGCGCCGCTGGGCATGGCGGATACGCGCGTACTGCGGCCCGAGGACGTCATCCCGCGCCGCGCACGCGGCTATCAGCAGGAGCAAGACGGCGGCTGGCACAACGCGGACTACATCAGTTGGACGCAGGTCTCGGCTGGCGGGTGGCTCGCCTCGACGGTCGAGGACCTGCTGCGCTGGGACGCCGCGCTGTGGCAGGGACGGCCGCTCGACGCCGACACGCAGGCGCGGATGTACGCGCCGGTGCGGCTGCTGAGCGGCCGTACGGAGGGCTACGGATTCGGCTGGGGCCTCTCGACGTATCGCGGGCGGCGCGTAGTGCATCACGCGGGCGGCGTGCCGGGCTACACCTCGTTCGTCGGGCGCTTCATGGAGGAGCGAACGACGTTCCTTGTACTCTCCAATCGTGGCGGCTTCGACGCGGCGCAGCTGGCCGTGCGCATCGCCAACGAGGTGCTCGACCTGGCGCCTCGATCTTTAGAGGGAGGCCGGCCGGCGAGCGACGAGACGCTGGGGCGCTGCGTCGGGACGTACGTGGGCGACTTCGGCCAGGTGCGGCTGGAGGTGACGCGGAGCGGGCACGGGCTGGCCGCCAGTGGAACCCTGACCGCAGAGCTGGTGCCACTGGCAGGCGACGATGGCGCCCTCTTCGGCTCGGCGGCTGATCCGGATGTCTCGCTGCGCTTCGAAGAGCCCGACCCGGACGGCCGCTTCCGCCGTGTGACGGTGGTCGTGCCATTCTACTGGTACGCGGCGTATCGCACTGAGGAAGCAGCCGGCTAACCTTGTTGGCCGGCTGCGAGTTGCTCGCGCAGCAGGTAGCGCTGAATCTTGCCGGTGGCGGTCTTAGGCAGCTCGGTGACGAACTCGATCCAGCGCGGATACTTGTACGGCACGAGTGTGCTCTTGACGTGCGCCTTCAGCTCCTCGGCCAGCGGCTCGGATGGGATCTGTCCCTCTTTCAGCAGGACGAAGGCCATCGGCTTGGTCAGGCCGTCGGCGTCTTCGCGGCCGACCACCGCCGCCTCCAGTACCGCCGGATGTGAGATCAGCGCCGCCTCAACCTCGGCCGGAGAGACCCACTGCCCGCTCACCTTCAGCATGTCGTCCGAGCGGCCGGCGTACCAGTAGTTGCCGTCGGCGTCCTGGTAATACTTGTCGCCGGTGTGGATCCAGCGCCCGACGATGGTGGCCTTGGTGCGCTCATGCTTATTCCAGTACATCGAGCAGGTGCTATCGCCGGAGATCAGCAGGTTGCCAATTTCACCCTGCGGGACGGCTTGCCCGTTCTCATCCACGATGGCGGCCTGGTAGCCAGGGACGACACGGCCGGAGCTGCCCGGCACCACCTGCCCGGTGACGTTCGAGAGGAAGATGTGCAGTACCTCTGTGCTGCCGATGCCGTCCAGAATGTCGGTGCCGAAGCGCTCCTTCCAGCGAATCACCAGCTCGGCTGGCAGTGACTCAGCGGCCGAGACGCACAGCCGCAGCGAAGACGTGTCGAAGCGGCGCTCGGCATCGGGCAGCGCGAGCATGGCAGCGTAGAGCGTGGGTACGCCGAAGAAGATCGTCGGTCGCTGCTCCTGGATGATCTGGAAGGCGACCTCGGGGGTTACGCGGCCGGGGAAATGGAATGCGCTGGCACCGACGCTCAGCGGGAAGTAGAGCCCGTTGCCCAGCCCGTACGCATGGAAGAGCTTGCCGGCGGAGTAGGTCACATCGTCGGGCGAGAGCGAGAGGATCGGCTTGGCGTACAGCTCGGTGCAGACGTGCATGTCATGCTGGAGGTGAACGCAGCCCTTCGGAAAGCCTGTGCTGCCGGAGCTATAGAGCCAGAAGGCGGAGTCATCTTTGATGGTGGTGGCCGCGTCGAGCGTGTCGCGTGAGCCGGCTAGCAGCGCATCGTAGTCGAGCGTCTGGCCAGAGACGCCGCCTCCACCGCTGGCGGGTTGTCCGCGGCGTACCAGCACGACGTGGCGCAAGAAGGGCAACTGCTGGCGGAGCGGGGCGAGCGCGGGCCATAGTGCGTCTTCGATCACCAGCACGCGCGCCCGGCTATCGTTGAGCATGTACTGATAATCCTGCGGCCGCAGCGACGTGTTGATCGGGATCGGGATTGCACCCATCTTGATCGCGCCAAAGAAGGTGGCCGCGAACTGCGGCGAGTCGAAGAGCAGCATCGCCACACGCTGCTCCATCTCGACGCCGAGCGCGCGCAGCGCGTTACCGGCGCGGTTGGTGTCGGCGGCCAAGCGTGCATACGTCCACACGCCGTCAGGCGCACGGATCGCCGTGCGCTCGCCCCAGCCGTGCGCGAGCGCGCCATCGAGGAAGTGGCTCGCCGCGTTGTATTCGGATGGCAGATCGTCGGCGGGATTGGCGACCGCCGATGTGGCCGCGGCAATGGGCAGCAGTTGAGAAGATGACATCGTGCACCTCGATTCGGTCAGCACACGCGGCACATACGCTGAATCGGCAACAGCCTCCTGGGGCGCGCGTCTTGTGCCCAGTATAGGCGCACGACGATGGGCGGGTCAACGCGCGCTTGGCCAGGCGCCGAGGTGCGGGAGCTGGGCGCCCGATTGTGGCGTGGGATAGAGATGTGCGGATGTCGCCCGAGCTGGGCCAAGACGACGATAGCAATCCGGCGCGAATTTTGCTACGCTCTCGCTGTTGAGCTCCGCGCGCAAGCCGCGCCACGCGCGGAAGAACCACGTGGGCGTGAGCGCGGTAGGATGCCCGCACGTAGCTGGCATGGGAATTGATGGAGGCGACGCAACGAAGCACGCACGAGCTTCTGCGCGAGCTTGCGGCCGCGCCGCGGGGTGCGGGGTGGCGGGAAGGTGACGGGAAGCATGTGGCGCTTCGGCGGAACGCCCGCAGGTCGCTGGGGCCGCGTGAGCCGGACTACGCCGGTTGGCGCTGTTGGGGCACCCAGCGCAATCGCCATTCACAGGAGGATCGCATCATGGCAAACGACCAGCGAAAAGGCCGGGGCCGAGGATTCGCGTCAATGGACCCGCAGAAGCAGCGCGAGATTGCCAGCAAGGGCGGGCGCGCGGCGCATCTGCAGGGGACAGCGCACGAGTGGAGCAGCGATGAGGCGCGCGAGGCCGGCCGCAAGGGCGGCGCCGCAACCCGCCGCGAGGCGTAGCAGGCATCTTCTCCTTGGGGCCTCACGCGTACGGTGATCTCAAATCGCGTAGGCGTAGACGAGTTTCCACGGGCATCGAACGGCCTTGCGCCGGAGGTGCCCGTTTCGTGTGATCGCTGGGCCTCACACCGCCAAGGGCGCTGGGCCAAGCACCTCTTCTATGGCCGAAGCATGTGCCGGGAACAGCGCGGCGACCGCGCGTAGCAGACCATAGCAGCCGGCAAGCATCATATCGCCGTGGGGCACGGCCTCGTACGGATGCAGTGCGGAGCCGCGTAGCAGCGCGCGGCGTGGTCCGGTGACGGCCAGGAACGGCACGATGTCTGCTGAAGCAGGCGATGCGGTTGTAGCAGCGGGAACCAGCGAGAGGGCGCCATGGCCACTGTCTGAGAAGATTGTCGCATTGTCGAGTGTGCCGGCCGCCAGTGCGCGCAGATACCCTTCGAGCTTGTTCCGGTCGAGCAGGCCGGTGTGGTGCTCGAAGAGCGAGACGATGCGCCCGGCGCGCAGATAGAACGCCAGTGTGTGGAAGTTGCCGACGTTGGCGATTAGGCAGTCGTCGTGCATGCGCACAGCTGGGTCTTCGAGCGCGCCGGCGACGGCTGCCGCGCCAGTATCCATCACGACGACCACCGGCGCCGCCCCATCGCCTCTGGCGGGATAGCCGGCGGCATCCTCAGCTACGGCGTGCAGGCGGGTGAGATCGGTGGGTAGCTCGTCCGCGTGGTAGGCGAAGGCGAGCGGATCGGGGCGCGCGCGCACCGCCGCCTCGATGAACTCGAAGCGGAAACGGCGGTCGCTATAACCCGGCGGCGCTGCGCCATGATCGAACGCCGCCACCGCGACCAGGTCCACGCGCGGATCCACCCCGAAGGCGCCGAGCGCACGTGCCAGTGCGGCGGCGTCGAAGTCGCGCAGAGGGATGTGGACGAGCGCGCCATCCTCAGCCGCCAGCAAACGCGCTGCTTCCGCCGCATCCACGATGCGCAGCCCTTGCGCCTCCACCTGCGCCAGGTCGTCGTCCAGGGTGCGCGCGGCATCGGGTGTAGCATAGCAGGGCAGACCCGCCTGCGCATGGTCACGCGCCGCCCAGGCTGCCGGCCCGCCGCCCATCGTGCGCCCCGTCAGCAGCACTGGGTGGTGATCGGCGGTCGCCCGCTGGATCCGCTCGGCGACGATGACGGTCGGCGAGGGCATCACCATCTGGAAGCAGTTCTCGATGGTGCGCCCGCTCTCGAAGAGCAGAATATCCTGTGTCCC
Organism: Ktedonobacterales bacterium; assembly: GCA_035763125.1. GTDB lineage: Bacteria > Chloroflexota > Ktedonobacteria > Ktedonobacterales > JADMIN01 > SMAG-U1939. The sequence goes on from DASUBU010000035.1 coordinate 14,903, forward strand.
GGTGCCGACGTCCACTGTCAGGATGCGCAGTGGGCGAGCGCCAGCGCCGTTGTCCTCGCTATTGCGCGCCACGCAGAGCCTGCCTTCCGCGCTAGCGCATCGTCGCCTCATTGAGGACGCTCTCGACCGCCGGATGCTGCCGGTTGAGGCGCAGGTTCTCGCCGCCATTGAGATCTACAGTCTGAATCAGGATCCCATCGTCTACGCACGAGCGCAGCAGTTCACGCGCGGACTCGCGTGTGAGCCGTCCCCGGAAGCGATTCTTCGGGTTGAATGGATCGCCGATAAAGTTGGAGACGCCGATGACGGTGCGCCACGACCAGTGGCGGTCAATGTAGTCGAGGAACTGGATGAATCCGGGCTCCTCTGGCTCTACGGGCCCCATTGACGGTCCAAACTGTCCGGCGGGAGCCCCGTATTGGTGGCTGGGTCCGGGCATCGGCAGCGGGCCGTTGTACCCCAGCGGGATGTACTGCTCAGCGGCCGAGATCAGATCGCGGCTCACGGTGCCGGGGACGCCGATCACGATCACGCGCTTGTTCAGCCGCAGCTTAAGGCGCGCGGCAATGCGCGTGAAGTCACGGTCGCCGCTCATGAGGATATACGTGCTGATGGAGGGGCGGTCGAAGACCGTCTCGATGATGTCCATCAGCATGTTAAGGTCAACCGTGCTCTGGGTATAGCTGGCCTGGCCGCCGCCGTTATAGTAGCCGCTGCCGTTCTGGTAGCCACCTTGATAGCCACCCTGATAGCTGGGAGCGTCGAAGCGCGGGCGGCGGTCGTCATAGGCCGGGACGGGTCCGTGCAGCACCGTCTCTTCGCCGTCTCCCTCCGGCTGATCGTCAGCTTCCACCTCGTTGTCACCCCGCTCGGCCTGCCTGGCAGCAGGCGTCTGGGGATCATCGTCTTCCAGCCGTGCGTCGGTCTCGTCCTCCGAGACAAACTCCTCCTCGCCCTCGTCATCTACGCCTTCGCCTTCGCCGGTCTCGCCGCCCTGCTGATAGGCGTAGCCGCCCTGCGGCTGGAACGGAGGGCCATAGCGGTTGTCGCGGAAGCGATCGCGGACTTTCGCAGGGCAGTCAACGCGGTCGATCATGGCGGCGGTCAGGCTGCCCTTGAAGAATTCCGGCTGGCGTGTCCAGTCAGCATAGGCACGCGCCACCATCACTGTGCCGAAGCGACGCGCCATCGCGATGAGCTCCTGGGGATCAGGCTCGCGATGCTGTACGTTGATGAGACTATACCGGATGTTCTCGAAGTCAATGAAAAGTGCGATTTCCTCAGCCACAGACAAGCTCCTACCTGGGGCGCTGCTCACGCGCTTGCACAGAAGACACGACTATCACATGAAAGAGGCGACTACTGCACGACAGGGATGCGAGTCAGGTGTCAAGCTACCGGAAGAATTTGTAGCAAGAGAGATACCAGTCATCGCTCCCGCCGTGCATGGAGAAAGAATCGGGCGCGATCTGCGAGACAGCACTTATGGCACACCATATCACATGCTCGCAGACAGCCTCAACGTACAGGACGAATCGCCCACGAACTTCTGCAATCAGGAGTCGCCGGCCGCGACGGCAGCCGGCTGCCAACGCAGATCGGGCTTGCGCGCGGCGAGCGTCTGATCGAGCCGACCCACCACCGTGTCATGCGGGGCTTCGGTCAGCAGTGACGGCTCTTCACGCGCCTCGCGGGCAATCTGGCGCATCACCGCGATGAAGTTGTCGAGCGTCTCCTTGGTCTCGGTTTCAGTTGGCTCGATCATCATCGCCTCTGGCACCACCAATGGGAAATAGATCGTCGGCGGGTGAATCCCGAAGTCCAGCAGACGCTTGGCGATGTCGAGCGCGTGCACGTCGTTCTTCTTCTGGCGGTTGGCCGAGAAGACGAATTCATGCATGCATGTGCGGTCGTAGGGCAGGTCGTACTCATCCTGAAGCGCGCGCATGATGTAATTGGCATTCAGAACGGCGCTGTCGCTGACGTGGCGCAAGCCGTCGGGGCCGTTGGTACGGATATAGGTGTAGGCCCGCACCAGCACCAGAAAGTTGCCGCAGTTGGCGCGCACGCGGCCGATGGAGAGCGGGCCGACGTCCTCCCAGAAGTAGCCCTGCGACCCCTTCGCCGGCAGCGGCCCAGGCAGGAAGGGGACAAGGTGATCGGCGACGCCAACCGGACCGGCGCCGGGTCCGCCGCCGCCATGCGGCGTGCTGCACGTCTTGTGCAGATTGAAGTGGACCACGTCGAAGCCCATGTCGCCGGGCCGCGTAATGCCCATGATGGCGTTGGCGTTGGCGCCGTCGTAGTAGAGCTGGCCGCCGGCATCATGCACGCGGCGGGCAATCTCGACGATATGCTCGTCGAAGAGGCCGAGCGTGTTAGGGTTGGTCATCATCAGCGCGGCGATCTGGCCCTGATGCTGCGCCAGCACGTCCTCCAGATGTGCGAGATCCACGCGCCCGCGCGCATCCGACTTCAGCTCGACGGTCGTGTAGCCCGCCAGCGAGGCGCTGGCGGGGTTGGTGCCGTGCGCATTGTCGGGAATTAGCACAATATCACGGTGGCCTTCGCCGCGGTGCTCGTGGTGCGCTTTGATGATCATCAGGCCGGTGATCTCACCATGGGCGCCGGCCGCCGGCTGGAGCGTCACGCGCGTCATGCCGGAGATTTCGGCCAGAAAGCCTTCCAGCTCGACGAGCAGCTGCAGTGCGCCCTGCGTCAGGCTCTCATGCTGCAGCGGATGCAGGCGCGCAAAGCCGGGCAGCGCCGCCATATCCTCGTTGAGCTTGGGATTGTACTTCATCGTGCAGGAGCCCAATGGGTAGAAGCCTGCGTCCACACCGAAGTTGCGCTGCGAGAGATGCGTGTAGTGGCGGACCACCTCGATCTCGCTGACCTCAGGGAGCGGCGCCGGCTCAGCGCGCAGCAGCTCGGCGGGAACAAGCGAATCGAGCGGGCGAGCTGGTACATCGAGGGCCGGCAGTGTGGAGCAGCGGCGGCCGGGGGCGCCCTTCTCGAAGATGAGTGATTCAGTGGACATGGGCAGGGCCTGCGATTTCTTCTAGGGCAGCGATCAGCATATCAATATCCTCGCGCGTGCGCGTCTCAGTGACACAGAATAGCATCGCGTCGCCCAGCTCGGGGTAGTCGCGCGTGAGGTCATACCCGCCGACGATGCCGCGCTCGCGCAGCGCCGCTCCTACCTGCTCGGGTGGCAGTGGCGTGCTGATGGCGAACTCGTCGAAGAAGGGGCGCGTAAAGAGCGGAGTGTAACCGGGAATGGCCGCGATGTGCTCCTGGGCATAGTGCGCCCTGCGAAGGCACTGCGCGCCCAGCTCGGCAAAGCCCTGCTTGCCCAATGCGGAGAGATAGACCGTGGTGGCGAGCGCCAGCAACGCCTGATTCGTGCAGATGTTAGAGGTGGCGCGCTCGCGGCGGATGTGCTGCTCGCGGGTCTGCAGCGTGAGGACGTAGCCCGTCTGGTCGCGGTCGTCTACCGTCTTGCCGACGAGCCGCCCAGGCATCCGGCGCAGGAACTGCTCCTTGGTGGCAAAGAGGCCGAGCGCGGGCCCGCCGTAACCCAGCGGGCTGCCCAGCGACTGGCCCTCGCCGGCCACGATGTCCGCGCCGTAGTCGCCGGGCGCGGCGAGCACGCCCAGCGAGGCCGGCTCAGTGATCGCGACGACGTAGAGCGCGCCGGTGCGGTGGACGAGCTGCTCGATCTGGCGCACGTCCTCCAGGACGCCCAGGAAGTTGGGCTGCTGGACAATCACGGCCTTGGTCTCGGGCGTAAGCGCCGCTTCGAGCGCGGCGAGCGACGTGGCGCCCTGGTCGAGCTCAATCTCGCGCAGGGTGAAGCCGCGTGTGTGGGCGTACGTCTTGAGCGTGGCGCGGTACTGCGGATCGAGCGCGCGCGAGACGAGGACGTCTCCAGTGCCGGCGGGGCCGACCGCCAGCAGTGCGGCTTCGACGACGGCGGTCGAGCCATCATAGAGTGAGGCGTTGGCGACGTCCATGCCGGTGATCTGGCAGACGAGCGTCTGGAACTCGTAGATCGCCTGCAGCATGCCCTGGCTAATCTCAGGCTGGTAGGGGGTGTAGGAGGTGTAGAACTCGGAGCGCTTGACCAGATGGGGCACGACACTGGGCAGGATGTGGTCGTACGAGCCGGCGCCCAGGAAGGAGAGGTAGTGGTCGAGGTCGGCGTTCTGCTCGGAAAGGCCCAGCATCAGCCGCTTGAGATCGGGCTCGGCCAGCGCCGGCGGCAGAGCCAGCGCGCGTTTCAGGCGCACGTCTTCGGGAATCGGCTTGAGAAGGTCTTCGATCGTGTCGGCCCCCACCGCGCGGAGCATAGCCTGCTGCTCATCGGCGGTGTTCGGGACATAGCTCATACGGTATCCTCGGCGTAGAGATGACAACGGCGGCGGTGCCACGAAGCCCAGACGCACAGCAGGGCATCCCATGCTCATTATACACACAAGGCGCGGTGCGAGGCCGCCGCACGCCAGTTGGCCTGCTGCATCCTACGCGGTAGTCTCGTGCCCTGTGTTTGCTCGCCGTCTGTCTATCCGGCAGCTTTCCATCAATGCGTGGCGTTGTCGAGGAAATTCTTGTACTCGGCGGCGTCCATCAGCTTGTCGAGCTCGGCGGGATCGCTCAGGCGGACGACGATCATCCAGCCCGCGCCGTAGGGGTCGGTGTTGACCTGCTCGGGAGCGTCACGCAGCGCGTCGTTGACGCGCACGATCGTCCCGCTGACGGGTGAAAAGAGCTCGGAGGTCGCCTTGACCGACTCGATGTCGCCGAAGTGCTGGCCGGCCTTGATCTCGCGACCGGCGCCACCCCACGGTAGATCCAGGAAGACGACATCGCCCAGTTCGTCCTGTGCGTAGTCGGAGATGCCGATGGTCGCTTCGTCGCCGTCGCGGCGGGCCCATTCGTGGGTCTCTGCGTAACGGAGATCGTCGGGGATCTTGCTGTCGGCCATGGACTTCTCTGCTCCTTTTGCGGCGGATGCGATGGACGCTCAGCACGCTGCGGGCGTGCGCAGCATGCCCCTACGACGTTTTGGGGCGCTTGTAGAACGGCAACGGGACAACCTCGGCGGGAATCAGCTTGCCGCGAATCTCAATCTGCAGCTGCGTGCCGGGTGCGGCATGAGCCGGCGGGACGTAGCCGAGCGCGGCGGGTGAGTCAAGCGTGGGGCACATCGTCCCGCTGGTGACCTCGCCGATCCGCCCGCCATTGAGGAAGATACCGTACCCGGCGCGTGGGATGCCGCGCTCCCGGGGCATCAGGCCGACGAGCTTTTGCCGCAGGCCGTCGCGCTTCTCGTCTTCGAGCGCCCGTTTGCCGATGAAGTCCGCCGGCTTGGCGAGCTTGACGGTCCAGCCGAGCCCCGCTTCGAGCGGCGTGATGGATTCGGTCAGCTCGTGGTCGTAGAGGCAATAGCCTGCTTCCAGGCGCAGCGTGTCGCGTGCGCCGAGGCCGCAGGGCAGCAGCCCGTGCGGCGCGCCAGCCGCCATCAGCGCGTCCCACAGCGCGCCCACCTGGTCCGCCGCACAGTACATCTCGAAGCCGTCCTCGCCGGTGTAGCCCGTGCGTGAGATGAGGCAGGCGATGCCGGCCACCTCGCCGGGGCGCGCGTGATAATAGACGATCTCGCCGAGCGGCGTGGCGGTCAACGGCTGGAGGATGGTCTGAGCGAGCGGTCCCTGCAAGGCAAGCAGCCCGGTTTCGTCGGAGACGTTGCTGAGCGTGACGTCGCTGCGTCCGCCGTGCTGCCGCTTGACCCAGTCCCAATCCTTGGGCATAGTGCCGGCGTTGACGACCGTCATGTAGCGCTCGGGACCGAGGTGATAGATCAGCAGATCGTCTATCGTGCCGCCATTCTCCAGGCAGAGCTGCGTGTAGAGCGCCTGGTTGTCGGCGAGCTTGCTCACGTCGTTGGGGACCAACGATTGCAGGAAACCGAGCGCCCCCGGCCCTTCGACGCGGAACTCGCCCATGTGGCTGACGTCGAAGAGACCCGCGCGCTGGCGGACGGCCTTGTGCTCTTCGATGATGCTGCGGTACTGGACGGGCATCTCCCAGCCGCCGAACTCGACGAGCCGCGCGCCGAGGGCGCGATGCCGGTCGTAGAGCGGGGTGCGCTTGAGGGACGCTCCAGCCCCCTCCTGCTGCTGATCGCTCATGCTTGCCGCCACCCTCTCTGCCCTGCCGCTGCCCCAGGCGCCTGTCCTGTCTCTGGACGGATACCTGCAAGCGGTGTGCTGCTCGCCGCCCACATTGTAGCGGCGTAGCGTGGCGGGTGTCTAGCGGCTTGTTGGTGGCTGCTCAGTAGATGAAGGTGACCCCCCAGCCGGAGTGGGCGAAGCGGTAGTCCACGCGGCCCCAGCCGCCGCCGTTGATGTAGAAGTTCATCTCCGACATCAGGAACCAGCCCCCTGGGTAGACCGCCTCGACGTGGGCGACATGGCCCTCGCCGCCCGCGCCCTGTACGCCCGGCTGAAAGACGACCGTGGAGCCTGCCGTGGGTGCTCCGCCTGTGCGGTAGCCGCGCCCGGCGGCGCCTGCGGCCCAGTAGCGTGCGTTGCCCATGCGGGTCAGGTTCTCGTTCTGCTTCTTGTTCTGCGCCCACCAGGTGCATTGCCCGAAGGCCCACGAATAGAAGCCGCCGGAGCTGGAGACGCCGAAGGCTGGGTGGCCGGGGACATACATGAAGGGATTGCTGGGCGGCCAGGGCCGGAGGGGGGCCGACTGCACGGCGCTGCCCGTGGGGCCAGACTGGTTGGCATGGCTGGTGGCGTTGGATTGCGCCTGCTTCGAGACGGGCGCGCCTGCGCTGCCCGGCGCCTTGACGCCCGGAGGCGCGCCGCCACCCAGGCCCAGCTCGGCGACGCCCGCCCCGGTGGACCAGGGCCCGGTGGGAGGAGTGTATTGGCCGCTAGTGAGCCGCGGCAGAACGGGCGAGGTAGCGAGTGGCTGCGTGGGATGTGCGACCAGCGGAACCGCGGCGAGCGTGACGCCAGCAATGCAGAGCGCGGCGACGGACCACAGCAGGCCGAGCTTGACACGGCTGGGCGGCTGAGCGCGGTGTGGCGCAGTGATCGGCAGCAGGGCCGTGTGCGTGACGGTTGCATGGATGATCGTCGCAGGCTCGTCCGTGGGGAAGGGATCCGCGAGGTCGTCCAGCGCAGCGGACTCGTCCGGCATGACGGGGATCATCGTGCGCCCGGTGGAGACCGAGACTGGCTTGGCAGCGAGCATTTGGGCGGCGGTCTCGGCGAGTACCGTGTCGCCGGGGCGAATGCGGCGGGCCTGGGTGGTGCGGCGCAGGTGTGGTGGCGTAGGTACCGGTATGGCAGCCATGGGAGAGACGGCGCGATGCGCGCCGGTGGTCTCGCCGAGGGTGCGAGGCCGGCCGGTCGTGCGCTGTGTGGCGAGCGCTGGCTGGGGCTGGGGCGCGGAATCGCGCGGATCGTCCTCTAGCGCGGCCAGGCTCACGCGGGTAGCGCGGATACGTGTCGAGTAGGTGTCTCGGTCTGCGCGATGTTCCATTGCGCTCCCTCCGGCTGCCTGGGTGCTTCCATCTCACCAATTTACACAGGAGTATGCCTGAGGTTATGTGCCGGCGCGACAAGGGCGCTGCGAGGGTGAGATGCGCGGGACGCGCGAAAGCCGCAATCCAAGCCGACTCGTAGTGATGCAAAGCGATGTGCGTCATCATCGCCCAGATGGGCTATCGCGCGGGTCAATGGGGGGAGTTGGAGAGCCGCGTGGAGGAGAGGATCACGCGGCCGCCTCGATCTCGAAGCCGAGCAGCGAGCGATACCAGCGTACCCGCTCGCAACGGCCGCGAACGACGACGACGCGCGCATCGCGGATGACGCGATGGAGCTGCTCGGCGATCTTGGGTGGCAGTGCGACGGGGAGACGGCCGGTTTCGTCTTCCAGCACCAGGAAGCCCATCCCCTTGGCGGTCGGTGGGCGCTGAGCGGAGATCGGCCAGCCGGCGACGCGCACGATACGTCCGGCCTCCATGCCCCCCAGCTCGGCGATGGCGCGAACACCGCCACGGCGCAGCTCTCGGCGCAGTAGCCGCATGGGGTGCGGGCGAGGCGAGAGGCCGAGCAGGGCGTAGTCCAGCGCGGCGCGCTCTTCGCGGTCGAGCGCGGGCAGGCGTGGGACGTGCTCAAGCCACTCGGCGCCAATGCTCCAGTTGAGGGCGAGTTGGCGAGGAACATCGGAGACATCCGGGGCATCGGCGGTACCGGCGGTGCGGTGTGTGTGCGCTCGCCCGCGCTTGCCCGATGGAGCCTTCCCACCGACGAGCGGCCAGATGTCGCGCAGGTGCCAGAGCAGGCGGCGGCGCTCGATGCCGGGATGCAGACCGTCGAAGGCGCCGGCAAGGACCAGCGACTCGGCGGCAGGCCAGGTCAGGCCAACTGGGCGCAGGCGGGTGCAGGCATCGGCGAGCGAGACAAAAGGACGCAAGGGGCGCGGCGCGCTGGCATCTGGTACCGAAGCGGTCTCCAGTGAAGTGGGCGTGGCGATGTGTCGTGCGGGCCGGCGCTCCCATAGGATCGCCTCGGCCAGCTCGTCGCCGACGTGGGCCACCTGGCGCAGGCTGATGCGGATGGCCCAGCGGCGGCGCGCTGCGCCCACTGCCTCGACGGTGAAGCGTTCCTCGCTGCGATTGATGTCGGGCTGCAGGATCGGGATGCCGAGCAGGCGTGCCTCTTCGAGGACGACGTGCGGCGGGAAGAAGCCGGCCGGCTGCGAGCTGAGGAAGGCGGCGAGGTAGTGCGCGGGATAGTGTGCTTTTAGCCAGGCGGTGGCGTAGATGGTGCGAGCGAATTCGGCGGCGTGCGAGCGGCAGAAGCCGTAGCCGACGAAGTGGCTGATAGCCTCGAAGACGCGCGTGGCGTCGGCCGGCGATTCCCCACAAGCGGCCGCCCCGGCGACAAAGCGGCCGCGCATCGCCTCCATCTCAGCCGGGGCGCGCGCGTGCGACATGGCGCGGCGGAAGCCGTCGGCCTCGGCGTAGGAAAGCCCGGCGAAGTGGTGGGCGATCTCGAGGATCTGCTCTTGAAACAGCAGGATGCCCTCGGTATCGCGCAGAATTGGGCCGAGCACGGGGTGGCGTGTCCAGAAGTCGTCGGGATCGTGCTCGCCGTGCCAGGGCGTCTGGACGGCGTCGTGCCAGCCATTGCCGCTGGAACCGGTGCGCTGGCGCGCCTGGCGGCGGAGGACGTACGGATGGACGAAGCCGCCCTGGATGGGGCCGGGCCGGAAGAGCGCGGTCTGCACGATCAGGTCGTCGAAGGTCTGGGGCTGGGTCTGGGCGAGCAGGTGCCACTGGCCCGGGCTCTCGATCTGGAAGACGGCGAGCGTCTGGCCGGCGCGGATGAGGTGCATGGTAGCCGGGTCGGGCGGGTCGGTGGGCAGGTGATCCACGTCGGGGCGTTGGCCGGTGGTCTCTTCGATCAGCATGAGCGCCTCCTCGATCGCCCCCAGCGTGCGCAGGCCGAGCAGATCGAACTTGATGAGGCCGAGACGCTCGACGTCGTCTTTGTCCACCTCCAGTGCGCGCACGCCATTGGCGGAGAGACGCACCGGCAGCAGGCGCGAGAGCGGCTCGCGTGAGAGGACGATGCCGCCGTTGTGCAGCGAGAGGTGGCGCGGCAGACCGATCAGGCGTGCGGCGAGCCCGAGCAGCAGCGGCAGACGGTCGAGGCAGCGCTCGCAGTCGGCAGACGGGGCGGCGGCGCGGATCAAGGCGGCCAGCTCGTCTCGGTAGGTGGGCAGCGTCTCGCGGGCGGCGTGATGGTGCAGCAGCTTGCACATCCGGTTGACGAGCGGCAGGGGATAGGCGAGGGCCTTGGCGGCGTCGCGCAGAGCGCCGCGCGCGCGGTAGGTATTGACGTTGGCGACCATCGCGGAGTGGCGCTTGGTGTAGGTCTGCTCGACGTAGCGGATCAGCTCGTCGCGGCGGTCGCTCTGCACATCCACGTCAATATCCGGCATTCCCTTCCGATCTGGGTTGAGGAAGCGCTCGAAGAGCAGATGGTGCTGGATGGGGTCCACGCCGGTGATGCCGAGCAGATAGGCGACGAGGCTGTTGGCGGCCGAGCCGCGCCCGCTGCAGCGGATGCCCATAGCCCGCGCCTGGCGCGTGATGTCGGCGACGCAGAGGAAGAACTCCTCCAGCTCCAGCCGCTCGATCACCGCCAGCTCATGCTCAAGCTGCCGCCGGTAAGGGGAGAGAGAGCTCACCACAGAGGGCACAGAGGTCACGGAGGATACGGAGGCAGAGGGAGGAGTGGGAGGAAGGGACGCCAGTGCGCACCCTGCTGGAGCTAGTGTACTATTGCCAGACGGGATTGGCCCCAGCCCTTCAGGCCGGGAACCGGCGGATCCACGCCGCGCCTCGTTTGTAGGGGCGTCCTGCGGACGCCCTCGCTGGCCGTCGCGTGCCATCGTGGGGATCGCTGCTGCCGCGGCGCCCTGCTGAAGTCCCTTGCGACCTGCACGGACAATCACCGGTGTCGCCCCATGTGTAGGGGCGTCCGCCGCACGCCCTTCTCGGCGGACGAGCGCCTCCGTGCAGAGCGCGCGCAGGTGCATAGTGGGCGTGTGGCCGTCGGGGATTGGGACGTGGGGGGCGGTGCAGACACCCTTGAGCAGCGAGAGCTCGCAGCGCGCGGCGATCTGCTCGCTGGCGGCCAGCGCCGCAGGTCCGCCGGGTAGCGCGGCGAAGAGCGCGGCCATCTCGTGCGCTCCCTTGAGGTACGCTTCGTCGTTGCGCGGTCGCTCGGTGTGCCGCTGATCCACCGTGATGCCCAGCCGCACACAGGTGAGCAGGTCGTAGAGCGCGTAGTCATCGCGGGTGGCATAGTGGGCGCCGTTGGTGGCGACGCAGCGCACACTGGCGGCCTCCGCGATCCTTGATAGGTGGTGCATGAGCCCCATGCTCTCGGGCAGCCGGTGGTGCTGCAGCTCGACAAAGACCCGCTCAGGTCCGAAGGCATCGGCGTAGCGTGCGGCCAGCGCCTCTGCCTGGCTGAGGCGACCGGCCAGCACTAGCCGCGTGAGGGGACCGTTGCGCCCGCCGGTGAGCAGGATCAGGTCGCGCGGCTCCGCGGCGAGCGCCTGGAAGGAGATGCTCGGCGCCTCGGGGCGGGCCAGATTGGCGTCGGAGAGGAGCTGGCAGAGGCGTGCGTAGCCCTCAGCCGATTGCGCCAGCGCGACGAGATGTCCGGGGGCGGCGGCGTCGCCGAAGATGGGATCGGCCACCGCCAGCTCGACACCCACGATCGGGCGGATGCCGTACTGTGCGCAGGCGGCCTGGAAGCGCACGACGCCGGCGAGCGTCATGAAGTCGGTCAGAGCGAGCGCGGGCATGCCCAGTGCCGCCGCGCGCGCCACCAGCGCCTCCACCGAGCTGCCGGCCCGCAGGAAGCTGAAGGCACTGTGGGCGTGAAGCTCCACGTACTCGGGCTGGGGTGCCGCCATCGTGTGCTCCTCCGCTTGCTGCTCAATCATGTACGCGGTCGAGCACCCAGCCATCGCGGGTGGCGTCGTAGTAGACGTCGCAGAGCAGGTCGCTAGAGCAGCGCAGCCGGTAGTAGTGGCGGTCGCTGGCGCCGGATATGGTGGGCGCATCGGCCGGCGGAGCCGCCTCCCACCAGCGGTCGCGCAGATGCCAGGTGGCAAGAACCTCGCGCACGCGGTAGCGCACACCGCGCCAGCGGAAAGCGGCAGGCTGTCCCATGCCACTCTTTGCGGCAGTGACGGCGATTGGCTGACCGTAGTGACGAGTCATCGGACATCACCACCAGTGCAGGCGATGGGGCACCTGCTCCCAGGCATCGGGCTGCGATGCCGGACATGAGTGCGCTGGCAGGGGCATGCGCTTGGCAGGTGAAACGTCTGACCTGGCAGCAGCAAAGGGCGTCAGCGCGTAGCGGTCCTCGTGGAAAATGGCGTCGGGGATCGCGAGCCGCGGGGAGTAGAGGACCGAATGGCCGTGGCGCTGGGTGAGCGTTTCGGCGGCGGCGGCGATGGTCTCGATGCGTCGCACGCGCAGGCGCCACAGCGCGGGCTGTGCTGGCCGGGCGGGAGCCAGTCCGCCGAGCGTGAGGCTGAAGTCGCTGATCAGATCCAGATTGCTCGCGTCCGCCCCGCCAGGGGTGGCCCTCGATGCGTCGGAGACTTCCGGCAGCAGTGGCGCGAGGAGCCGCGTGAGGTGGCGCGCGAGGAGGTCCGCGTCGGCGGTTGGCTCGCGCAGAATGTGCGCAAAGAGCTGCTCGCCGCCGCGCTCCCAGCGCACGCGCACGCGCAGTGTGCGAGCCTGGATGGCGAGCGCGCGCAGGCGGGCAGCAGCACGCACAGCGAATGGCGCCAGCCCATCCCTCAGCCGCTCGGGCGCCAGCGGCGTGGCGAGCCGCAGCCGGAAATGGAGCTGGCGGGCAGGAGGTGTCGGGCAGAGCGGCCGCAGGTCGAGGCCGTTGGCGGCGGCGAAGAGCAGGCGCCCGGTGGCGTCGCCGAAGTGAGCGCGCAGGGCCGCTTCGCCGAGGCGGACGAGCTGGCCGAGGGTCGCGATGCCGTAGTGCCGGAGCCGCTGGACGGTCTCGGCGGCGATAGCGTCGCGCGGATGGAGGTCAAGCAGGGCGGCGATGGGCAGTGCGGCGAGAAAGGTCGGCGCGGCCTCGGCGGTGACGAGCGCTGTAGGCGCGGCACGTGTGCGTTCGCGGGCGCGAGCGGCGAGCTGCGCAAGGGTGAGGCTGGGGCCGATGCCGGCGTATGTGCGCAGGCTATCGCGCACGGCGAGGCGGGCGCGAATGAGGGCGACGGCGCGCTCTGCCTCCGCGGCTGTGATGGCGCCGGGGCCAAGATCGAGCAGTGCTGTGTGTGTGGGGAGCGCTTCGACGCGCGGGGTGACGAGGCGGCAGGCGGCGAGTAGGGCGTCATGGGCGGCATTGCGGGTGCCGGAGCCATCCAGCACGCGCTCGGACGTGCGATCCGACGCTGCGCCGGGATGGCGCGCCGTGGGCGGATCGAGGACGACGCAGGCGAACCGCAGACTCGCCCCACCCACCGATCCGACGCCAGACTCGGCGTCGCCGGCCGCTTGCGCACCGATCGTGGAGGGCCAACCAGCACGCATGCACGCAGACCAGGCACCCACCGTGGGGGCGCCTGGAGAAGCGGCAAGCGTCAGCGCGTGCATAGGGGCTGGCTCCTCACACAAGAACACCTGTTCCAGTTATGAGGAGCCGGGAAGCCGGACGTCAAGGTTGTGCCAGCGAAGATTGCCTCACTGGCGCGAAGTCGTGTCCGGAGATGAGGAGAGCTGGCAGGAGTTGACCGGCGATGGCTACGGCTTGCGCTCGGGCTCGCGCAGGCGCAGGCTCAGCTCGCGAAGCTGCTGCTCGGCGACCGGTGAGGGCGCGCGCATCAGCAGATCCTGGCCTCCCTGGTTCTTGGGAAAGACGATCACGTCGCGGATGGATTCGGCGCTGTTGGAGAGCAGCATGACGAGCCGGTCAATACCGAGCGCGATGCCGCCGTGGGGCGGCGCGCCGAACTCGAACGCTTCGAGCATATGGCCGAACTGCTCGCCGATCTGCTCGTCGGAGAGGCCCAACAGTTGGAAGACACGACGCTGCAGCTCGGGCTGGTTGATGCGGATGCTGCCGCCGCCGATCTCGTAGCCGTTGCAGACGATGTCGTACTGCCGCGCCGTTACCTTGAGCGGCTCGCTCTCCAGCAGCGGCTCTTCGCCGGGGCGCATGCCCGAGAAGGGGTTGTGCGTCGCGTGGTAGCGCTGCTGGCCGTCTTCTTCGATGATCTCCAGCAGCGGGAAGTCCACCACCCAGCACAACGCCATCTCGTGCGGGTCAATCAGTTCCAGCCGCTCGCCCAACCGGCCTCGCAGCCGCGAGAGCACGTCGTTCGCGACCTTGGGCCGGTCGGCGACGAAGAGCAGCAGATCGCCCGTCTCGCCGCCCAGTGCCGCCACCAGCGCATCGAGCTCGGCCGGTGGCACGAACTTGGTGATGGGGCCCTTGGGACCTTCAGGGGTCAGCGCCAGCGTAACGAGTCCCTTGGCGCCCAGTGTCTTGGCCGTCTCGGTCAGCTCATCCAGCTCCTTGCGCGTGGCACTCGCCAGGCCCGGCGCGCGCAGTCCCTTGACGATGCCGCCCTGCTCGACGGCGCCGCGGAAGACGCCGAAGCTGCTCTCACCAGCCAGCGCCGTCACATCGGTCAGCAGCAGGTCGAAGCGCATATCGGGGCGGTCGTTGCCGTAGCGCTCCATCGCCTCGGCAAACGCAATGTGCGGGAATGGCACCTGCTTGATGCGCTTGCCCGTCGTGCTAGTGATCAGATCAATCAGCAGTTGCTCGATCATGCCCATCACGTCGGCCTCCGAGACGAACGACATCTCAAGGTCGAGCTGGGTGAACTCCGGCTGGCGGTCGGCACGCAGGTCTTCGTCGCGGAAGCAGCGCGCGATCTGAAAGTAGCGATCCACGCCAGCCACCATCAGGAGCTGCTTGAACTGCTGGGGCGCCTGAGGCAGCGCGTAGAACTCGCCGGGATAGAGCCGGCTCGGCACCAGGTAGTCGCGCGCGCCCTCGGGGGTGCTCTTGGTCAGGATCGGCGTCTCCACCTCCACGAAGCCGCGTGTGTCCAGGAAGTCGCGGATCCGCTTGACGACGCGGTGGCGCAGCTCGAGGTTGTGGCGCATCGTCTCGCGGCGCAGGTCCAGATAGCGGTAGCGCAGGCGCAGCGACTCGTCGGCCGAGACGTGGTCGGCGATGGGGAAGGGCGGCACCTTGGCGGGGTTGAGGACCTCCGTGCGCTGTGCCTCGACCTCGATCTCGCCGGTCTTGAGGTTCGGGTTCTCCTTGCCGGGCAGGCGGCGAACCACCACCCCCTCGATGCGCAGGACGTATTCGAGCCGCGCTTCGGCGGCCACGGCGTGGGCGGCGGCGCTCTCTGGGTTGCGCTCGGGATCGAAGACGACCTGTGTCAGGCCGTAGCGATCGCGCAAGTCAATGAAGATCAGCTTGCCATAGTCGCGGCGGTGGGCAACCCAGCCGGTCATCAAGACATGGCGGCCAACATCGGCGGCGGTCAGCTCGCCACAGGTGACAGTGCGCAGCGCGGTGGCGAGCGGCGACGCAGTTGGCTCAGCCGGTGCCCGGCGCCCAGAGCTGGCGGTGCTGGCGCCGGACGAAGCAGCGGCGGCAGATTTTGGCGTACGAGAAGGCACGAGAAGCGAGCTCCTTGACGGTGGATTCCAACGGTGATCGCGCAGATCGCGCGGGGATGTTCAGGGACATTGTACTGCGAAACGCTCCTCGCGGGTGAGGACCTCGTTATGCCTTCGGCTCATCAATCGGCAGCGCAATCAGATTGCCGTTGCTCCAGCCGAAGACGGCGAGCGTGGTTCCATTCGAGGAGACGGCGAGCGGAGCCAAATTCGACAGGGGCAGGCTGTAGACGTACTGCATCGAGTAGCCCAGGCCGGGGCCCCCGGACGTGGCAACCAGACGGATCACACGATTGTGGGCGCCATCGTTCAGCAGCACATGCGACGGCAATGCAGGATCGGTGATCAGCGCGGCGCTGGCGGGGAAGAGAGTGCCGCTGCCGGTTGATGCGGAGTCGCCAGTGGGGACAGTTGGCACCGGCGTGCCTGATTGGTAGAGCGCGGGGTCGTCGGGGCTGAGCGGACTCTGGACCTGGACGCCGAGCTGCTGCCAGGCGTTGCCAGCGCCGAGCTGGCCGAGGGTGCCATCTCCGAGCAGGCCGTAGAGTGCGCCGCCGGTGGCGGCGACCGAGACGGCAGGCTGGGGCAATGCGACGGTAGCGGCTGGCCCACGCCCGGGGTTACTGCGAAAGAGCCACACACCAGGCGCTCCACTCGTGCCTGCCTGATAGGCCACGAATGCCGTGTCGCCTTGCGCGGCTAGCAGATTGGGATGTTCGCCATTTGGCGTCTTGAGCGTGAAGCGCGACGCCACCTTGAGGTTGGGCAGGCCCGCGGCGCCAAAGCCATTGGGCACGAGCGTCAGCACCTCGAAGGCGCCACCGCTCTGCTGCGTGAGGGCGTAGAGCGTTGTGCCTTCAAGGGTGATGGCGACAGTGCGAGCGACGTTTGGCAGATGCTGCGCAATGCAGATAACAGTGCCTGAGACGGGATGGC
The DNA here is from genome assembly GCA_035763125.1 of Ktedonobacterales bacterium. GTDB lineage: Bacteria > Chloroflexota > Ktedonobacteria > Ktedonobacterales > JADMIN01 > SMAG-U1939. The sequence goes on from DASUBU010000035.1 coordinate 31,122, forward strand.
CAGTGGCATCGAGGGGGACGCCAAGCTGGTAGAGGCTGCCCGCGCCTGCGGTGAGGGCGTAGAGCAATTGCGTGCCGGCCAGCGTGCCGCGCGGTGCGGCCGCCGCGACGAGCGCGCTCGGTGTGTCGAGCGGGACGGTCGCATTCGAGGCGGCGGGGTCGGCGCACGTCACGCCCGTATGGGTGACGACGCTGCCCAGCGACAGAGGTATGATGACCGCGTTCCGGTTGTATTGTTGCAGTGCCGCCTGCACGGCCGCTGCGAGCGGGCCATCCAGCACAGCTTGCGCGTTCTGCACGCTCTGCGGATCCACCTGGGGATCGGTGAGGTCGCTGAGCAGGCGCTCGCGGGCGGTGGCGAGCGCGGCCAATGCGCTCGCCGGGTCCTGCCCGTTCGCCTGCTGAATTGCCTGCTGCGCTGCCGCCACGTCACCGTTGAGCTGCGCTGTCGCGGTGCGGGCACTTGCATAAGGACCATAGTTGTAGTCCCAGAAGCCAGCAGCCAGGACGCCGACGAGGAGGAGCGCGAGAAGGGTCAGGACAGCATTCGTTGCACGGCGGCTAGAGGAGTGGCTGGCGAGTTTGTCGGCGGAGGCCGCCGTATTCGGCTTCTTGTTTGATGGGCGTGTCCGGCCTCCGCGGCGCGGCGCGGCGACCGCCGGCATCGGCTGTGTGTTGATTTGCTTCTCAGATTGCCCATCGGGGATATCAAGCTCGGCGCTGATGGGCGGCACTTCCAGCATGTGGACGATGATGGCGGAGATGTTGTCGGGGCCGCCATTTTCATTGGCCAGGTCAATCAAGTGCTGGGTGCCGTGGTCGGGGTCTGCATGGTCAAGCAGCGTCTGCTCGATCACCTGCTCCTCGACGTAGCCGTGCAGGCCGTCGCTGCAGAGCAGCGCCCGGTCGCCGTCTTGGATCGTCTCGATGAAGAGATCGGCGCTCACGTTGGGCTGGGTGCCCAGGCTGCGTGTGATGACGTTGCGGTGGGGATGGGTGCGGGCCGATTCCTCGCTCAGCACTCCCGCGCGAACCTGCTCGGCGACCCATGAGTGATCCTGTGTGACCTGCCGCATGCGGCCGTCGCGAATCAGATAGGCACGACTGTCGCCGATGTTGACGAAGAAAGCGCGGCCACCCTGCAGTACGAGCACGACGCAGGTGGTGCCCATGCCAGCCGTCTCTGGATGCTCCTGGGCGTAGCTAAAGACAGCGTGATTGGCCTCGGAGATCGCCCCGGCGATGCGGCTGATGATATTGGACTCATCGCTTGCGAAGTAGGTGTCGCGGATGGCCTTGGTGGCGAGCTCGGAGGCTACTTCGCCAGCGGCGTAGCCGCCCATGCCGTCGCAGACGACGAAGAGCGCACCCTTCTCGGCCAGCGACTGTTCGTCCTTCGGCACCAAGTGCGCCGTGCTATCTTGATTGCGCTCGCGCCGCCGCCCGATATCGGTCAGTGCGGACGCCTGGAGCCGAAGCTGCTTACCCAACACCACCCTCCCCGCCCGCGGGACACTCGTCACCGGACCGCGCACCATTGCACCGTCCGGTTATAGCGAACACTGCCCAATAATACACCTGCTTCCCTAGATTGGCAACGAACACGAGGCCGATAGGGAACAGCAATAGGCTTGGTCTCCATCATTCGACGGCGAGGTAACTGATAGAATGTCTGCGTGCGGCCGGAGACGTGACAATCTCGGCGCGCAAAGCAGGGAGGGACGCGCATGGCGAACTCAGACGGGTGGGCGGCGCGGCGCACGCTCGTTCTGCGCGCGGAGGAGCCAGGAGCGATCGAGCGCGCGGCAGCCATCCTGCATGGTGGCGGGCTGGTAGCCTTCCCGACGGAGACGGTCTACGGTCTGGGCGCCGACGCCACCAGCGCCGGGGCAGCCGAAGGCATCTTCCAGGCCAAGCAGCGGCCATACAGCGATCCACTGATCGTGCACCTGGCGGCGGCGGACGAGCTGGGGCGTGTGGCGCGTGAGGTTTCCGCGCTAGCATGGCGGCTGGCCGAGCGCTTCTGGCCGGGGCCGCTGACACTCGTCCTGCCGCGTGGCGAGGCGATTCCGCTGGTGGTCACGGCCGGCGGCGAGACGGTGGGTGCGCGGGTGCCAGCGCATCCGGTGGCGCGCGCGCTGATCGCTGCGGCCGGCGTGCCGGTGGCGGCGCCCAGTGCCAATCGCTTCATGCACACCAGCCCCACCACCGCGGCGCACGTGCTGGCAGACCTCGACGGCCGGATCGACTGCCTGCTGGATGGCGGCCCCTGCGCGGTCGGGGTCGAATCCACCGTGCTGGATATCACCGCATCGCCGCCGCGCATCCTGCGGCCGGGCGGGGTGACGCTAGAGGCACTGCGAGCCGTAGCGCCGGAGATTGTAGGGCCGCTGGAGCTGCCGGCGCGAGCCAGGGGAGAAGATTGGGGCGCGGAGGGAGCTGCCGCCAGGGCGCCGGGCCAGATGCCGCGCCACTATGCGCCGCACACGCGCCTGCTGGTCTTCGATGCGGCGGGCGAGCGCGGGTTGGCCGCGGTGCGCGCGGCGGCGGAGGCCGCCGCGGCGGGCGGTGAGCGCGTGGGAGCGCTGCTGCCCGACGAAGAGGCCGCGACACTGGAAGCGGCACTGCCAGGGAGCGCGATCACGCTGGCGCGGCTGGGGCCTTCCGGCGACCTTGCGCAGCACTCGCGGCGGCTCTACGCCGCCCTGCGCGAGCTAGACGCCGCCGGGCTGGACGTGATCCTGGCACACACGTTCGGCCGTGAGGGGCTGGGCCTGGCGCTGGAGGATCGCCTGCGCCGTGCGGCTGGTGGCACGCTGCGCACGGTGTGACACCGAAGCTGGCTAGCCGCCGATCATGGACATCGAGCGCGCGGTGCGGCGGAAGCGCTTGTCGCCGATGTAGTGCTTGAGCTCCTTGTGCCAGACGGCGTCGCGGATCGTCTGGGCGATCTCCTCGTCGGCGGCGCCGGAGCGCAGGGGCGCACGTAGATCGGTCTCGACGTGGGCGAAGAGGCACGTGCGCAGGTGGCCGTCGGCGGTCAGACGGATGCGGTCGCAGGTGGCGCAGAACGGCTCGCTGACGGGATTGATGAAGCCGACCTCGCCGACGCCGTCCGCGAAGGTGTAGCGCCGGGCCGTCTCCGACTTGTCGCCGGTCGTGATGCGCGTCAGTGGGCCGAACTCCGACTCGATGATCGCCTTGATCTCGCCGCCGGTCAGAATGTCTTCTTTGCGCCAGATCTGGTCGGCGTCCAGCGGCATGAACTCGATCCAGCGGATGACGTAGGGCTTGCGGCGGGCCAGGCGGGCGAAGTCGAGCACCTCGGCCTCGGTGAAGCCGCGCATAGCGACGGCATTGACCTTGATCGGCCGGATGGTAGGATACTTCTCCAGCTCCTCAAGGCCGGCGAGCACCTGATCGAGCGCGTCACGCCGGGCGAGCTCCGCGAAGCGCTCGCGTACCAGCGAATCCAGGCTGACGTTGATGCGTGTCAGGCCCGCCTCGGCCAATGAGCCGGCGAGCCGCGTGAGCAGGACGCCGTTGGTGGTCAGGCTGAGGCTGCGCAGGCCGGGAATGCTATGCAGCATGCGGATGAGCTCGGGCAGATCGCGCCGAACGGTCGGCTCGCCGCCAGTCAGGCGAATCTGCTCGATGCCCAGCCCGACGGCGATTCGCGAGAGGTGGGCGATCTCCTCGTAGGTGAGGATTTCGGCGCGCGGCAGCCAGGGCAGCCCCTCAGCCGGCATGCAATAGACGCAGCGGAAGTTGCACTTGTCGGTGATGGAGATGCGCATGCTCTTGATGCGCCGGCCGTAGCTATCCACGAGCAGGCCGTCGCGTGGGGCGGCCTCATCATGTGACGTCGTCGTCATCGCGCATCTCCAATCTGTGGTGAGCCTGGGGGCGCAGCTCCCCACGCTGGCGCCGGAACGGCCGGCCCTATCACGGGTTCAGGCGTCAACCGAAACTATACCACCTCCGCGCGCTCGGCCGCCGCCGCCCCAGCGGCCAGATCCAGCCGGGCTAGCCAATCGTCTGGCCGGGCGCGATGTCCGCGACCTCGACGCCGCTGAGGCCCAGCTCGGCGAGCTGCCGGCGCAGCTCCGCGGGCGTGCCGGTCAGCAGCGGGAAGGTGCCGTGGTGGCCGGGAATCACCCCCGATACCTGTAGCAGCTTGGCGGCATAGGCGGCCTCGCGTGGGCCCATCGTGTAGTGGTCGCCGATCGGCAGGATGGCGATCTGTGGCCGATACAGAATGTGGAACAGGCCCATATCGCCAAAGACATTGGTATCGCCGGAGAAATAGATCACCGGCCCGTTGTCGAAGCGCAGGATGTAGCCGACGGCCTCGCCGCCATAGAGAATCTGGTCGCCCTCGGTGATGCCGCAGCTATGGTCTGCGTGGACCATCGTGACGCTCACCCAGCCGAAGTCGAGTGTGCCGCCCTTGTTCATGTCCTGGACGTTCGCGACGCCTTTGCCTTGCAGATAGGTGGCAAGCTCGAAGATGCCAACCACCTTCTCCGGCTGCGCCTGCTGCGCCACCTGGACGGCGTCGGCAATGTGGTCGAAGTGGGCGTGGGTGATCAGCATCAGATCGAGCTTGGACAGGTGTTTGAGCGCTTCGGGACAGGACGGGTTGCCATGCACCCACGGGTCAACGAGGATGGTCTTGCCGGCCGGTGTCTTGAGCATGAAGGTGCCGTGCCCGTACCAGGTTACCTGAATGCCTCGCAGATCCATCGCACTCTCCTTCCGGGCAACTGCGCCTCCCGCACTCGCGAGAGGCGAGACATTAGCGCTGCAGCGGCGCCGCTGCAGATATGGTAACACGCGGCGCGCGCGCGTGGCTTCCCTTTCCGAAGTGCTGCCGAACCCTGGAGCGCGCGAGCCAGCAAAGGGAGACCCATAGCCCAGACGAGGGGCATCGCGTATAATGTCGCAAACGATGTGCGATGACGTGGCAGCGCGAGCGAAGGCAGGGCAACGGTGGTAGCAGGAGTAAACGCGGGGCGAGTCCCCGAGCGGATGAACGGCCAGACGGTGGACGGCGACCTGACCGAGAACGTCGAGGGGCGCCACGAAGCCGGCAAGCGCGAGGTCGAGATGTACATCCGCACCTACCAGACGCTGCTGCGGACCTCTGGCGAGGTGGGACTCAAGGCGCTCGTGCAGGCGCACTACAACGTGGACTCCGTGCTGCACCCTGAGGCGCGCTCCACCGAGCCGGACATGTCCGCCTTCATCTACGCCGTTCTGCGTCTGCCCAACGCCATCCTGCATACCGCGCGCGTGCTGCTCGGCCAATCGGAAGAGGTCTTCGCCCAGCACGGCTTCAACGTCGAGCAGTGGCAGGCGGTGACGGCTTCGGCGCGACGGCGCAAGTGGTTCTACGACGGCAAGTCCGCCCTGGCTGCCTTCATCGCAAGTGTCAGCGATACCGACGACATCGTGCCCACACTGGTGGCGCTGCAAATCGAATGGAATAAGTTTCATTGGCTGCTCAACGCCGATTCGACCACCATGCAGCTCCTCGAGAGCCGCGTAGACCGCTCGTCGCCGGTCTATGCCGAAATCTCGAAGGTCGTGCGCGAGCGGCTGCATGTCACGCTGGACGACTGGCGCCGGATCGAAGTGGTGTGGGGGGACCAGCTCTGGTCGAACTTCCTGGCAATCGGCAAGGAGCGCAAGAACTTCGCGCTGCGCATGCTGGGCGGCTCGCACGTCGGCTTCGTGCGGGCGACCGACAAGTGGTGGGCGCCGGTCAACAAGCTGCTCGATGAGCTGAAGCTGGCGCGGCGCCCGGTCTACTTCGTCTCTAGTAACACCCACGGGCTGTCGAATCTCCTCTCGGGCACAGCGCTGCGCCGCGAGGACGAGCTGGTGCGCTACGCCTCGACTGGGGCGGATAGCCTGCTAGGCGAGGAGTACCGCAAGCTCAAAGCGGGCACGGCGCCGGGCAACTGGCAGAATTTCCTCTACTACGCCGCCCGTGAGTACCAGCGGACCAATGCCGGCCAGGGCTTCGCGCGCAGCCGCGTGGCGGAGGAACAAGAGCGCGGCATCTGGTATGTAGGCGCGCGCTACGGCCTTGAGCTGGACGTGCAGGTTTTCGATCTGGCGCGCCTGCGCCCGCAGGACCTCGATCCGCGCATTCGCGTGCCTGGCGTCGAACGGCTGGCCGAGAGCCGCGGCATCATCGTCAACATTGACTACCCGCTGGGGATGGCCGCCTACCGCGTGCTGCGCGAAGTGCTGGAGAACAATTCACAGGTCAGGGGTATCTATATTCTTGGCAAGGCCGCGACCCTCAACGGTAGCATCGGCGACGTGATGATGTCGAACGTCGTGATGGATGAGCACAGCCAGAACACCTACTGGCTGGATAACTGCTTCTCGGCCGGAGACGTCAGCAAGAATCTGGTTTTCGGCGCGGTGCTCGACAATCAGAAGGCGGTCTCCTCGAAGGGTACTTTCCTCCAAAATCGGGCCTATCTCGATTTCTATTACCGCGCCAACTACAGCGTGGTAGAGATGGAGGCCGGGCCATACCTCGACGCGGTCTACGAGAGCCTCTACATGACGCGCTATCCCACCAGCGAGAACATCAACTTCGCCAAGCTGCCCTTCGATCTGGGCGTCATCCACTACGCCTCGGATACGCCCTATACGCGCGGCAAGAATCTGGGCGCGGGGAGCCTCTCGTATTACGGCATGGACTCGACCTACGCGGCGACCATCGCCATCGCGCGGCGTGTGCTGGAGCACGAGCTGGGCGGGGCGCGCAGCGACGCCGTCGCGCGGGCCGAGGCGCTTAAGGTCCGCCGCGGCGTATTGGACGGGCGGCAGGCGCCGGCATCCACACGGTAGGGGTCAGGCTGGCTCGATGGTGCTGGAAAGGCCGAAGCCTTCGAGGCGCTCGCAGTAGTATTCGGCCTGCTCTTTGGGGCAGATCGTCACCTCGGCCTGGCCGGAGGTGTGCGCCTCGATCATCACTCGCGTCGCGCCCTCGATGCCCAGCGCGGGCAGTGTGCGCAGCAGCGCGAGCACGACGAAATCCATCGAGTTGTAGTCGTCGTTGTGCAGCAGCACGCGATAGCGCGGCAGCAGGCGCAGGATCTGGCGGACTTCGTCTTCGGT
>DASUBU010000036.1:0-5808 GCA_035763125.1 Ktedonobacterales bacterium
CGCGCCTGGAAGGCCCGCACCAGATCGTAGTAGAGCGGCTGCTGCGCACGGTTGATCGTCTGGATGCGCGCCGTGCCGTCCACGTGGCGCACCGCTGGAATGCGCGCCGCCTGATCCGGGCGCACATCGTAGACGAAGAGCATGAACGGCGACTGGCCCCCGTTGACGAACCACTCGCCGGCCTCCTCCTCCAGCACGACCGGCGCGACGGGCCGGAAGTCCTCGCGGTCCTTGATCTCGTTGAGCCGCGCCTGCATCTCGGCGTGTAGCGGTGAGGCCAGAATCGAGCGCGCCCCCAGCGCCCGCGGCCCAAACTCCATGCGTCCCTGGAACCAGCCGATCACCTTATCCGCCGCCAGCAGATCGGCCACCTCGCCCGCGATGTCGTCCAGCCGGCGATAGGGCACCTTCGACCAACGCAGGAAGGCTTCGATCTCGTGGTCGCCATAGGCCGGCCCCAGGAAGGCGTGCTCCATCACATAGGCGCGCTCATCCGTGCCGCGCTCTTGCGCGTCCACCCACAGCGCCGCGCCGAGCGCGGTGCCGGCGTCGCCCGCCGCCGGCTGCACCCAGATGCGCTCGAAGGGGCCGCGGTCGCGCAGCCGCGCGTTCAGCACGCAGTTCAGTCCGACGCCGCCGGCGATGCAGAGATCGCGCTCGCCGCTCGCCTCATAGAGCCAGCGCGTGAGCGCGAGCGTCGCCTCTTCCAGCGCGACCTGCAGCGAGCACGCCAGATCGGCGTGGTGCGCCTCCACCGGCTCCCCGCGCAGCCGCGGCGGCCCGTGGCGCTCCTCCAGCCGAAGCGGCTCGATGGTGTATTGGCCGCCACCTCGGAGCTGGATCAGCGAGCGGAAGAGATCGAGATAGCGGGGCGTGCCGAACGAGGCCAGCGCCATCACCTTGTACTCATCCGAGGAGGGCAGAAAGCCGAGATACTCAGTCACCTGCTCGTAGAGCAGGCCCAGCGAGTGCGGGTAGTCTACCTGGCCCAGCCGCTCCAGCCGGTTGCCCGCGCCGGTGTTGTAGGTCGTCGTGGCGCGCTCGCCCCGGCCATCGAGCGTGAGCACCGCCGCGCGCGCGAACGGCGAGGCATGGAAGGCGCTGGCGGCATGCGCGATGTGGTGCTCGACGAAGTGCCAGCGGTACGGGCCGTCCGGCCGCGCGCCACGGAAGCGCGCGCGCAGATGGTGCGGGGCGCCGCTCGCCAGATGCCGCGGCGCATTGACGATCGAGGCGAGAAAGAGCGGGTCCCAGGCCGATTCCCACTCGGCCGGCGTCGGGTGGGTGCTCGGCTCCAACGGCAGTGTCAGTGTGGCGTCATCGCGGCGCGCGCGCAGCAGCAGGTACGGATCGTAGGCGTAGGCCACGGCATCCACCTCCCCCAGGCGTATGCCGGCCTCGCGCAGGCAGTAGTCAATCGCGGCGTAGGGCAGCTCGTAGGTCGAGAAGGGGATCGGGCGCTTGCCGTGCTTGATCCGCGTGAAGCGCTCTTCTTCCGCCGCCGCGAGCGGCGCGCCGTCGCGCACGAGGCACGCCGAGGAGTCGTGGTAAGCGGCGTTGATGCCAAGGGTAAACATGTACTGCTGCGCTCCGGTCCTTGCGGTAGATCGTAGAACTGCCGTGGCGCACCGCCAACTGGATAGCGCCGCGTGCCGCCAGCGACGACATCCTGACAAGCCGACAATTGAGCAATTATCAAACCACCACTTCAACTTCTCAGTTGCTCAGCATGTTTCATCCCGTTGGAGAGTGCCCGATTGGATTCTCGGCACGGCACTTGCCGGGGCACACACGAAGCGGGCTGAAGCCCTCGGAGCTACGCGGCCCCAGGGGCGACTAAGGGCCGTGCGAAGGAGAGAGGGCCGATGAATCGCCGGGTGCTGCGCGAGCTGCCCACGCTATGGCGCTCACTGCTCCCGCCCGTCACGCTCGGCGTCGCAACCGCAGCCGGGGCGATTGTCCAGTGGGCACTGCTCAGCCGTGTCGTAGGCGACGTGTTCCTGCGCGGCGCGCTTCTCTCTGTCGTTGGGCCGCTGCTTGCGCTGTTCCTGGCCGCTGGCGCGCTGCGGGCTGTGCTGGCCGGCGCGCGCGAGGCAACCGCCCAGCACGCCGCCACCCGCGCGAAGTCCATCACGCGCGAGCGCCTCTTCGCCCACCTGACGCGACTCGGCCCCGCATATTGCGCGGGCGAGCGCACCGGCGAGCTGGTCAATACGGCGGTGGCGGGCGTGGATCGGCTGGATGCCTACGTCGGGCGCTATCTGCCGCAGGTCGCGCTGAGCGTGCTCGTGCCGCTGGTGATCGCCGTGGCGGTCGCTCCGGCCGATCTGCTCAGCGCCGCGCTGCTGCTGGTGACCGCGCCCGTGATTCCCCTGCTGATGGCGCTCGTGGGCAGCTACGCCGAGGGACGCATCAAGCTACAGTGGGAAGGCCTCTCGCGATTGAGCGCCCACCTGCTTGACATGCTGCAGGGCGTCTCCACCCTCGCGCTGCATAGCCAGACGACGGCTGAGGGCGATCGGGTGGCGCGCGTCAGCGAGCGCCATCGCCAGCGGACAATGGCCGTGCTGCGCATGGCCTTCCTCTCCGGCATGGCGCTTGAATTCCTCATCGCCGCCGCCATCGGCGTCGTCGCCGTCACCCTCGGCATTCGCCTCCTCAACGGCGGCATCTCCTTCGAGCGCGCGTTCTTCGTGCTGCTACTGACGCCTGAGTTCTACCGCCCGCTGCGCGAGCTGGGCGGCGCGCGTCATGCCGCCATGGAGGGCACAGCGGCTCTGGAGCGCATCGGCGCGATCCTGGCGACTCCCGCGCCCCCAGCGAGCGCGATCATGCCTGATGCCATGTCCCCTGCTCCGCTGCCCGATGCGCCGCTGACAATCGCCCTGCACGACATGTCCTACACCTACGGCGATGCCACGCGGCCGGCCCTCGACGGCGTCTCCTTCACGCTGCGGCCCCACACGCGCACGGCGCTGGTCGGCCCCAGCGGCGCCGGCAAGAGCACACTCGTCAACCTGCTGCTGCGCTTCATCGAGCTACAGGCAGGCGACATCACCGCAAACGGCATCTCCATCGCCGAGCTGCCGCCAGAGCACTGGCGCAAGCTGGTGGCGCTCGTCCCGCAACGGCCCTATCTCTTCGCGGGCAGCGTCGCCGAGAACCTGCGGCTGGCGAAGCCCACGGCCACAGACGCCGAGCTGGCGCGGGCGGCGGAGCGGGCCGGCGCGGCGGAGTTCATCGCGCGGCTCCCGCAGGGCTACGACACACCAGTGGGCGAGCGCGGCGCACGGCTGAGCGCGGGCCAGGCGCAGCGTCTCTCCATCGCCCGCGCCTTCCTCAAGCCCGCCCCGCTGCTGATCCTCGACGAGCCGACGTCCAGCCTCGATCCCGAGAGCGAGCTGTTGGTCCGCCGGTCACTTGAGACGCTGTCGCGCAAGCGCACCGTGCTCGTGGTCGCCCACCGCTTGAGCACTGCCGCGTCCTCCGACCAGATCGTCGTGCTCGATTGCGGCCACGTCGCCGAGGTGGGGACGCACGCCGACCTGCTGCGGCGCGCCGGGACCTATGCCCGGCTGGTAGGCGCGGTCAGCGTAAGCGCGGAGGTGGAGGTGCCGACGTGACCACCGCGCGCCGCCTTGCGGCTCTCCTCGCGCCATTCCGCTGGCGTGTCTGCCTCACTGTGCTCCTCGGTGTTGCCATGATCGCCTGCAACATCGGCTTGCTCGGCATGGCGGCCTATCTCGTCTCGGATGCCGCGCTGCGCCCGCTGGTCGTCACGCTCACGCTGCCCATCTACATCGTGCGCTTCGCCGGTGTTGGACGTGCCGCGGCGCGCTACGCCGAGCGTCTCTCCGGCCACAGCCTAACCTTCCGGCTGCTGGCACGCCTGCGCACGCAGGTCTTCCGCCGCCTGGTCTCGCTCTCGCCCACGCAATCGCAGGATCACGCCGGCGGCGACCTCCTGGCCCGGCTCGTCAGCGACGTGGACGAGCTGCAGCACCTCTACCTGCGCGTGGTCGGGCCGTTCCTGGTCGCGGCGCTCGTCGCCCTGCTGACCTCGGGCCTCTTCGCGCTGTTCAGCCCAGCGCTCGCCTGGGCAGCGCTGGCGATGCTGGCGGTTGGCGCTATCCTCGTGCCAATTGTCGCGCAACACCTGACGCGCGAAGACGCCCACTATCCAGTGGCGCGCGCCGCGCTGCAGGCGCTGCTGGTGGACGGCATCCAGGGCATGCGCGAGATCGTCGCGTTCGGCGGTGAGCGGACCTACGCGGAACGACTGGCCCGCCGGGATGCCGCCGTCGCCGCGCTCGAACGCCGCGCCGCGCTGGCCGCAGGGATCGCGCGGACCATGGGCGACCTCGTCGAAACGGCGGCGATGTGGGTCGTGCTGGTGGTCGCCATTCCGCTGGTGGGCATGCAGCGCATCGGCGGCGTCTACCTGGCGTTCGTCGCGCTGGTGATGCTGGCCAGCTTCGAGGCAATCCAGCCGCTCGCCCCGGCGCTGCAATCCCTCGGCCGCACGCTGGCTGCCGGGCGCCGCGTCTTCGACGTGCTCGACAGGCGGCCGCTGGTGGCCGACCCTGAGCATCCAGCGCCGATTCCCGTCCTCCCACTGCTGCCCGAGGAGGCTGGAAGCCCCCCCGCGCTGGCCTTCGACGGCGTCACCTTCGCCTACGCGCCGCCCGGCGAGGACGCTACCCGTGACGTCACCTTCGGCATGCCGTTCCCAGGGCGTGTGGCGATTGTCGGCCCCAGCGGCGCGGGCAAGAGCACTCTCGGCCGCCTGGCTGTCCGCCTCAACGACCCAGACACGGGCGCCATCCGCCTCGCGGGCGTTGACCTGCGCCGTCTCGCGCTGCGCGACCTACGGGCGACCGTCACGCTGGTGGAGCAGGACGCCTACCTCTTCAATGCTACCCTGCGTGGCAACCTGCGTTTCGCGCGGCCCGACGCCACCGACGAGCAGCTCCTGCGCGCGCTGGAGATCGCCCAGCTCGGCGATTTCGTCCGCAACCTGCCAGAAGGACTCGACACCTGGGTCGGCGAGCAGGGATTGCGCCTGTCGGGCGGCGAGCGGCAACGACTCGCCATTGCGCGTGGACTGTTGGCGGAGGCACCGGTGCTCATCCTGGACGAGCCGACCGCCAACCTCGATCCCGTCACCGAGGCGGCCCTGCTTGCCGCCCTGGACGACTATGCCCGCCACCGCACGCTGGTCATCATCACCCATCGGCTGGTGCGCATGGGGCGCATGGACCAGATCCTCGTGCTCGATGGCGGGCGGATCGTCGCGCGCGGCACACACGATCAGCTGTTGGCGGCCGGAGGACTCTACCGGCGGCTCTATGAGACGCAGAACGACGTGTTCTCGCTTGCCAACGCGGATGCGGGTACAAGCGCGGCCGTGCAGACGGCGTGACAGTTGCAGGAGGCTTTTCCGATGGACGATCCGATCTTCCTCTCGCGCGTGCAGTTCGCGTTCACCGCTGGCTTCCATTATCTCTTCCCCCAGCTCACGATGGGCATGGCGCTGCTGCTGGTGGTGCTCAAGACGCTCTATATGCGCAGCAAGGAGGAGATCTACAACCAGGCCGCGCGCTTCTGGGGCCGGCTCTTCGCCATCACCTTTATCATGGGCGTGGTGACGGGCATCCCGCTGGAGTTCCAGTTCGGCACCAACTGGCCGCGCTTCTCGATCTACGCTGGCGACATCATCGCGCAGACGCTGGCGATGGAAGGCGCGTTCGCCTTCTTCGCCGAATCGGCCTTTCTCGGCGTGTTCCTCTTCGGCGAGCGCGCCTTCGG